>CBFFLL010000329.1:0-1534 GCA_965642175.1 Candidatus Methanoperedens nitratireducens | reverse complement strand
ATAGGAATCCGATGCGACGGGATACCGCCGGCCTTATAGGCGGCGGTAATTCATTTGCTATCAGAAATGCTTTCAGTGCCTTTTCTGCCGACTGCTGGGAGAGATAACACGCAAGATTGAATCGTTCACCTTCCAGAGAAAAATTTGCATCGTCAAGATCATGCTTTGCCTGGAGGAGCCACCGTCTTGCTTCGCTTTCAGGTTCACGCTTCATAAAGGACTTTCCCTTCGCTGATTATCTTCTTTACAAAAGTGGTATTCTCTTTCATCTCATTGAATTCTGATGGGGTATAAACAAGAAGATCAAGGGCATACCGGGGGTTAATGACCTCATAGAGTTCGATAAGTCGCTCCATGAACCTTTTCTTTGTTTCCTGCACTACGAGCAGGTCTATATCGCTTGCCAGACCGATATCTTCTTTGGCAAGGGATCCGAATAATATGATCCTCTCGACTCCCGCCTTCTTCAGCTCATTAACCACTCTTTTGAGTTCAGTCTTAAGCGCTCTTCGGCGCGATGCTATATCACTTTTTTGCATACAATCAAATCAACTTCTTACTTCTTATACTTACATATAGGTTTTTAATGGCATTGTCCACAAAAATCTCCCGAAAGAATTTCTGGAAACGCTCCTTGCCTGCTTTGCTCGAAGACCCTGTACACAGTGGAGATTCATATATCACTTCCAAAACATTCAATTCCCGGCGCCGATATGTTCCCGAACAGCCACAAAGCGCATCGCTCCGACCCTGCTATTATCGAAGATACCGCCTTTGTCTGCATGATCCAGACGCAGGATGGATTGAGTGTTGTTGAAAGGATACTTTTTAGTCCGGGGAGTTTCTCCGCCTTTTCACGCATGTGCCTGCGAAGATCAGTTGGGGGCTTGAGTGTGTTTGATGGAGGGAGCTGGCGGTGTTTTAAGACATATTGATATTGGCTAAAACTAATCCAGTCAAAAAATATCAAAAGCTTTTTAATTCAATACAAACGGTATATACTTGTTTTCATAATTATGATAACATATCTCAGAAGGGGAATAAACACTGACCACCGAAAAAATCACTCTCTCCCAACTTGAAAACTTCCTGTTAAAGTCTGCCGATATTCTGCGTGGCAAGATGGATGCCTCCGAGTTCAAGGAATTCATCTTCGGGATGCTCTTTTTAAAGCGTCTATCTGATGAGTTCGACCGCAAGCGCGAGCAAATGCGCAAGACTGATTTCGCGCATCTGAAAGATAAGCCTGATCTCATTAAGGAACTGCTGGAAGATAAAACATCATACGGCGAGACCTTCTTCGTTCCTGTTCGCGCCCGCTGGCATGAGTCTTGGACAGACGAGAATGGCGACATAGTTGCGGCATTAAAGGATCTGAAGCACGACATCGGCAACATGCTCAACAAAGCCATTGCCGCGACCGAAGATGAAAACGACGGCCTCGCCGGGGTGCTCAAAAACAACATCGATTTCAACGCTGTCAAAGGCAAGACCAAGATTCCCGACCAGAAGTGGAAAGACCTGCTCGATCACT
>CBFFLL010000328.1:0-1553 GCA_965642175.1 Candidatus Methanoperedens nitratireducens | reverse complement strand
GCAGCGAAATTATCCAGCTTGAGCTATACCTGCCAGCTTCTGATATCCGGGGCACTCTTGCCACCCTGCAGTTGAAAAAGCCGCTTGAGGAGTTTGAAACTTATGTCCGCGACGTGCGATCACCGCGTATCGGTTTTGAGCCTGTGAGGCTTTATGCTGATGAGGAACTGAAGAAAACGTCAACATACTTTGAATTCATCTACGGGATACTCATCCCGCTACTTGTCTTCACGCCAGTCTTTATCTCAGGCGGTCTTATAATAGACATGGTCACAGAAGAGTACGAGCGCAGGACGATGGAACTGCTTGAGGTAGCTCCAATGTCATTCTCCCAGATCATTAACGGCAAGATGCTCGTGGCTGTGCTCATAGTCCCCATGCAGGCGATCCTGTGGCTGGCTCTTGTGGGTATGAACCGTATCGCAGTGCATAATATTCCCGGCATACTGCTTGTAGCCACCGTGACGGCAGTTGTTATAGTCCTTCTTGGCGCCATTATTGCTGTAAAATACAGGGACAGAACGATCTCACAATATTTATATTCGCTGATCCTGATTTTCTTATTCCTTGGCGCGTACCTGTTCGCTGATTCGCCCCTCAACCTTGTAACAAGACTGTCATCAGGCGCGGCAGGCGGCGCAGAGGCCCTTTTTGGCATCGCGGCGTATGTGGCTGTGGCGGTTCCACTGTCCGTGTATGCCGGGAGGATGCGGGAGAGATAATCTACACTTCACGACAGAAAACTTTAATAGAATCAGGTTATTATAATCATAATAATGGAAACCTTTTTCAATGACCGGGCGCAGATGACCATTGACTATATGATCGGAATGAGTTTTTTTCTTCTATCTGTAGCATTTGTATTCCAGTTCATGAACAGCCTTTTTGTCCCATTCCAGACAGCGTCTGATGATGTTACACTTGCTTCAGACAGGGCAAGCACGATACTTGTGGAGCGTTTACTTGCCGCTGATAAGTCCGAAGCCTTAAGTGTAATCGATCAGGGGAAATTAGATTACTATAATAATACAAAACTAAATTATTCAAACAAGACCACAGATAGTACTAACCTGACCAACTATCAAAAAGCGCTCGATGAACTTGGGCTGTTAAGTGAAAACATTATTTATGATGTTAATATGTCGGTCACCTATCTTAACGGGATACAAATGCATATTAGCGGCCCTCAACTTGTGGGAAATGTTGACATCGGGCAGACCAAGCGCCTCGTATTGATCGTAAATTCCACCACAGGCTACCAGGAGAGAGCCATCGTTTATGTGAGGGTGTGGTAATGTTCAATGAAAAAGCCCAGCTTTATACGCTTGAAGCCGTAGCAGCGGCTTCGATCATGCTTATTGTGATCATTTATGCGATCGATGCTACCTCAATGACGCCTCTTACTGCTTCAACATCAAGCGTGCATGTTGAAGCAGAACTCATAGCAATGGGGCAGGATATTTTTAATATCCTTGATTACGCTGAACCTGGATACAGATCCAGGCTTAAAATGGATATTGCAGCATGGGACGGAAAGGAATACATCTGGAGCG
>CBFFLL010000327.1:0-1575 GCA_965642175.1 Candidatus Methanoperedens nitratireducens | reverse complement strand
TAGAATTTTTGTGTTCATCATCTTTCTCTTTGAATTTCAAGTTTTGATCTGCCACATATAAATCTTCCGATTTATTTTTTCATTTTCTCTTTTTTCTCATCATTACGATTCGATTTGGAGCGTTATCTCTACGTTATGATATGTTGCTATATCCCGAACAAAAGTATAATCAGGATATGGGAAGGCTTTTGACAATATGGGGTCAAAATATATATGGCATGCAATCAAAGATCATGTTACGGTAGATGTTGCACTATGAAGATGGGTGGTGTGTAGTGTGACTGGTTGGGGTTAGCGTATTCCTAAAAGAAGCGCCTGCCACCTACATCAGGCATTAATTCTGGAGAATGATATTTAAGGCAATCGATATTATCATGAGTAATTTGAGTTGAAATAATTGAGAATGCGAGGGATGGGATTCGAACCCACGAACCCCTTCGGGACTAGCCCCTAAAGCTAACGCCTTTGACCGGACTGGGCGACCCTCGCATTTTGCGCCATAGATTGCATAAGGTTTTTTACGCGCAATAGCGTCTAAATGATTATTATCGCATAAAGCTTTGGTATCTGAATTAAATTGTATATAAAATGACGGTTAAAGGAACCTACGTTCTTATCCTCAGATTGAATAATGACACTGACATTATAGTTGGAAAACTCAGGGGTTTAAAGTTAAAGACAGGTTTCTACGCATACATTGGTTCAGCACTTGGAACAGGGGGTTTCAAACGGGTAACGCGGCATTTCAATGTGGCAAGTGGAAAAAACCCTGTAAGAAAATGGCACATCGACTATCTTCTACCTCATTCTGAAGTAATATGCGCTGTCCTTCTGCCCACGGATGATGCTATTGAATGTGCAGTTGCAAAAAAGTTTGCCGAACTCTTCAAGGAGATCGCCGGTTTTGGATGCACAGATTGCGCGTGCAGATCGCATCTGTTCTTTTCTGGAACAAATCCCGAAAACAATGTTGCAGAAATTTGCAATAAGATTACAGGAATCGAAAGTATCATATTAAGACCTGACATGTAAGGATAAACATGGATATAGGAATTATCGGCGGTTCCGGATACACTGGCGGAGAACTGCTGCGCCTGCTTGCAAATCATCCGGAGGCAAATGTTGTCGCAGTTACGTCGCGAAACAGGAAAGGGCAGAAGGTTAGCGATACTCATACCCATCTTCGAAAAATTTACGACCTTGAATTTGAAGACCTCAGTATGGAAGATGTTGCATCCCGTTCTGACATAGTGTTCACAGCAGTCCCGCACGGTACTGCAATGCAGGTCGTCCCGGCACTTCTTAAGGCGGGCGTGAAAGTAATAGACTTGAGCGCAGATTACCGGTTAAAAACAACTGTTTTTGAAAAAGTGTATAAAATGAAACACATCGACCCGAGGGACGCGGTGTACGGAATACCTGAACTTCATCCCGAAGTTCCGGAACAGGACTTTATCGCAAACCCTGGCTGCTATCCCACAGGCGCATCGCTTGCATCCGCACCACTTGCTGACGCAGGGCTTATCGAGCGCGCGGTCTTTGATTCAAAAAGCGGAATATCAGGCGCAGGCGTGG
>CBFFLL010000326.1:0-1703 GCA_965642175.1 Candidatus Methanoperedens nitratireducens | reverse complement strand
ATTACGCCTCCCCTTATCGCCTCGATGATCTCGCGATGAGCCACGGCTGCGCTATCAAAAAAGATCCCGTCGATTATGCCAATTATGTCAGGCGGGTTCCTCATGAGCTTTCTTATGTCATTCCTCTTCACTGGTGGGCGGTAGTCTGCATCCAGTATCTTCTTCGCATCGTGATGGTTGATGCTCGTGCCAGTGTATACCACGACCCTCATATAGCGACTCTCTTCTTCCTTTTCCTGATGCGCTCTCCCCTTCTCTCGCGGTCAATGGTATATTGCTCGAACATAGGGATTATCGCCCTGATCACCGGGACTTCCACGCCCCTTGAGAGATCGACGATTATTGCAGCGTCAGCTATGCCATCAAGCTTCTCGATAACTGTGTTTATATTAGCGGCTGGTGTATCGCTTGAATCATCCTTGAGGTCGCCCATACTCACGGTATCAAGGTCCTCATACCAGTACTTGTTCAGCTTTTTCATGTGGTCGTAACCAAAGGTTCTCACTACCTGTTCCCTGTCAGTGTCCTCACGCGCCCCGTGTATCTGGACAACGCGGCTCTGCGCAGCCTCTGATAGCTATCTCAGGTGACAGGTGAGAGCCTGCACCCATTACAAGAAGAGCCGGGTCCTTAAGAACAGTATCATCAAGCGCTACTACGACCGTTGGTATATCCACATCCGAGTCAAGAAGCCAGACCTTTACTTTGATCCCTGCATCTTCTATCTTCTTTTTTAAAGAGTAGTTCATTCCGTCGCTTTCTGAAAGCGCTATCTCCCTGCCCGGATTTCGTGTATACTCGCCGATACTGAGCGCATCCCTTTCTATTACTTCAAGCAATCCGTGAAGCACCGCTTCCTCGATAGTATTTCCAGAGGCAAGACCGTTAGTGTTGCTGCGAAAAAGTTTAATTCCGTTACTTGAAGTGTATGGGTGGAAGACCGCATTGGCAGGAACGAAAACTTCTATATCGTCCATAATGTCGTGCCCCATTACCCATTCAAGACTTGTGAACTCTGTGATGGGTTGGGGCATAAGCAATGCGTCAGGGTATAAAGCAGGATAACTCTCGCTCAAGGATTCGTATGTATCCACAACTCTTTCACTGTTAAGCTGTACTCCAGGCAGGTTAATGCTAACTTCGGGCTGCTCTGCAAGACAGCGCTCAAAGCTTTCCATGATGGCTGATATCCTGGCGTTGGTGTCAGTAACGCCTTTTCCTGAATATATTGAAATAGCGCCATCTGCGGCGCTTGGTCTTATTGCCGAGAATACAGGAATGCCCACGCGGTCAAGGTCTGTGATATTGGCTATTCGCGTTACGCCTATTGTAGGGAGCAGTTTTGTGGTTCTTTCCAGGGTTGCTTCGGGAGACAGCACACGCTGGGTGCCTTCAAGATACCTTATATCCGGGTCTATCTGTATTTTGCTCATTTTTTCAATCTTATTGGATAAGGGTTATATATCTTGTGATGAAGTATATTATCCAGAAATTTATATTTAATAAGAAGGGTAAACGAGGAAAAATATATGACAGATGATTCAAGAATATCTGAACTTGCAAAGTTAGCAAAGCCAACTGTAAAAGTGATCGGTCTTGGCGGCGCAGGCTGCAATATAGTATCATGGATAGCCCAGAAAGGTGTTGATGGGATAAAGACCATATCAGCAGACACTGACGCTGTCCATCTGATGACAGCAAAG
>CBFFLL010000325.1:0-1719 GCA_965642175.1 Candidatus Methanoperedens nitratireducens | reverse complement strand
CCATTTGAGTTTCGTCTTTTAACCAGGTCGGGCGAAGTACGCTGGGTGCGCAATAGTCCCCGAACGCTCATCAGGAAAAACCGGCTTATAGGATACCAGGGAATATTGAATGACATCACCGATAGCAAACGGGTTGAAGAGGATTTAAAACGCAGCGAGCAACACTTTCGAGCGCTTATTGAAAATGCCTCAGACGCCATCGTTATCGTGAATCCTGACGCAACCATACGATATGAAAGTCCTTCAATGGCACGTATAACAGGGCGAGCAATTGAAGGTAGGGTCGGTGGGAATCCACTCGATTATTGTCACCCTGACGATATTCTAAAGATAATAGGGGTATTCGTACAATTGCTTAAAAAGAAGCTTGCTATTGCACAGATAGAGTTACGCTATCAGCACAAAGATGGACATTGGATTACCTTTGAGGTAATCGGCACGAATCTTATTGATAATCCAGACGTGGCAGGCATCGTTCTGAATTTGCGCGACATCAGCGAGCGTAAGGAAATTGAGGCCAATCTCCGGCAAAGTGAGGAGCAGTACCGCACATTAGTTGAGACTATGAGTGATGGACTATCGACAATAGACAGTAAAGCTGTTATCACCTATGCGAACACGAGACTTTGCGAGATGTTGGGTTACTTACAAGATGAGCTGGTTGGGCATTCTATATTCAATCTTATGGATAAGGCTACTAAGAACCAATTTAAAGAAGAAATGAGAAAACGGCGCGAAGGTATAAGTTCTCCTTATGAAATGAACCTAATTCATAAAGATGGCTCGAGGCTTGTGGTACTTGTATCACCACAGGTGTTAATGGATGCAGAGGGTAACATGGTGGGTAGCTTTGGTGTTATAACCGATATCACGAAAGCAAGAGAAGCTGAAGAAAAACTACGAAAAAGTGAAGAGAATCTTAAGCTTGCTCAGGAAATTGCACGCATGGGCTACTGGGAATGGAATGTATCGACTGATAAGGTTGCATTATCAAAAGAGTTGAAAAATATATTGGGGTTCAACAAAAGTGTCGTAAAGTTGTCCGCTATACTGGATGCAATTTATCCCGATGATGTCGTTAAAATACAGGAAGCTATAATGCAACCAGTAAAAGGCGAGAGAGAAGTTGAATTTCGTGTTCTTTCTCCCGAGGGTGAGGTGAGATGGCTTGCAGCAAAATCGGGTTCTCTCCCTAAACAGTATGATGAACAGGATCGGGTATTTGGGTATTTTATTGACATCACTGAGCGCAAACTGGTGGAGGAGAATCTACGAAAAAGTGAAGAGAATCTAAAGCTCGCCCAGGAAATTGCACACATGGGTTACTGGGAATGGGATCCTTCGACTAATCAAGTTACCTTCTCAGAAGAGATGCGAAGAATTCTCGAATATGATCAAGATATGGCGATTTTTTCAGGTAGTCCTAAAATAATCCACCCTGACGATATAATGAAATTATGGGAAGCTATCTCTGAATTACAGAAAGGCGGCAATCCTCAAGTTGAATTTCGACTTGTACTCCCAACTGGTGGTATAAAGTGGGTCCAAGCGGGGGCTACAAATATTGACAGAGATGGGGATCAAACGGGAAAAGTATTTGGATATGCGCTCGATATTACCGAACGCAAGCAGGCGGAAGAAGCATTGCGGGACAGTGAGGAGAAATACAGGAGTATTGTAACAACGACGCAGGATGCTATTGTGACCACCGATTCAATG
>CBFFLL010000324.1:0-1723 GCA_965642175.1 Candidatus Methanoperedens nitratireducens | reverse complement strand
GCCGCAAGCTGTACAACTCTTTTGATCAATATATCGGGGTGTCTGCTTTATCATGACATTATAATTTCCCACACGTCCCGACACATCGATGACTTCTGCCTGTGTCATAACATTAATATTCGGATGCAATGCCACTTCTACAAAAAGCGGAGTCAGGATACATTGTGAGAAATCATGTTTAGGGAACGCTTTGCTGTGTCTTAACTGTGGCCCGCCTATTGAAGCTTTTTTCTCTACTACGGTCACTTTGAATCCCTGGTTGGCAAGCTTAAGAGCTGCTGATGAACCTGCAGGTCCTGACCCGATAACTATGACGGATCTATCAGGTATTTTCTCTTGAAAAGTCGCATTGCAGGTGGATTTTATCTTTCGCAGTGCGACTTTAATCTCAAGATCTGCAATGCTATTAGCATTCTTTACTTCAGAACGGTATGGAAGTGCTATCTGCTCTTTCAGGTTCGCATAGCCAAGTTTGCTCGGGTTTATCCCCGCACCCTCAATATCTTTTAAAAATGTACTAAAGTTGGATATGGATTCAAACTTTTTAGGGGAACATCCTGCAAGCACCACACCATCAAGATTGTTCTTTTTCGCCTCTGCGATAATGTCGTCCCGTTCTTCACCAGCGCACATTGCATCGTATGTCTTTGTAAAAACAATGTCTTCCATGTCGTTGAATTTTCGTCCCAGTTCACTTACATCAATAACATTACTTATGACACCCCTGCATGCGCAGAGAAATATTCCAATTCTCATTATGATACCTCATATTTTGTCCCGTATTTATTATTATTATTATACGTATTATGTACATATACCCTTTAAAGTTTGTGTTTGGTTTTTCTTGCGATAGCCCAAAAACTGTGTAAACCCAACTATTATGTACACAGAACCCCCTTTCAGAAATATGCAAATCCTCTTATCTCATGGCGCGGGCGGGGAAATGATGAACAGCCTTATCGCAGGATCGATTTTGAAAAACCTCACTCCCGGGAATATTGGGAAAGTTGGATTATCTGACCTGGATGACGGCGCTTCAATTTCGATCGGGGATCATGAAATTGTAATTAGCACGGACAGCTACATAGTCACCCCCCTATTTTTCCCGGGCGGTGATATTGGCAAATTGGCAGCCTGCGGGACGATCAATGATATTTCAATGATGGGGGCGCGCCCACTTGCACTAACTCTTGCCATCATAATGGAAGAAGGTTTTGAAACATCAGAACTTGAACGAATTATTCACTCACTTGACGAAGTATGCAAAAATACTGGCATATCTGTCATCACGGGGGATACTAAAGTAATGGAGAAGGGAAAACTCGATAAGATCGTGATAAATACAACAGGTATAGGAATAGTGGAACATGGACAGGTGATAAACGATGCAAATCTTTCACCAGGAGATAAAATCATCGTTAGCGGAACCATAGGAGACCACGGCATTTCATTGCTTTCCTTCAGGGAAGGTTTTGGTTTTGAAACCACGCTTTGCTCGGATGTTGCGCCTTTATGGGGTATGGTAAAGAAAGCTCTTGATGTTGGCGGAATAACCGCAATGCGTGACCCAACAAGAGGCGGTATTGCGGCAACACTTAACGATTGGGCAAGAAAAAGCAGAACAGGTATAATTATCCTGGAGGAAAGTATACCTCTACGTCCCGAGGTTATCGCTGCATCCCGTATGCTTGGAATTGACCCAAATACAGTCGCCAATGAAGGA
>CBFFLL010000323.1:0-1731 GCA_965642175.1 Candidatus Methanoperedens nitratireducens | reverse complement strand
CAGCCGGATATTCCAAATCATTCAATGAATTTTCTGATATTTATGTGGTTAAAATAAACCTGGATGGAGAAAAAGTATGGGAGAATGTCTATGGCAGTGATGAGACACAGGACGATGCCAGGTCAATAAAAAAGACATCTGATGGCGGATATATACTGGCAGGAAGTACCAACGAGTATTCCTACGGATCCTTTGATATGTATCTGATAAAAATTAACAGGGATGGTGATCTTCAATGGAGCCAGGTTTTCGGGGGGGAAAACAGTGATATAGGATATTCGGTCCTGCAGAGTTCAGATAATGGGTATGTTATTGCCGGTCAAATCAAATCGTTGGGCGGCGGAGGAGATGCCTATATTGTCAAGACAGAAGGGTATGAAGAAACCACTTTAGGAAAGAAAATAAGCAAAAACCTTCCTGAATATGGGTCACCTGCCAATGGAATATTAATTTCTGCTTTACTATTGATAATTGCAGGATTGATAATTAAGAGGCAATAGTTTCCCTATTGCCTCTATTTATTTTCATTTTGGTAAATTCCCTTGTAACCCTCTCCGACCTGACTGCTAAGTTTGAAAAAGATCAGCTGTACCACCCTGGCATCGCGTTTCAACCTGAACCCATCAGGGTTGTGCACAACCAGCAAGCTCTCACTGCGCCCGCTGTACCCGGCATCCCAGACAGCGGTCTCCAAGGCCACTCCACAGCGTAGCAGGCTTGATCTGGCCCTGGCAATGGCTGCCAGACCGTGGGGAATGTTCACTACTTCGTTGTAGATGATCTTGTAGATGCCGGGAGCAAGGTGTACCCATCCTTCAGGGTCAAAATCCAGGTTTTCTGTATCTGGCAAGGTTCGCTCACTGTTATCGAAGGCAATGGATCCTGCACCCTGCAATTTGTGGACGCTCTGCAGGGTCATCTCAATGCCGTTGGGCTGGATCTGGACGGACGGGTCGATCATGTGTTCGACTAATGGGGGGTTCGTTTTTATTGCCTGGACGAGTTCTTGTTTTGAGAGCATTGGAGGTACCTCAGGACGTATTGCTATCTTTGAGCATATAAGTTATGTTTTATGCCCACGTTAAAATTATTTAAGTTTGTTGTTTACAATCTAATCCGAGCTATCGTTTAACCATTTCGTAAGTCATGAACCAGCTGGATCGGAAATCCGGGGCATCCAATTAATGCTCGATGCTTTTGCATTTCTGCTGGTTTGCAGAGATTTTGTATTTATTTCAAGCGCAGAAATTCTGAAATCATTCGAACTCAATAATAGCTTTTTTCGTTCCTATCGGAGTAATTAGAGCATGTGTTCCTTTTTCAATATGATATGATTCTCTAAGCTCTTTTGGCAGTCGCAGCAGCAATATTTCCCCGCTCTCGCTTAATTTTCTTTTGTATGAAGTCTGCCCTCTGGGTGCAACCCCAAGCGCTGCTTTTAGCCCCTTTTCTATTTTAGGTATAGAATCAGGATGGTTTATGTATATATTTCTGCCCGTGATTTTGTGCTTTCTGACAAGGACATCTGTAATAACTACAGGGATGCCATAGTTCTCAATTACAACATCTTCATACACATCCTGAAATTCATCTTTCTTTTTCATATTTTCACCTCTTTTTATTGAGTTTCTTCTTTCGATTGAGTATTGTTATGACTACAATAAGGCCTTGAGTAGACTCTTGAAATCCTATAACACATGGATAGATATGGTCATTCGATTCAGATTCACA
>CBFFLL010000322.1:0-1776 GCA_965642175.1 Candidatus Methanoperedens nitratireducens | reverse complement strand
CTCCAGAGCATGCTCCGCCTCCCGAGCCCCGCTCTAGATTTGAGTGTAGATCAGGGGTCGTTGACTTGCGAGATGAGGGGAGTCATGCTCGATTTAACAATCTTATCATGAAAACATTATCGTGTGAATTCAAAGATTAATGTTTGTAGATATTATCATGGTGGTCATAATCTTCAAGCGTAACGCTCTTTGATTCTTCATCAATAGAAAAAATGAGCACGAAATGCTTGTCAACATGGACCCGCTTCCAATCATTCAAAGGTGCACGAAGATTTTTATATCTGTGAGGATTTTCCAGGATTTCATCAATTTTTTTAAGAATTATCTCAAGTTGTTTCCTATTCCTTTTTGCCAGTTTCTTAAGCGTTTTTTCAAGGTCAGGCTTGATCTTTAAGGTATACATAAGATCAAAGGTCTAATCTATCCCTTAAATCATCAACACTACCCACATTGATCGGCTTTTGTTGAATTATTTTCTTAGCTTTTTCAATATATTCTGGTTTTAGTTCTGGTTCGAGTATTTCTTCTTCATATTGTGTTGCCATGAGGTCAATAGCAGAACTTTTATCTTTCAAACTATATTTGGCTTTGATAATATTCAAGATTCTGTTAGTATGTTCTTCAATATTTATTATAGCTTGAACCATATATATCGCCTTAATATCATGTTAGTTTCGTATTAACATATATCTTTTTCTCTGCACCTAAGAAAAGCACGTCAGCATCTTCAATCTACATCGGGTCAATTACTGTGCGTCTTTGTGCGCGCATTGCCATAATCCCACCAGTTTCAGAGCATCAGGTGCTCCGCTTCCCGATCCCGGCTCTGGATTTGAGGGGAGATCAGGGGTCGTTGACTGCAAACGATAGGCGTAACATGTGGCATTCAGGGGCTTGATCCAGTCGAAATGTCCTGAATAGTGAAATTGCCAGCATGATGTTGAGGAGAAATAATACTTTCACACCGCTCAGAGTAAGTATATATTCAAACATAACAACATTTTGGGTGCAGTTTCATTATTTGTTAAACCAGTGGAAGCTGAATGCTTTGATTGCCGAGAATTTGAAGAAAGTGAAATTGAATGACTAAGAATAAGAACCAATTGACCGTGAAAGGTGCAGACATCAGGATTATTAGCGGTAAGCAGCAAGATTACATCTCATTAACTGATATTGCGCGATACAAAAAAAATGAGCGCACCGATGATTTGATTCGCAATTGGATACGCAACCGAAATACGATTGAGTTTATTGGAATCTGGGAGCAGTTAAATAATCCAGGTTTTAATCCCGTCGAATTCGACGGGTTTAGAAAAGAAGCAGGATTAAATAGTTTCACCCTTACGCCAAAACAATGGATAGAAAAAACCAACGCCATTGGGATTATTTCCAAGGCGGGACGCTACGGGGGTACTTATGCCCATAAAGATATTGCCTTTGAGTTTGCCAGCTGGATTTCTGTAGAATTTAAACTCTATCTCATCAAGGAGTTCCAGCGACTCAAAGATGAAGAGCAAAAACAACTGGGCTGGGACATCCGCCGTAACCTTACCAAAATCAATTACCGAATTCATACCGATGCCATCAAGGAAAACCTGATTCCTGCCACCCTAAATAAACAACAAATCAGCCATGTTTACGCTTCTGAAGCCGACATTCTCAATATGGCACTGTTTGGCAAAACCGCCGTCCAGTGGCGAGCAGAAAATCCTGATGAAAAAGGCAATATCCGTGACTTTGCCAATGTATCACAACTGGTCTGTTTGTCCAATATGG
>CBFFLL010000321.1:0-1799 GCA_965642175.1 Candidatus Methanoperedens nitratireducens | reverse complement strand
ATGCATCATGAGGTTGTCAGCTCGGTGTCACATGATTCAAGATATACCGATACCAAAGGATTTGTAGCCAGATACGATTTCTTTTCAGGTGCAGATGCCTATGATCTGAGCGACCTGATACACGAAAATGGTACCTATTCGATATCATTAAGGAATTCGGCAGATGACGGGCGGACATTCTGTTTACAGGGAATCGGATTGCTCATTATCTATGAATACCAGGATTCACCGGTTATCGAATACTGGGTTAATGAAGGGTGTGATATGATCTATGCTGAACATGGCATCACTCCGAAAATGGCTACAACAACCACATATTTTAACGGTGAAGTAGACGCAGAAAAGGTGAGCAGGGCATACCTGATAACTGCTTCTCCATCAGGTGGTTTAACCCAGGGCGTAAAACAGACTCGCAACAAGCTTTATTTTAACGAGAAAGCAGAAGTTACGCCCATTTTGGGAGATATTATAAGGATATTATTCGGCAGCGGAAAAGTGTGGAAAGACATATACATGACCAGTGAATCAGTCCAGATCGCTATTGACGAGCGGGACGTTACAAAGTACCTGAAAACCCGGGATAATTTTGTCAGCATACAGGACAGCGGTGATTACATGCTGGTGACAAATGCTATCATGGTACTGGAGTTCGAAGAAGAAGGAGAGGCGAACACGAAAAAAACCTCGGGCTTTGGGCTACTGGCCGGGATTGTTTCAATGTTCTTTGCTTATGTAGCAGGTAAAAGGTGAGAAAAAATGTGGATGGTTGAAACACGGGCACTGTCAAAGTCCTACCTTTTTGGCTCAGGGAACCGGGTTGTAGCTCTCAATGATGTGAATCTGACAGTTGCCAATGGCGAGTTTGTTTCGATAATGGGGCCGTCCGGTTCCGGAAAATCCACACTGCTCAATATAGTAGGATGTCTGGACAAGCCAACTGCCGGTAATGTCTATATAAATGAGGCAAAGATCGACTACGGAAAAGCCGGCCATCTCGTACAGCTGCACAGGCAGACAATAGGGTTCATCTTTCAGGGATTTAACCTCATTTCGACAATGAATGCCCTGGAGAATGTATGGTATCCCATGTATTTCAACAGGGTTCCGAAGTTGGAGCGTAAAAAGAGGGCAGAAGCACTGTTAGAATCTGTGGGATTAAAGGACAGGGCGCTTCATCTTCCCTCAGAATTATCCGGGGGTGAGCAGCAGCGTGTGGCCATAGCCAGGGCACTTGCAAACCATCCCAGGCTTATCCTGGCAGATGAACCTACCGGCAATATCGACTCCAGGACCGGAAGAATGATAATTGACCTCATGAAGAAGCTGAATAAAGAACAGGGGATCACATTCATAGTCACAACCCATGATATGGTAATGGCCAACAATGCCGACAGGGTGATAACAATAACGGACGGTGAAATTGTTGATTGAGGCCTTCACAATGGCATTGAGGCAACTGCATACCAAGAAGGTCAGGACACTGTTGATCTTGCTGGGGATATCAATAGGTGTTGCGGCTGTGGTCGGAGTGACCTCCCTGGGAGAGGGGATACGTGTCAATGCAGTTAATGAGATCCAGCAATCCCATGACCTGACCCTGATAGAAGTCTCCCCCGGACTAAGTAGTGAAAACATTATCCTGATAACAGAATCAAAAGTCCGGGCAGTGAGAGAATACGGATCTGTAGTTGCGCCGTTTGTTAAGGATGCATATGTGACAGAGAATAAGACATACTTCGAGGTAAACGGCATTTCAGCGGAATACATGGATGCCAAAGATCTAAAGCTTGAAGACGGTG
>CBFFLL010000320.1:0-1853 GCA_965642175.1 Candidatus Methanoperedens nitratireducens | reverse complement strand
TCCCCGACTTTATTTTCTGGAGTTTAACCAGGAATTCGTCCATTCAGTCACCTTCCTGACTTTATTAGCCTTATTTATATTAAGTCTTGGGATAATCGAAACCTTTTTCTATCCTTAGCCTTATTTCAGACCTATTCCCCAGGTGTCAGGTGGCTGTTCCCGAAGGATAGATATACGATGCCGACGATGATAGGCTCCCTGTGTGCCCAGATAGCTCAGCCTGGGAGAGCGCTGCGCTGAAGACGCAGATGTCCCCGGTTCAAGTCCGGGTCTGGGCACTCTATAAAAAGTTTTACATTCATTCGATTAAATCATAAAAAAGAATATATATAGTAAAAACCATAAGTAGTTTTGAGATAGAGAAGCCATTATGACCAAAATAGAAAAACCGAAATGTCACAGCATAATTGTAACTGGAAAAGTCCAGGACATTGGGTTCAGGTCTATTGTAGAACACATAGGGCGATCTTTTGGTATACCTGGTCTGGTTTTTAATGCGAAGGATGGAAGTGTAAAGATCCTATGCAGTGGTGAGGATAGCGTAATAGATAATTTTACACACACAATTAAGATACGAGGGGAGGAGAGCGGGGCTGATATTGTAGATATCAAAGAAAAAGCATTACCTTTTAATATTGATCTTCCAGATGATTTTTCAAAGGCATCCTCAGATGATGAATTCGATATCGGGAGAAAGCTCGATAAAGGTAATCTATTATTATCCACGATGATATTGGATAATAAGACTGGATTTAATAACTTAAACAAGGACTTAAACTCAGGATTCAATAACCTGACCGATATATTAGGTACATTCATTAAAGGGCAGGCAGAACACAATACGCGCCTTGAAGCAATCCTTGAAAAATTAGTCGATAAAGCATGAGATTACTGCTCATTAAACGCTTTGTTTTTCCCAAAACGATTAAAACCCTGCATTTGACAGGATGGACAGGATAATTTAATAACCTCGCAGGAATTCTAAGGGGAATATCATTCAAGAGGAACAAACATGACACAATACAAAATCCCGGTTATCCCCGGTGACGGAATAGGGCCTGAGATCATAAGAGAAGGACGCAAGGCGCTTGAAGCAGCAGGCGAACGGTTCGGTTTTGACATAGACTGGATAGAATATCCCAACGGCGCAGACCACTACCTTGAAACAGGAGAACTCATCTCCGAAGATACGCTAAAGGAACTTTCAAAATACAGGGCCATATATCTTGGCTCCATCGGAGATGACAGGATAAAGCCCGGTATACTTGAAAAGGGCATCCTCCTTACAACCCGCTTTTATCTGGACGAATATGTCAACCTTCGCCCTGTTAAGCTGCTGAAAGGTGTATGGACGCCGCTCAAGGATAAAACCCCTGAAGACATTGATTTCGTTGTAGTGCGCGAGAATACCGAAGATTTCTATATCGGCATTGGCGGGCGTGCTAAAAAGGGAAAGAGTAAAAAGACGCTTGAGGTCGCACGCAACCTGTACAACGTGAAATTCGGACTTGATATCGAATCGGATAGCGATGAAATCGGGTACCAGCTCGGACTCATAAGCAAAGAGGGCACACGAAGAGTCATACGCTATGCTTTCGAGCTTGCAAAAACGAGGAAAAAACACCTGTCGTCTGTTGATAAGGCGAACGTTCTTTCGGATATATACGGTTTCTGGAGAGAGGAGTTCACATCGATCGGCAGCGAATACACTGATGTAAAAACAGATTTCAATTATGTGGATGCAATAACCATGTGGTTCGTGAAGAACCCTGAATGGTTCGACACAGTAGTGACGCCAAACATGTTCGGGGACATAATCACAGACCTTGGAGCAATGATCCAGGGTGGTCTTG
>CBFFLL010000319.1:0-2012 GCA_965642175.1 Candidatus Methanoperedens nitratireducens | reverse complement strand
ATAGAGATGATCAGGATCAAGGATAATGATATGTCTGCAGGCTCGGAGATATTGATGCAGATGAAGGATCATAATCTTAAGCTGGAGGAGATTGAGATACATTGTAATTATGGTGTTGAGAAAGATTCGAAGCAGAACGCTGTAAGTCATGGGTTGAAGGTGATGGTGCATATATTGGGTGAAATTGAGATGCGAAAGCCGCTGTATTATATTACGTTGCCTGGTTTGATCTTTATGTTCGTTGGATTAGTTATGGGATATAATTCTCTGGAATTGTGGAGAACTGGAGAGCAGTTACCTTTTGGACCTACTCTATTTATGATGATGGCAGCTATAACAGGGACTTTCTCTGTTTTCAGCGGGCTTATTTTGCATTCAGTGTCGAGGTTGTTGAATGAAAGGACAAGAGCAAGCAATTGATAACTAATATGAGGATATTTTCGATGTTCCTGGAGATGATGAGGGAGTGAGTTTAGCAATAATCCTGGGCACTCGCCCTGAAATCATTAAAATGTCCCCTGTAATTCGAGAACTCGAGCGAAGGGGTATGGATTATTTCGTTCTGCATACAGGGCAGCATTATTCCTATAACATGGACAGGGTATTTTTCGAGCAGCTTAAGCTTCCTGAAGCGAAATACAACTTAGAGGCTGGTTCAGGGGCGCATGGTGAGCAGACCGGGAAGATGCTCGCAGGGATAGAGAAGGTACTGATGGAAGAAAAACCAGAGGCAGTCCTGGTGCAGGGGGATACGAATACCGTGCTTGCAGGAGCGCTTGCAGCGGCAAAGCTGCATATAAAGGTGGCGCATGTGGAGGCAGGGCTTCGAAGTCACGATAGACGGATGCCGGAAGAGATCAACAGGGTGCTGGCTGATCATTGTTCGGATTATCTTTTCGCGCCTACTGAGAGATCAAGAAAAACGCTGCTAGGCGAGGGATTATCTGAGAGCAAGATATTTGTTACCGGGAATACCGTTGTTGATGCTGTTTTTCAGAACATGAAGCTTGCGGAAGAAAAGAGTACCCTTGAGGGTCTGGGAATCGAATCCGGGAACTATTTCCTTGTTACAGCGCACAGGCAGGAGAATGTGGATGACCAGGTGAGGTTTGTGGGAATTTTAAGTGGCATTGAGCAACTCAGCCAGGAATTTGAGACGCCTGTTGTTTATCCTATCCATCCGCGCTCGAAAATGAGATTGCAGGAGTTCGGGATAAAGACGAATGGGAACATCAGGTTCATCGATCCTGTGGATTATCTTGATTTTTTGAATCTTGAAAAGGGCGCACGCCTTGTTCTTTCTGACTCCGGCGGCGTGCAGGAAGAAACCTGCATCCTTGGTGTGCCCTGCGTGACGCTGAGGGATAATACTGAGAGACCTGAGACTGTTGAGGTGGGGTCGAATATGCTTGCAGGGATTGATTCGGGGAAGATCGTGGAATGTGCGAGGAGGATGCTTGTGAAAGGAAATGGCTGGAAGAATCCTTTTGGGGATGGAAAAGCGGCGGAAAAAATAGGAATGGTCGTTAGGATGATAGGGAGAGGTTGTAATGGAAGATAATTTAGTTTATCACCACCGAGGCAGAGAAATGGTTGTTTTCCAGACAGGATTAACAGGATCGACAGGATGCGTTTTATTGTATGATTGTGTTCATACTGTTGTCATGGAGGCTAAATCTAAATGATAAAAATAAATGATTTGCTTAAAGAAGGAGAATCAGAAACAGTAGAATTCAAACCATCTTTATCTCAAATGGATAAAATAACAGAGAGTATTTCTGCATTTTCGAATACAAAAGGTGGAAGTGTAGTTGTAGGAGTGAGTGATAAAGGCGAGGTCCTTGGGGTTGATATTGGCAAAAATACGATGGAAAGTCTGGCGAATCAGATCAAGCAAAATACTGACCCAGTGGCATATCCCTCAATTCGTGTTGAGAGGAGCGACAAAAAGCAGGTTGTGATCATAGAAGTTGTGGAGGGAAAACAGAAACCTGTACTTGCTTTTGGAAGAG
>CBFFLL010000318.1:0-2066 GCA_965642175.1 Candidatus Methanoperedens nitratireducens | reverse complement strand
TAAGTGGTGCGAATCATTTTCACTGCAGTTATTTAACAGGATAAGTGTCGAAAAATGAATGCTATTTATTATTGTACTTTTACAGGGGGGGCTGAATGAATATCGCATTCCTGGCGCCCGGGTTTTTGCCGAAATGGAGGGGGGGCGGGACAATGTATTTATTGTATACTGCTTATTTAAATCCGGCGCACGATAGGAAGACGGAACAGCAACAGGCACAAAAAAAGCCGCAGATGAAGGCGCCCAGAGTCACGCCTCTGGAGGGCGTGTCCACCTATGCCCTGCGGGGCATAGGTGTGCGCGGAGTCGAGAACCCGCAGGGTTTCGGCATTGATGAACGCAGATCAATTGCATCGCCTCATTACGAAAGTTTTGATATTTGCATTAATAATCATCCACGAAATAGAACACGGATGCCGCGGATTGCGCGGATTTCCACGGATCCGTGCGCATCCGCGTCATCCGCGCAATCTGTGTTCAATCGTTTTCACTCTGCACCTCACCACGTCCCGGCACAATATGAGCGCATGGGGGCGATTTCTTTACTATCGCGCTTCCCGCGGGTGGGCTGAATGAACATCGCATTCATGGCGCCCGGGTTTTTGCAGAGGATGGGGGGCGGAACAACAGATATATCACATGCTAATTATTTAAATCTGGCGCACGATAGGAAGACGGAACAGCAAAAAGATATGCAGATATATATTTAAAGAATTTGCAGATATTCGATTTAATTAAACCCCAAACAAGGCCTTATGTCCCACATATTTCATTTCGATCATACGCTTGAAAACCAACTTAGTATTCAAATAAACTCAAACAGTTCACCGGGCGTGAGACTCTTGATTTTAGTAAGTGTTTTAAAATGCGAATCAAAGGTCACAATATAATCGCATCTCTCTATAAATGCTGAAATGGCATGAGGAATATCAGATTTATCTTCCATATTAAATTCTCTGCTATGCATTATCTTTAATCCTCGCTCAAGCATAGGAGCTATTTCAATATCAGTTGATAGCACTATTATGAAGCCATACTTTGCCATGATTCTCTTATCATGTTCAAAGTTATAGATCGGAAAATTGTATAGCTCAATGAGAGCATAAATAGAGGTGACCAGTTCTGCTCCACAATTAAATAGACGTTCCACATCCTTAAATTTATTGGGCTCCTTTTTAGCACCAAAAACATAAGTTATAAGTATGGTACTATCAAGATAAACTCTTGGCTTTATCATCGATCCCGCTAACTGGAAGTTCTCTATGCTCTAAAACTGTATCAATTGTTTCTGCTATCATGAGCGCGATGACAGAAATTCCCTGATCTTCTATTGATTTACGGGAAGCTTCCTTTGTTTCCTGTATGCTTTCCATAAGCAATTTTTCTTTGAGTTCCCTTTTCGCTATTTCATGAAGGTCAGGTATCTCAATTTCTATTTTCATTTAAATCCTATATCATTCTTTTTCAATTTAAATCTATGCTTGTGTAACCCGCCACACAATTATCACTCATAAAATATTTATACCATAGCGCAGACGCATACCCGAAGCAACAAACGCGAATTAAAGGCAGAGCAAGAATCCATTTCGACAGAATCAACAGGATCGAACGGGTCCGTACCGCAAATCCATCTCCACATAAGCGCACGATAATTATCACTTCATAATTATTAATCCCCGGCGCCATCTCATCCCAATGCAGCCCCATTCCATCGTGCACAGCCATAATCATAATATCCAGATCGTAACTTCCTCTCCCCTATTTCCCCATTGCCCCAGCCAGCCGCCCGGTGAACGCACACCGCAGCGATATTCCATTATAATGATAGGGGATATATTTATTAATGATCAAGGAATTAATAGGTTATAAGTGGTGCAAATCATTTTCACTGAAGTTATTTAACAGGATGAGTGTCCAAAAATGAATGCTATTTACTATCGTGCTTCCTGCGGGCGGGCTGAATGAATATCGCATTTATGGCGCCTGGTTTTTCTCAGATGGTGGGGGGAATAACGACAAATATATTACATACTAAATATTCAATTCCGGCGCACGATAGGAAGACG
>CBFFLL010000317.1:0-2093 GCA_965642175.1 Candidatus Methanoperedens nitratireducens | reverse complement strand
TTCTCATTATACTCTACCAGGAACAGCTTTTTCCCTTTTTCACTGAGCAGCATATCTCCTATCTCCCCCCTGAAACAAGCATCGTCAAGCATGTTCTTATTCACAAGTGTAATGTTGTGCGAGAATAACCAGAGTTTTGTATGGCAGATGAAGTAGTAAGTTACTTTGACCCCTGTTATGCGCATGGCTCCAGTGATAATATTCTCTGGTTGATTTTTATTTTCCTATTTGAGTTTAGTGTCTGATATTGCCATCCTGCTCCGTTAGGTTAATATTATCACTGCTGATATTAATAATATATGAAAAAGAAAGATATAACTGAAAGCTCAGTGCTTAAAGACCGGGTATGTTGTGTTTGCGGTAATAAATTTGATGTAAAACTTTTAGAAAAAAACCTCATCCCAATCCAGTATTTCTTTTCAAACGAACTCATTAAAAATTTAACTGATGAAGACGGTGAATACTGGGAGTGCAAATATTGCAGTGGCTATTTCAAGGAGAGAGTTAAAGAGTATATGATCAAAAATTGGGGAACGCGATGTCCGGATTATGAGAAAAACTGCGCTTGCTGTAAAGCCTGGAAATATTTTGATTATCTGTTTGAGATCGATGATTGATATGTTTATTCCAGTAATAACCCCCTGAAGCCTGCTTGTTGGCAGCAATATACTATTCCTATGGAAGTGGGTGTCATATCTTTTGGTGTTGTTCAATCAAAAAGTAAAATAGCCACGGAGACACAGAGGCACGGAGACTTTAGTTTGTGAATAACTAAGAATCTTACCTATCGCTGTGCAGAGTCCACAAAGTTCCGGCTGCGCTTTCCGTTCGTGGCGGTGTTTGAGCGCATAGAGGCGGCGCGGGGGAAGCACGGGTAGGAGGGACGAAGCCGTGTAGTAGCTGAAGGAGTAACTTTTCATTGGATGAAGCGCCCTGGGTCTATGTAAAATCTATATACAATGCCATTTATAATGAGTTATAGTGAGAAAATGGCGATAAGTGACCGCGATGTTGCAGCTTTCATGAAGCATAAAGATATAAAGCTCGTTGGTGAAAGGTTGATAACTGTCCCGAAGAAAAGAGAGAAGGGATTTTTCCACGTTGAAATGGACGTCCCTGAAGAAGAAATTGATGAATTATTGAGTGATGAGATATCGCAGTGGATAGAATGAACCTTGCGGAATTCAATGAAACCGAGGTTTTTGTAGATACTAATATTTTTGTTTATGCGCTGGCGAAGAGGCATCGCTATAAAAGTACATGCGAGGCACTTTTATCAAAAGTCAATCAGGGTGATACGATCGGTTTTACGTCCTCAACTGTGATTAATGAGCTATTCCATACGATACTTATCGGGGAAGTTAAGAAAAAATATGGTGATGTTGAAATTATCCGTTTCATTAAAGAGCATCCGAATGTGATTTCTGAGTGCGATGTTGCTTATGGTGTGCTTGATGACATATTTGATTCAGCTATTGTAATATTGCCTCTCACTCTGGAAGTGCTGCAGCAAGCAAAAACTTTGTCGAAGAAGCATAACCTCCTATTTTCTGATGCTATTCATGCGGCATCATGTGAAGTATATGGAATAAAGCATATTGCTTCTAATGATATCGATTTCGAAAGGGTCGATTTTCTGAAGAGATGGAAGCCTTGATCGAAGATTCGCTCATGGTATATTCAGTCATATTGGAACGAATCATTATTATAACCAATAATAAATAAATTTCTGGCGCTTCTGCGAAAAACGAAACCGCAGATGAGCGTACGATTACCACATTCGGTCAACATTATCTATAACAGCGCTGGGGTTGCGACCCCAGACCCTGGTGAGGCGTCGCCGCTGGCGGGGTTTAACATGAAATCAACGGTTTCATATATCGCGCTCGTCAGGCTGTTTTTAACGCATAGGAAACTATAAACACATACCCATATCTTGCGCCAGAATTCTCTGCCGAAAATTTGATATTCTTGGCTTTCATTCTTTTGTGTGTCGCTAAAAACAAAAGCCAAGATATCAGTGACAATTACAGTAACAATAGCAATGTGCGACAAGAAGATGCATCACAAATTGCAGTAATGCCACTCCTTCC
>CBFFLL010000316.1:0-2129 GCA_965642175.1 Candidatus Methanoperedens nitratireducens | reverse complement strand
TTATTATTTTTCTCTGCGTTCCTCTGCGGTTTTCCGAATCATCCAAGAAAATAATAAAAAGTCTTCAGAAAAGGAAATAAACAATTATATCCTTGCAGTCATCAAGCAGTAAAAATAGAAGTGGTGGATCAAGATGACATCTAAACCAGGTAGAAACGATCCGTGCCCATGCGGTTCAGGACTAAAATACAAGCGTTGTTGTTTGAAAATAAAGAGGGCAGAAAATAATCCAGCAACTGCAAATACACAGAATCCAGTATCGGGGTTGCCACGTACAGGTATGCCATATCCGGCGAATTTCAACGAGTACATAATAGAGCATGCTACTGAATTTGAAGCATTCAAGAAATCTATTCTCAACAATGAATTGGACATTGGTACCCTTATTGACCAGTTATGGAATCGCGACAAATTGAAAAAAATGAGTACCAGCGACATAATCGCAAAATTAAGTACCATGAACATTAACTTTGATATAGACCAATTCAAAAAACAGGTTGAAGGATATGTTTCTGCAAGCGATCTGGCTGAAGATCATTACTATGATGATATGGTCCTGGTAAATCGCCTGGACGAAGATTTCGTCTGGCTTGCAATACTTGAACTGTGGATCAGGATCATGCCAGATTGTTATAATCTGGAAATGATTAACCATAAGATGCAGGAAGGCTATGAATGCCTTAAAAGAAGAGCTGTTGACGAAGCCATGGAAAAGTGGAACCATGCATGGAACATGATCAAGGACATAGTTCCTTTGGATATTACGTCTGTCGAGGACGCTGATGAATTCATTCCTATGACACAATGCATCTTTAACTGGTGTCAGGATTTTGAGATGGAACTCCACAATGCAGGTCTTGGAAACAGTGCTTATTTCACAAAAAGAATACAATTTTGCCACGATCTTTGCCAGACCTTCCCTGATTCCGATAATTCAATTATACACAATATGCTAAGAGCCGAAGCCGAATCATATGATTCACTTGGGGATGTCACAACTGCTGACAGGCTCTTCAAGGAACTGATCGAGAGATTCCCATATAATGTCTGGGGATATATCGGCTGGGGGGACATGTATGCTTTTAAACTTGGTGTGTTAAAAGATCATGAAAAAGCCCGAGAGATATACAATCGTGCATTTTTGGAATGCGATTGTGAAATAGATGTAGTCATGGATAGATTAGCAAGTCTTGAAAAGGATATTGGTGAACTTCTGTGAAATAGCCGGTATGCCTGAGATCGGGACCGGTTTTGATAACAAAGTCATTTTTTGCATCTTAATATTCAGGAAAAAAAGCGCCGAGAGGGAGATTCGAACTCCCGAGGGGCTAAGCCCCACAAGCTTTCCAGGCTTGCGCCCTACCGCTAGACTATCTCGGCATGTTGGTTGACTGAAAAAATCAGTCCTTTACTATTTTTGATTTTGTTATCCAGCCCTTGGGATATGTACCTTCTCGCATAAGCACCCGCTTGGTTGCAGCCACAATACCGTTCTCATCCTTGAGGATGGTATCTGTATCCATCTCGGCTCTTGCAAGGGCAACTGATTCGCCTTTCAAGGACATGACAAGCACATTGTCGTCAATCTGTATGCCGGTATCAACCTTCACCACACCGGGTGCAGCCAGGCTTGCACCGTGGCAGATAGCATCAACGGCACTGTCCCGGATAATGATCCTGGGCATATGCACCAGTCCCTTTTCCATAGGCTGTATCACGCGCCGCAGTTCGCTCTCATCACCGGTCTCCTGAAACATCACCATGGCATCCTTCAGTTCGAACAGCGTGATCAGGCTGTCATCTTCCCTGAAAGGACCTGCTCTGGTGCGTCTCAACTCCTTCATCTGGGCACCTGTTCCCAGTGCTTCGCCCATATCATGGCAAAGCTTTCTGATATAGGTTCCGGCCTCGCAGCCCACCCTCATCAGCACATCGGTACCATGAATTTCCACTATCTCATTATAATAGATATTGCGTATCCTGAGCTCGCGCCGGACTGCTGATTTTACGGGCGGTTTCTGGTAGATCGGGCCGGTAAATTCCTCTGCACAGCGCTGGATATAGGTCTTCTTTACCGTGGAGTGTAATTTCATTAAACATATATATTCTTTACCCGATTTTACCAGCGC
>CBFFLL010000315.1:691-2233 GCA_965642175.1 Candidatus Methanoperedens nitratireducens | reverse complement strand
CAGTTTCCGTATGCCTTTTGGCTGGCTAAAAGCAGTCACACTCCAGGATTTTTCACGGAAGGCCACACAGTGAATAACGCTTTCATTGCTTCTCCTGACATAGGTCTATAAACTGGCACTTGAATTTCAAATTCAACGCCGTTCTTCTCGTTAAAGACCTCGGGATTAAGAGGGACGCTGGGGTTGGCTGGTCTAAATCCGTGTTCTTGGGCTTTATCTTGATTTTGTTCCTGAAGCAAGTAGAATAGATACTGGGATGCAGCGAATTTTTGATACTGATCAACCCAAGGCGCGTTCAAAATGACGAATGGATGATCAGACAAAAGAGTTCCTTCTTCGGGATAAACCGCTACCAGCGAGTCTCCCCATGTCTTGTTAGCTTTATCAGAGTTACTAATGACGACGCTTTCGTAGACTGTAAAGCAATCGATCGCATCGGGACCATTCAGAGCCGCCCATCTGCCAAAGAATCCGGTACTTTTTTCATAATTCACTGCCCTCGATTCGATAGTCCTGACAAAATTCCGAGCAGCCTCATCCGTGAAATCATCAATAACAAACTGGTCAGGTTTCTTATCTAAGGCATCCGCAAATTCCAAAACTTCAGCCATGACGCCGCCGTTACTGAGCGATGGATCAGGATGCCCGTACTTATAGTCAATGCCATCCCTTGCCAATTGATACAAATCTTGGAAGCTAGTTACATTATTCTCTTCCAAGAAGGACTTCCATCCAGCTATTACTACTGGTGACAAAACAAGAGGAGTTGAATCTGTAGCTATTTCTTGCGCGCCACCCGCGTATAACCATTCATCATTCAGATATGGTATCCAGAGACTTGACGCGGGACTCCAAGCTGTTGGTTGCGCACCCCAAAGGATCTGATTTACAGTATCATGACTTCCCCGCACGTCAAGTTGCACTTTAACTGTAATATTGAATCGTTCAAAAAACCACTGTTCAAAGCCAGGAGTAACCTCTTCGATCCACGCTTGTTTCTCACTTGTATAAAGGAAATCGAACGTGATGCTGGATGGCAATCCTTCCTGTCCAGTGCCTCCACTTCTTCCTCCTTGGGATGTGATTGCGGAGACTGCCAAGAAAACCATGAAACCAAGCAGGATTCCGATAAGAAGCATGATGTAGCCTTGCTTTGGAAACAGCCTCAGGCGACGTTTGTTTCTCCGATCCATCCTGATCAGCCTCGCAATAGTATTCAAAATATCGGTATAAAAACTTCGCTTTCAAAAAAGCGGTGCCGAATAAAGGTTCGTGTATAAGAAATGGTGTGTAACGGCTTCTGTGAAAATCGAGTGTGTATGCGTGTGCAAATGTTATTCAGATGTTTTTTGGAAATTTTAATGTTCTTCGCAGATGTTTTGGCAAGTTTGATTCTATCGTTGTAGCAGTGCCGGGTAGTTCTGGTAATAATATCGGGTATTGCCGGTGTTGTGTCAGTTTTTTCATTATTCTGCGTCATTGTCAGGGGGAGAATGGCGTGAAACAATTAAATAGTTTGTGAAAAGATTATAAATATTCCAA
>CBFFLL010000315.1:0-681 GCA_965642175.1 Candidatus Methanoperedens nitratireducens | reverse complement strand
TTCTCTATATATTTGGTGAAAAAATAATGAGGGATAATTCGTTGAAAGAGGGCGAAACAAGAAAGCTTCAAGTCACGGGAGGATCAACCTACGTGCTTTCGTTGCCAAAAAGGTGGGTTACCCAAAACGGGCTTGAAAAAGGCAGTTCATTGCTTGTCCGACAGGAAGAAAACGGGCTTTTAACAATTTTACCTCCAGAAATGGGAAAAACGGAAAAAACAGAAGAGGCATTAATCAAAGTCTCTCCGGAAGACAACTCTGAGGCGTTGATAAGAAAAACTGTAGCCACGTACTTGCTGGGCTATAACATAATTCACATAAGAGCAAAAGACCAAAAAGAAATTTTGTCAACACAAAGAAATGCCATCAAAACTTTTGCTCGAAACATGCTTGTTGGAACAGAAATAGTGACTGACACTTGCACAGACTTGACTTTACAGGTTTTGTTAAGTTACCCTGAATTATCTGTTCCGAGCGCTTTGCGGCGAATGTCAATCATAACAGCGTCTATGCACAAGGATGCAATAACTGCTCTCAAGAACCTTGATTACCAATTAGCAAAGGATGTCAGAGCTACCGACTATGACGTTAACAGATTTCATCTATACATAATACGGCAGCTAAAGATAGCGATTCAGAACCCGAGAATAATAACAGAGATAGGATTAAAAACACCAATAG
>CBFFLL010000314.1:0-2288 GCA_965642175.1 Candidatus Methanoperedens nitratireducens | reverse complement strand
GGTATTTCAGTAATTCTTGCGCGTGCAAGATGCCCGAAATATTGATTCGTTGAAAAACGATGGAGGGTGCAGAGGACAAATGTATATTAATATTGATTTAGTGTCCCAATCCGGAAGAAAAACTGTCTTCAAAGGAAAAACATATATACCCTCCTGAATGAAACAATTTATCATGACATACTTGAAAACAATATCATCCGGAACAAATACTATTCTTCATACATGGGATCCAAAATATGACCTTGTATGCGCTGGATGTTCAAGTGTTTTTACTGAAGACAGATTGAAATGCTCCAACGATGGCGCACTCCTGCGTGCAAATTACAGGAATAAGCAACTGATATTAAAGGACGTTCCAGGGATGGGAAAGTTCCACGACTGGCTCCCGATACACGAAATAATGACCACGGAGTCGGGTCCTGTCACCTACAGGAGCACTGAACTTGCAGCAGAACTGGGACTTAACAACCTGTACATATCTTTCAACGGCTACTGGCCTGAAAAAGGCGCGTATATAAAGACGTGCAGTTTCAAGGAACTTGAGGCTTTTCCCACAGTCCAGAAAACCACAGGCACAAACCGGTCACTGGTCCTTGCATCAGCGGGAAATACCGCGCGCGCTTTTTCCCATGTTTCAGCGATGACAGGCCAGGAAGTGTATATCGTGGTGCCTTCAAGCGGGATGTTACGGATGTGGCTGCCCGAAAAACCCACGGATTCCATCCATATTATACAAATGGGTAAAAACTGCGATTATACTGACTCGATACATCTTGCAGACAGGATAGCAGTGCTCCCCGGCATGCAAGCAGAAGGCGGCGCAAGGAACGTGGCGCGAAGGGATGGTATGGGGACGGTGATGCTGGATGCTGCGGTAACCATGAAACGGATGCCTGACCATTATTTCCAGGCCATAGGGAGCGGGACTGGCGGCATAGCAGCGTGGGAAGCAGCGCTTCGGCTTCGCGAGGACGGAAGGTTCCCTGGTGGATTGCCGCAACTTCATCTTTCCCAGAACCTGCCGTTCGCTCCAATGTACAATGCATGGAAAGCAGGACGGTGCGAAATAATCAAGGAGATTGATATGCCTGACCCGAAAAAACTCATACACGAGATGTATGCGGATATCCTTTCCAACAGGGAACCGCCATATTCAGTAGCAGGCGGCGTCTATGACGCGCTTTCTTCTACGCAGGGTTCGATGTACGGGATTTCCAATAGCGAAGCGAAAAAAGCTCAGCAGTTGTTCGAACGGTACGAAGGGATCGATATATTTGCACCCGCGGGAGTTGCTGTTGCGTCGCTCATCGAAGCGGTGAATGAACATAAAGTAGATGTCCAGGACCATATCCTGATAAATATCACTGGCGGAGGAGTGAAGCGCCTTGAACAGGATCATACACTGTCGAAAATCGAGCCGGAGTCGATCGCTGAAAATGCCAACGTCCCGCTTGAAGAGATAATTAAAAGAAAGGTACTGGCTTGAAGGAAATACCGGAACTCAGGGTAATTGAAATTCTTAAGAAAAACAGGATAGATTTTGCTGCCACGCTGCCGTGCGACAGGATAAAAGCACTGCTTCCCCAGATCGAAAAAAACCTTAAGACGATACCCCTGACAAGAGAAGAGAACGGCGTGGGGATATGCGCAGGACTTTATCTCGGAGGCATGCGCGCCATCATGGTCATCCAGAGCACAGGCATTGGAAATATGATAAATGCGCTTGAATCCCTGAACCTCACCTACGGCATTCCGCTTCCTGTGCTTGCAAGCTGGCGAGGCGTTCATAAGGAGGCGATAGAGGCGCAGTGGCAGTTCGGGAAAAAACTGCCCGCATTACTGGATGCAGCCGGCATAGAGTTCACACTGGTTGAAGCGAAAGATGAGATCGATAAAATTGATCTTGCGATAAAGGATTCTTTCGATAATGCCCGTCCTCATGTTGTTTTGATCTCTCCGGCAGTATGGGAAGGCTCATCCTGCGAGAATCCAGTCCCGTGTGAGATAACACCAAGGCTCTCCCAGATCGAGTTAAGATCAGAAATAAGAAAGCCTGAAATGACACGTTTTCAAGCGATTGAGACTCTTGCTTCTGTTGTGGGTAATGACATCATTGTATCTAACCTCGGAATACCTTCAAAAGAGCTTCATGAGATAAAGGACAGGGAACTTAATTTCTATATGACCGGATCAATGGGACTTGTTTCGTCAATCGGGCTTGGGCTTGCACTTACGCAGGAGAGGCATGTGTATGTTATCGACGGGGACGGGAGCATTCTTATGAACCC
>CBFFLL010000313.1:0-2326 GCA_965642175.1 Candidatus Methanoperedens nitratireducens | reverse complement strand
GCAGCACTCGATGAAATAAAGTATGATACTGGAATCAAGAATTGTTCAAGTTATTTTTTTCTAAATTTCTTGGTTGGTTTAGAAATACATATATATGTGCATGCACATGGCATGAAAGTATGTCAATTAATCTTTAATAAGGAGCGAGCAGTGGGGCGATGAAACTCCTCATGAATAGTTGATACTGTAATGTTTGTTTAAAAACGAAGGTGGTGTTAAAACGTTAATATGTGAGTGTGGAGAGATTATAAAAGGCGGTACATTCAGGGATTACATTAGAACATCCGCTGGTCCGTCAACTTCAACGATCGGACATGAAAAATGCGGGCATATATTTAATTTTATTGATTTTAAGATGCCCAAAAAGTATTCTTCGAGGAAGGAATTGAAAAGTATCGCGATAAGTTTTTGTGAGAAGAATAATCTTAAATTCAAGGATATCGAAAAATTCCTTATCGACGTTGATAGGATGAAATCAAACGGGAACCTTCCAGATGGCGTTATCTTAATAAACGCATTTAAAAATTACATAATAAATAAATGATTAAAAATAAAAAAAATCTAGACGATATCCGGGAATTAGTGTATGATCAGCGCCAAGAAGTAACCAAAGGTCTGCTTTATAATCATATCCGTATCAATTTAATTACAGCTAAAAATATTGAAGTTTCTTCTTTCCTCTATGCGCTTATCGAGATTCTCAATGAAAAGGGATTGCTGACAATCGAGGAATTGGATGAGCGGAAAAAAGAGGTTGCAGAGCGTCTGGTAAAAAAATTCGTGGAAAGCGGAATGGGACTTATGTACCAGGATCCTGAAGAAGACAAGTATGCATTTGAAAATGAGTCTTTCGTTGATTGCAGAAGCAGGCTTCATGCATGCAGGGCAATATGCTGCAAACTACCCTTTGCCCTCTCCAGGCAGGATGTGAATGAGGGGATCGTTCGCTGGGAATTCGGGAAACCATATTTGATCGCCCATGGAGAAGATGGCTACTGCGTTCATCTTGATCGAACAACTTTCCAGTGCGCGGTGAGGGAGCACCGACCAGTTCCGTGCAGGGGGTTTGGATGCCAGGATAATGATAGATGGCATGTGTGGGCTGATTATGATAAGATGATACTGGATCCCGGATTTATCGAACAGATGGAGAATACGGCGAAGATCTATGCAGGTCTGGAAATAGAGCCGAATGGATAAATTATGTCGAATTGAAATTACAGAATTTCAAGAAGGTGAAAAGGAGGGGATTACTGCTTTCAGGGCACATTGCCCCGGTGCAGTTTCGGGTTTGCTTCAGCCTTTTTCACGTTTCCCGATAAACAGGGTCATGACACCATGTCGATGGTCAATATTATGATGCTACTACTCTGTATCCGGGTCACCTGCAGTTGTACATGTGTTATTTCGTAATTGAATTTAAAAAAATGCATCTTTTTCTACTCTCCAAAAACTTATATCCATGCATGCGCATATGATTTCCACTCACAATGACAATCATTCAATGTTGTGGTGACAATAGAGGTAATGTGGAATGACCAGGGGCGCAGATATCGGGAATGCATACGCCCTGATAATCGGTTTATCTGAATATAAAGATCCTGATATACCCGGGTTGAAGTATACCCATGCTGATGAGGATTCTAAAGTTTTCATTTTTTTTGCAGGACACGGGGGAGTTGAAGAGGACCGCCTTGGACTTGAGAAAGATAATCTTGCAAAGTATTTACTGCCGTATGATGCGGTTTTAGAAGATCTTTTTTCGTCTGCGATCTCTAACAGGGATTTTAATGGCCTTTTGCTTACCATAAGGTCAAAGAAACTTGTTATTTTCATGGATTCCTGCTACTCAGGCGGTGTTTCCGAACGAAAGGCACGGGATGTAAAAATAGCGGATGATCCCTACCAGAAGCTTGCAGAGGGCGAAGGGAGAATTGTGATCGCGGCATCGCAGCCCAACCAGCGTTCATTTGAGGATTCAAGGATCGGACACGGTGTTTTCACCTACAATTTATTGGAGGCGCTTTCCGGAAAGGCAGATCTGGATAACGATGGCTATGTGACGGTCCTTGATGCATATAAATATCTTCAGGATTCTGTTCCAAGGGATGCCATGAATCTGGCTGGCGGGAAACAGGAGCCGATTCTCAGGGGAGATATCACAAAGGATTTTGTCATATAAAACCAAAGGCTGGAGTGCGGCAGCCGCCAGGCCTGAGGCATTGAAATCCCATCCGGGGGATGGGCGTAAAAAAAATCAGAAAACTTCAATGACTTTTATGATGTCAAATTTCATGAACATTACCACCACCTTGAGATAAGATCA
>CBFFLL010000312.1:0-2356 GCA_965642175.1 Candidatus Methanoperedens nitratireducens | reverse complement strand
TTAAGCGCGAAGGTTTCATTTGTAATTAAGATAATAGCTATTGTTAGCCAGGAGACTCTGCTAAATTCCCAGGAGATTAAATCTTCAGGGGCCTAACGGTTGTACTCTGACTATACTTTCTTACCCCTGCCATATTAAAAAAAATTGATGTTGTTTTAATAGTGCTCTTATCTTTCTCTAACAATAATATATTAATATAATAGTGAAAATCTTTTGAAAATAATAAGGAGGCATAAAATAAAATGGCAGGTTTAATTCGACAAGATCCCTTGCGGGACATATATTCTATTAGCAGGGCTTTTAATCGTTTCCTGGACAGGTCTTTTGATGAGATTGGAAATGAATGGGATGAAGCGATGAATCTCTCGTTTCCCCTGGATGTGATAGAAAACAAAGATGCATTTGAAGTCAAGGCGTCTGTAGCAGGGTTTGATCCGAAAAAGCTTGATGTCACATTTACCGATGGGACATTAACGATTAAGGGCGAGATAAATGCTGAGAAGGATGATAAGGAAGAGGGTAAATATCATATCCGCGAAAGACGCATAGGCGCCTTTTGTCGCAGTTTCTCACTACCAAGTGCTATAGACACAGATAAAATAGAGGCAGAAACTGAGAATGGCGTTCCGACTTTGCGTCTACCAAAAAGGGAAGAGGTCAAGCCAAAACGAATTGAGATAAAAACGAAAAACGTAAAAGTGATTGAAGGTAAAACAAAGTAAGCTTTCAGAACTTAATCTCTAGAAACTTGAAAACTGAGGGAGCCTTGTAAATTGGATCCCTCAGTTTTAATTTTATCTTGAGGGGAGAGTTCATATGTGTAATTAAAAAACAATAATTAACACTATAATAAAGTTATTAGATGAGATGATTTGGAAAGGAAATGTAAATGAGAGATTACAGGGTTCCCGCAAAGGGCAACATAAAACTGACCGATTTTGATCCTGATGATACAGGAAAGTTCGATGGAGGGAAAGAAGAAGGAAAAGTACAACTTCGGAAGTTAAATCTTGAACTTGAAGTATTGCAAGAGTTGCTTTATGCAGAAAACAAGCATAAACTACTGATCATTTTACAGGGCATGGACACAAGCGGAAAAGATGGGGTTATCAGGCATGTGTTTGAGGGCGTGAATCCTCAAGGCGTACAGGTGGCTTCCTTTAAAGTTCCAACATCGGTTGAGCTGGCACATGATTATCTCTGGCGCGTTCACCAGAAAACACCTGGCAAGGGCGAGATCGTTATATTCAATCGTTCGCATTATGAAGATGTGCTGGTTGTGAGGGTTCATAATATTGTGCCCAAGGAAGTTTGGAAGAAACGATTTGAGCAGATCAATGCGTTTGAGCGTTTACTGGCTGAGGAGGGAACTACAATTCTGAAGTTCTATCTGCATATTGATCTTCAAGAGCAGGCACAACGCTTGTTGGAGCGCGTGGAGACACCTGAGAAACATTGGAAATTCAATCCGGGTGATCTTGATGAGCGTCAATACTGGCAGGATTATCAGGCTGCTTATGAGGATGTGCTTAATAAGACCAGCACGGATTTTGCCCCCTGGCTTATTGTCCCTTCGAACAAGAAATGGTACCGGAATCTGGTGATTGCCAATGTGATCGTTGATAAGTTGAAGAGTTTAAGGATGAGCTATCCTGCTGACATTGAAGATCTCGAAGTTCATCACAAGCGCTTACTTGAGATGACCCTCTCGAAAGAGTAGTGCTTTTTTCAATGGAGGAAAATAAAGACAAACTGCTCCAGTATGTTTTGGCAGGTAATCTTAATAGGGATACGATCCTGCCTTTGAGCGGTGCACCGACGATTGATAAGTTAGGCGGCGGGCTTACCTATGCTGCAGTGGGAATGCAGCTTTGGAATGAGCAAGCTGGATTGATGGCTAAAATCAGCCCTGATTTTCCCCGATCATGGCTTGACCCGTTCAGTTCTTATGGCTTTGACTTGAAAGGTATCAAAACAACCCACGATAAAATCGATATGCGAAGATTTCTGGCATACGAAGATCTCCAAACGCCTACTTATAATGCGCCAATTGAACAATTTGCGAAAAGAGGGCTTAAATTCCCTCTTGCGTTATTAAATTATGAGAACAATATGATTCAGGGTGCTGGGCGAGGTCAATTCAACCCCAAAAGTATAGGCATTTCCGATATCCCAGACAACTATAGGGAGGCTCGTGCAGCACATATTTGCCCGATAGATATGATATCTCATCAGGTCATTCCATCCATATTACACAATGGAAATGTTCAAACAATTACAATGCGTGCATGCAAAGAGTATATGACATCCACCACCTGGGATGATATTCCCGGGTTGCTCTCTGATCTTACGGCAT
>CBFFLL010000311.1:0-2371 GCA_965642175.1 Candidatus Methanoperedens nitratireducens | reverse complement strand
TCAGTCAATGCGAATCTCACTGCCTTGCGCCATCCCACATTTTTCCCATATATTGCCTGTCCTGTTGCAGCATTGGTCATGGTGAACAGCCACCACCGCTCCTCAGGTGTCAGACCCAGCCAGTTCATAATTGCTGTAGGAACCCGTCCAGGGTCAGCATCTTCAATAGCCCATGCCAGAAGCACCAGTTCCTTGCCGAACAACCGGGACATAGGAGTTAGCCCGTTAACTTTCCATCCTCCCCCTTTCAGATCCATTTTGCGCAAACGGCGGTTGAACTCATCCTTAACAGCATCAGCGATTGCATCCCATTTCTCACGGGAAAGAATCACTCGCAGCCGTTCATCGGTATCTGCCTTGACAACCCGGATTTTTGTGTCCCACTGGCCCTTTTCCCAGGACATATGTTCAGTAATATGTACATCTGCTGATTTGGAAGACAAAGAGACCTGGAAATAATGCTCTGAATCGGATGGATCAAAACCAAAACCTTTCACAGAAGGCTTTGCAACCATCACTGCTCAACCTCATCACTCTTGACTTCCTTCTTCTCATCCGCAGCAAAATCGGTCAGATGCTGTCCTGTAGGGAACCACACACTACTCGCATCAATATTGACCTGTCCGTCACTATATATCTTCCTGAGGGATTTTATCATCTCTTCGATCTGATCAGCATCAAGAGAGAGCTTTGTATCGGTCCTCAGTTCCACCCATTCATTACCTGCAATAACAATACCCAGCCCAAAGATTTTTCCTTCATACTTTTTCAATCTTCCAATAAACTCAAACGATTCCTTTGTAGCAGCAGGTCTGTGTTCAACTTTCCACCGTGCAGGAATTGAGGGATTTATGGAGGGTTTTTCTTCTTCTTTCCAGTTCAGGTCCACCTGCAGCTGCTCAGAAGTAATACCGTCCTTCTCAGCAATTGCCAAAACCATCTTCGCACCCTTTATCACCGTAATTGGCCCGTCATACACACCGCCATTGTTCCGGGGGGATGAACCATCTGTCGTATATTTAATAACAGCACCTGCCGGAGCAGATTGAAGTTCAACTTTCTTCTCATTTTGATCCCCATACACTCTCTTCTTCAAAGTCAGCTTATTATGCCATTCATGCGGTTCTCCCGTATTATGGACTTTGGATGAATCTTCGCATAAAAAGGAGGCATTAATCTCTCTGATCTTGAAATCTCTCCAATCCTCTACTCTGGCTGATGCCGACGTAGCTTCAGAACCAAAATCATAGTAAACAGTATCTCCGTGAACCGGTGTGATTTTCAGAGTAACTTCACCTGAATTATCATCCCTGTATAATTCCTGGATCTGCACATCTGTTGTCGGTGCAGGGAAAGGCCCCTTATCCACATAGTTCCCATCTAATCGCCATTGATCTTTGTTCACCATTTCATTCTTTAGCGTATCAAGAGCACCGGGATGATGCCATTGCCATGATGTGTTTATAGCAGCACGCTTTTTAATCTCAGACCACTGCATGACCTTTTGGGTGAATAACCTCTGCTCACACTTTTTCCTGAAGGTGTCACCAGAAACATCATCTGTGAACTTTTGTTTACTTTTAAGTGCATCTTTGATCTGCTTTTCACCACGATATTCATTGTTCGTGAAATTCATCATAAAATCAGTAGTAGAAAGGCGATCAAGATGTGGGTATGTCAGTGTGGTAAATGTTTCCCTGGCAGCGCTCAATAACCAGAATATGATATTATTCTTCATCTCAAGTGCATTAATACGTTGTGGATCATCGGGTCGAACCCCTTCCGAATCCATTTCATCCAGAATAGACCGGATGGCTTTGTGCTCCTTTCCCCTATCAATCAATGAATCGAGTGTTTCACGTTGACCAGATAGGAAAAGCACTCTGTTCTTGTAATCCAGATCATTATAGAATGCTACTAAATCATGGTGCAATCCTCCGGCGTGGGGTTCATAGAGGATTAAATTTAACTTATCAGGTACAATCTGAATCTCGTCTATTGCAGGGAAGACCTGTACCTCCTGGTAGCAATCTTTCATTTCAGGAGTGAAAATGTTTGTTAAAAATAATTTCAAATCTTTCAGTGAAGCTTCTCTCCCATAGGCTTCTGCAGTTGAGCGTAATTTTGCAACAAGATTCTGGTTTTTCTTGAAGTACAATCTGTCATCCCTGCCTCTGTGAAGATACCAGCATTCCCGTGTTTCAAGTCTTTCGATCATTTCAGGTAATTTTGTAATATCCCTGCCTGGCATACACAGGTATGCTACAACCTCAGCTGATGTGAGTCCAAGAACTGCATTCTGGACATTGCCAAGGGAGGCAACCATCAACAGCTTACAGATATCCTCTGCATCACTTCCACCATACTGATT
>CBFFLL010000310.1:0-2428 GCA_965642175.1 Candidatus Methanoperedens nitratireducens | reverse complement strand
TATATACCCCATAAAGCAGCCATGTCAGAGCGTAATCCTTTTCTACCACTCCTGCTGTAAAAAAGTTTGGTGTTGGGGGCTATCATGAAATATTCGAAAATATGAAACCGCAGATAAACGCCGATAAACGCAGATTTATGATAGCATATTTGCGATTAAAACCGTTGTAACACCAAAAGATTTGACACCCACCAAGAAAAGATAGTTTTTTATCGTAGATTGTCTGTTTATGAGTATAGGGCATAGTACTTTTTGTTCAATGCTCGTCCTGGGCTTTGAACCTGCTTTTATGGAATTAAAGAAACTCTCGAATATAAATATGAATTGACTCGACAAAATAATGTATAAAATATTAGGTACATATAATACTAAAAAATGAAATTCAATTTAATGATTGGTTTGATATATCAAGAGTTTAGAAATCCCTTTTTCTTTCAAAGCTTTCCAACAAAACGTTTAAAATAACTGAAGTAATCTACAACACATAATCATGAGAAGCGATAATATCAAGAAAGGGCTTGAGCGCGCCCCGCACAGGTCCCTGTTGAAAGCAGTGGGGCTGACGGATGAGGAAATGGAATTGCCCTTCATAGGGGTCGTGAATTCATGGAACGAGTTGATCCCGGGGCATATACACCTTGATAAGCTTGCAGAGGCTGTAAAAGCAGGCATCAGGATGGCAGGAGGCGTACCATTCGAGTTCAACACGATCGGTATCTGTGACGGCATAGCAATGGGGCATTCGGGTATGAAGAATTCGCTTCCCAGCAGGGAATTGATAGCAGATAGCATTGAGTTGATGGTCGGGGCTCACCAGTTCGACGGGATGGTCATGATACCAACTTGTGACAAGATAGTGCCAGGGCACCTGATGGCAGCAGGAAGGCTTGATATACCGACAATAGTGGTCACCGGAGGTCCAATGATGCCCGGTATCGTAGGCGATGAGCCGCGGGATCTCATATCTCTTTTCGAGGCTGTGGGGGCGCGCAGGAATAATAAAATTACCGAGCAGGACCTGAAGAACCTTGAGGACTGCTCATGCTGCGGCGCTGGTTCGTGCGCCGGGCTGTTCACGGCTAACACCATGGCATGTGTAGCTGAGGCAATGGGCATGAGCCTGCCCGGGTGCGGCACAGCGCATGCAGTTGATGCTAAAAAGACAAGGATAGCAAAGCAAACAGGTATGAAGATCCTTGAACTTGTGAAGAAAGGAATAACCCCGCGGCAGATAGTCACACAGGCTTCTCTTGACAACTCCATTCGCGTGGACATGGCGATCGGCGGCAGCTCGAATACCGCGCTTCACATGCCTGCGATAGCAACAGAATTCGGGCTTGAGCTTCCGTTGTCAAAGTTCGATGAACTGAGCAGGGAAACGCCTCATCTTATAAGCCTGAGACCCGGAGGCAACAGGTTCATGATTGATTTCGAGCGCGCAGGGGGCGTTCCTGCAATTCAGCAGAGGCTAAGGGAAGTTCTCGATCTTGATACATTGACCGTGACTGGAAAAAGCCTGGAAGAGAACCTGAAGGAATATATAATCATAAATCCACGAGCCAATAAGGAGATAATCGCAACGCTTGATTCGCCCGTGCACCCCGAAGGAGGAATAGCCGTGCTTCGCGGTAGTCTTGCCCCACAGGGCTCTGTGGTAAAGCAGACCGCGGTGAGCAAGAATATGCTAAAATTCTCAGGAATTGCAAGGGTCTTTGACAGCGAGGAGCTTTCGATGAAAGCTATCATGGAAAAGAAGATAAAGCCTGGCGACTGCATCATTATACGCTATGAAGGTCCGAAGGGAGGACCGGGGATGAGGGAGATGCTTTCACCCACAGCCGCCATCGCAGGCATGGGATTGATCGAGTCAGTAGCGCTTGTAACGGACGGGCGGTTCTCAGGAGGGACAAGGGGGCCGTGCATAGGTCATGTATCGCCTGAAGCAGCGGAGGGCGGACCCATTGCGCTTGTAAGAGAAGGTGACATCATAGATATCGATATCCCGGCGCGTGAGTTGAACCTTGCTGTCTCAAAGGAAGAGATGGATAAGCGAAGGAATGACTGGAAAGCTCCGGCTCCGAAAGCTGTGAAGGGATATCTTGCACGATACCGGCAGCATGTGAGTTCGGCGGATAAGGGCGCTATCTTCAGGTAGCAGGCGGACTCTGCATCCAGGTTTGCAGGGAAAAAAAAACATTCGTCATCGGTTAAGAGGAAAACATTGAGATAGAACACGGATTGCGCGGATGACGCGGATGCACACGGATCCGTGAAAATCCGCGCAATCCGTGTCATCGGTGTTCGATTTAAATTAAATTGGATAATCGTACGAAATCATTGATATTTTGGATAATAATACATACCGACTCTGTCAAACTCCTGTCAAGTAGCCGGAGGCCGTTGCCGGCCTCAAGCCCTTTAAGAACCG
>CBFFLL010000309.1:0-2449 GCA_965642175.1 Candidatus Methanoperedens nitratireducens | reverse complement strand
ATACGACGCTATTAATCTGCGTTTATCTGCGGTTTTTATTTTTCATAAATGATTTACAATTATTTGAGATACTTGCTTTAGTTCATTTCTTTTCTTCAAATAATTCTTTCAGCGCCAGTCCCGCAGTATAGATGCAGCCGACTCCGCTAAGATGTTGAGCAACCCTCAATACTTCGGTGATCTCTTCTGATGTAGCGCCCGCTTCAATAGCCTGCCTGGCAAGTGACTTTACGCCCTGGACTGCTCCGAATGAGGCATCGAAAGCCATAGCTATCAGCAGCTTATATTTCCTCGGCAAAGCGCCATCATTAAATACGAATTCGCCTGAATTTTCAACATGTTTGAGAAGCTCAGGGTCCAATTTCTCATATATCTTTAAGGGAGGTACGGTCATTTGATCACCACATCGGAATAGAATTGAATCCTAAATAAATGTTGTCAACGGATCATTGGTTCAATAATTTTTTTGAATTAATATTCGGAAATTATTCCGAATATTTCTTCTCATTTTCTATTTTCTGAATAATCATTTCATGAACCTTGCTAAACTGGCTTCTCCTTTCATTCCATGTATGTTCGGATGCCCTCTGTGCAAGACCGCTCCAGAATAAATCCATATATGTCACCTCTATTTACAGATAACTTCGGGAGTATATATGGGACAGCCAAGCGGTGTGAAAGTAATCGCCGCATTGAAAAAATCCCTTTGATAAGTTAATATCTTAATAAAAAATACCATACATTAATGTAATATATTTACTCTAAATGATAGTGTGACAAACACTAAAGGACCATTAGCAAAGGAAAGCCTTATAGCAGTGGTTTTTTCTATTATTGTATTATTATACTCAATTTTTGTAGGACAATTGCTCTGGGGAATAATAGTTGTGCTTCAAATAGCGATTTTAGTATCACTTTTTAATATTTTAACCAGAAAGGGTTAGGTTATCCTGAAACATACAGAATTACATATGAAAACCTGTCTGGCAGCGAAAAGCTTCTAAAGTATCACATATGAAGTGAAATATGCAGGCAATTCCTAGATTATCAGGTTGATCGGATTTCGGAAAAAACGTATATTTTTTACATTAGCTCTTTATACTATATATTTCCTAATAAATACAAATACTTATGAAAGTCATACGCGACCCGATACATGATCACATCGAACTCGATGAACTTGCACTTTCACTGATAGACACCCCTGTTGTCCAGAGGCTTCGAAGGATCAGGCAGCTTGGCTTCTCAAACCTTGTTTATCCTGGCGCGAACCATACCAGGTTCGAGCACTCACTCGGAGTATATCACCTCACAAGGATGCTGATCGATCAGGTGGAAGAGCACAGGCAGAAAGAACTGCTTGCAGCCGCGCTTCTTCATGACGTGGGGCATGGTCCGTTCTCCCATGCCACAGAAAATCTCATACAGCGATATACGAAAAAAAAACATGACGATGTTGAAGCAATATTGAGAAAAGGGCCGGTTTCTGACATCCTCAGGGATAATTCCATATCAATTTCGGCTGTCGCGAGCCACATAAGAGGCGAGACCAGCATCGGTCAGATAATCAATAGTGAGATAGACGTGGACAAGATGGACTATCTTGTACGTGATGCACATTATACTGGCGTGGCTTTTGGTCTTGTAGACCATATCAGGCTTATCCATGAGATAAGTTTCAAAGAAAATAAACTTGTTTTGAACACAGGAGGGCTACAGGCTGCTGAATCACTCCTTGTATCGAGGTTCCTGATGCATCCAACTGTATATTTCCATCATGTCAGCAGGATAGCGGAATCCATGTGCACGCATGCAGCGCAGTACTTGATCGAGAACGAAGGTCTTTCCCCAACTTTGCTCCAGAGTATGGACGATGCTGAACTGATGATGAAAATGAAGATTTCAAAAGGTTATGCAGCCGATATTGCAGGAAGGCTTGATGAAAGGCGGCTTTTCAAACGGGCGCTGTATGTTGGTTTTGAGTCGCTTGATTCTGATGGCTTAAAATTCAGTAAAAGCATGAATAGAGTAGAGAACGAAATAGCGGAAACCGCAGGGGTCGAACCGGGTTATGTGATAGTTGACATCCCTGAAAAGCCGCACCTGGTAGAAATGAGGGCGCAGGTCATGATAAACGGCAGAATGACAGCCCTTGATAAGGCCTCAAGCCTTGTCGCAGCGCTGGAGAAAGCGCAGATTGACAACTGGAGGCTTGGGGTTTTCACACCTCCAGAATATAGGGAGAAAGTTGGGAAGATCGCAAGGGAGTTTTTCGAGGTAAAAAAGGATACGAAGCAGTTCAGGCTGACAGAGATCTGAGCGCTTTCCTTATCACGTCTTCATTTTCAGGTCTTAATAATTCCTTTATCCCGTAAGAATCATGATACATTTCCAGTCCACGGATCACAACGACTGGAGTGCCTCCGTCGCCTTCTCCCATCAGGAGATT
>CBFFLL010000308.1:0-2464 GCA_965642175.1 Candidatus Methanoperedens nitratireducens | reverse complement strand
GGAGATGTTAAATGATATATTCAGGGCTTTCCATTCGCTTAAAAGCTCATCTAAAATGCTTGAGTTCACTGATATTGCCGAGTTTGCACATCTTTGTGAAGAGCCTATTGATATGATGAGAAAGAACACGCTTCCTGTCACACAGGATGCCATAGATATGGTGTTTGAGGCTGTGGATGCGCTTAATGCAATGATAAAACAGAGGTGTGAGAAAAAAGACGGCAAGGTCGATAACAGGGCTGCGGTTGGCAGGATTAAAAAGCTCATCAGCAAACAAACCTTTGCGAAACCGGAAGTTAACGACACTGTCAAAGCCGCTATTCCCGCTATTGAAAAGATCGAGTACATCAAGGTGCATGTTGCTGTCCTTGATCTCCTGTTCAACCTTACAGGCGAGCTTATTTTGAACAAGAACAGGCTTGATAACATTGCTTCAGGATATGAAAATAAAGAACTGAAATCCGTGCTTAATGCTATGGATCACATCATTTCTTCGCTTCAGGAGAGCATTTCGGTTTCGCGGCTTGTTCAGGCTGATGAGATATTCCAGAAGTTCCCCAGGATGGTCAGGGATCTGGCTAAGGAGCGGCATAAAGAAGTGGAGTTCGTGGTCGAGGGTGGTGAAAATGAACTGGACAAATCCGTACTTGACGCGATCGGGGAACCGCTCATCCACCTGCTGCGTAATTCGATAGACCACGGCATTGAGCTTCCTGAGATAAGGGAAAAGGAAGGAAAGAAAAGAACAGGCACACTGCGGCTTGCGGCAAAGAGGGCTGAGAATAATATCATTATCGAGGTCGAGGATGACGGAAAAGGGATGGATATGGCGCATATGAAGGAAGTGGCGATAAATAAGGGATTTATTAAACCCGGGGATGCAGAGAAGATGGAAGACAGCGATGTGATGGATATCGTTTTCAGGCCTGGCTTCAGTTCCGCTGAAAAAGTGACCGGCATTTCCGGAAGAGGCGTTGGACTTGACATTGTGAGGACTTCGATAAAAAAGCTTGGAGGCATTGTTGAGGTTGCTACGGAAAAAGGCAAAGGGAGCAGGTTCACGTTCAAGCTTCCGCTTACGACTGCGGTAGTCCAGACTTTGATGGTGAGCGTGGGCGATAATGTGTTCGTTATGCCTTCTGATATCGTGATAGAAACTCTTGAGATCGGGAAAGAGGACATCAGGGAGATCGGAGGCGATACGATGCTTGTGCTTCGTAAAAATGTCATTCCGTTCACCACTCTTGCTAGGGTTCTGAATATCCCAATTCAAGAAGGGCGGAAAACACAGGTCGCGTTAATAATCCAGAGAGGGGACAAATTCATGGGGATCGGAGTGGATGCCGTGCTTGACCAGACAGAGAACATCATAAAACCCTTTGACCCGCTTGCTGCGAGGTTCAGGGGCTTTTCGGGCGGTACGATACTCGGGGACGGGAGAGTTGCGTTGATGCTTGATATTCCAGGTCTGATAGGTTTTGAAACATTGAGAAAAGAGGTGTATTCGGTATGAAAAGTATGAAAGTAAAAGAAGAAGAAGTAGATTTCTTAAAGGAAATAATAAACATAGGTTCGGGGAATGCAGCAGTTGCTCTTCAACAATTGCTTGGCACTAAGGTGATCATGGAGATTCCTGATGTCAGGATAATTAAACCTTCTGAATTATCTTCATTTATAAGTTCATTGGCGAAACCTGTGCTTGGTGTTAAGATGAGCATTGTGGGCGATATCAAAGGAGATTTCTATTTTATCTCGCCTGATAAGGATAAAAAAGCTTTGATGGCTCTTGCAGATAAAGCGGCGCCTGGATATGGGATAAGAAAACCTGAGTCTGATCTATCCTTGATCGAAGAAATAAGCAACATCATAGCAGGAGTATTCACCTTTGCAGTCCATGATTTTTGCGGATTGAATATATTTCATACTGTCCCGGAGGCGAGAAACGATCTGCTGGCATCTTTGCTGGATGAAAGCATTTCAGCAAGGGCAAGAGGAAACACAGAATTCATAATGATCGAGAATATGTTTTATGTTGATAGTAAAATAGAACACAAAATAAACGTTTCTTTGATCCTGATACTGGCGTTAGATTCTATTGATCTTCTCACAGGTTCCATTAAAAAAGCAAGAGAAAGGATGATGGAAGGATAGGGTTGTTTCATTGAGATCCTATATTATGTCCACGCAAAAAACATCTCAAAATATCATAGAAGTCAGTATGGGAGAAGGCGCAGTAGCGTCGCATCCTTATGTCCTGACCTCGGCAGGGCTTGGTTCATGTGTAGTGGTGGCGCTATACGATACCAGGCGCATGATAGGAGGGACAGCCCATATCATGCTTCCCCGATACTCAGGCAGCGGGAACAACGGTAAATATGCGTATGCAGATACCGCTATCGAAAATCTGCTTGAGGAGATGTTATGCAAAGGCGCGAAACTGCCTGATATCGTGGCAAAGCTCACT
>CBFFLL010000307.1:0-2470 GCA_965642175.1 Candidatus Methanoperedens nitratireducens | reverse complement strand
CAGCTTAATTCAGCAACCATAGAGCCAATAACAATAAAAATCAGTGACCGGATCAGATCATTAAAAAGCTCCTCATACTGTCCGGTAAAAATGCTGCTGATAATCAGCATTATAGCTAAAAAAACGGGGACGATCAAACCTTTTCTATTCCACCACAGGGTTGCCAGAATAATCGGAATATAAAAAAAGTGAGTAAAAACAATATCGGTTTCAACTATCGCATGAAAATAATGACTGAGAAAGATACATGCGGCTAATAAGACCGCCATTATGGGAATCCTGTATTTTTCTTTCAGTTCGAACATTACTCTATCCAGATTATTTGGTCCTGTTGCCTGTTGAAGGCCAGTTCAACACCATTTTTATTCTTGCCCTTAATTCTCTCGGATCAAATGGTTTGATAATATAATCATTTATACCCAGATCCATTGCTTTTAGTTTGTCATCGATACCTGCTTTGGCAGTTAAAATTATTATGGGTGTATTCCTTGTATTGTCATGTTTCTTTAATTCCTCGCAAACACTATAGCCATCCATATCAGGCATCATGATATCTAAGATCAGGATGTCAGGAGATCGGGCAAAGGCCATACCCAGGGCTTCTTTCCCATTTACGGCTTCAAAAATCTCAAAAAGCTCAGGTTCCAGGAATTCCCTGATAATGGTGATAACATTCTCATCGTCGTCAACGGCCAGTACTTTGATTTTATTTTCAATTTTTTCTTCATTTGTTTTCAGGAACCAGACTTTGGTCGGGCCTATGATTTCGTTATCAACCATGTTTTTTTCTTTCAGTACCTCAAGATACTTAAGTGCAGTAACCTTGCTCATATGTGCTCTGCTAACTATGTCGCTTGTTGTCGCTTTTCCATTTTTTAATATATTAAGTAATTCAGTCTCACGCCAGTGCATCTTATAGTCTCGTTTAAATTTGAATGAATTGTATATTTATTTAATGATGAATTAATGTTTCCATATGAAAATCGTGGTATGGTTTATTTTTTGAACATTTATTCCCTGCCCCTCTCAATGAAACCTGACGTAAAATACAATCAGGGGCAATTCATTCTGAAAATTAATAGAAAGTGTTTGATCCAAAAAAGGGGTGTGCATATATTGCACACCAGAATTTTGTTATTGACGGGTGCGTCTTTCCAGATAACAAGATACAGATTTTTTCGTATGGATTTGATCAGACCGCGTTTCTCATTCTCAGTGCCTTCAGTCTTATTTCAGGTCATACCGCCCTCCCACAAGCTCTCTGATCCTGTCCGCCATTCTGGCTCCGACATGCTCCACTCTCATGAGCTCTTCCCGCGGCGCAGTCATGATCTTCTCCACGCAGCCGAAATGACTGAGCAAATTCCCTGCCACCACAGGCCCGATACCAGGCAGTGATGAGACAATATATTCTTTCGCCTCACTCTGTGATAGATGACTGCGTTTTTTGTGCAAATTGAAAGGTCGATTTCTGTTTTCCTGCTCCTTTGCAGCGATCATGGTGATGACCTGTGCAGTATCTGCCTCATTAAGCGTGTAGAGAGTGGGGATGCGCATAAGTGCAATGGTGTTGAGCATGCCCTGTACCGCCCGAGGATGCACCTTGCGGCTTGAAACTAAGAACGGATCACCACCTTCGATGACCAGGATCGGACGCCTGTACGACCTCGCCAGGTCCTTAAGCTGCGAAAACAGCTCACGGCGCTCGAACAGGGTTGCAAACAGGTCATCAACAGTTTTTCTTTCAAACGCCACACGGTCGCTTACAACATAGTCCCCCACTTTCAGAGCAGCGATTTCAATATCTGCACCGAGCCTGCCAAGGGCCTCAGCCACTCCCGAGCGCATTTCCCGATGATCGATTAATATCTTCATTCTCTAACCACCTTTAATGACAGCAGTTGTGCAAATGAAGGGCTTTTTTATATAGTAATGCCGTGTGCGCGGTGAAAGTATTTGAGTGTGCGGTTTGTTAGCATCCATTGACTTTCTACCAAAAACTGCCAATTTGGCAGCAATTCCCGTTTTGTATCCCACCGCATTTTTTTGATCTTACATATTGAATTTTTAGTCTTGCATTAGGCATGTAGAAAGTATAAAATGTTAAAAACCTGATTGATAAACCGGAACTTATGAACAATATCATCATTTTCATTTTCAATTCACGAATGTGCGGGGCATTTGAGCTTAATCCGTCCTCTGTTACAATGAAGCGTAAATGCGGATGCGTTTTCCCTAATTTGTCCAACAAGAGTCGCAATGAATCTCATTCGAAGAGAAATAGCCTGTACCATCGATAGAAAGCAGATAACAGTTGTTCATAAAGACCATTGGTTCCAAAACCTTCCCGCGCTGGAGCTTGCGGAAAATATCGGTGAATGAAGGCTCTATATCAGCAGGTTCCACATTATCTAGAATCGTGCTGTTTTTTGATCGATGGTCTGGTATTTTCTCAAACCCTGAACGAATT
>CBFFLL010000306.1:0-2511 GCA_965642175.1 Candidatus Methanoperedens nitratireducens | reverse complement strand
AATTTCTCCTATACGTTGAGAATAAAACTCTGGTTTTCACAAAATAAATCAACAATAGCTAAAATCATCGTCAACAGTAAAAAGATATTATACCTTCGTAGTGTAAAGATTTATATGGGAACTTTCATAATATAAAAAGTAGATTTGATGTTGAACGTAAGAGTAAGTTAAAGCGCCATAAAGCAAACAAATGCAGGTTTTATAAATATTTAAAGTCTGCCAGTTTTTGCCTATGGGGAGAATGAAAAGGGAGGGAATAGGATATGAAAAGGGGCATTAAATTCGAAATATGCATTTTGTTAATGGCAATGTTGCTTGTGAGTATGGCGTCTGTGCAAGCGGCAGATGCAAAGTTAATTCCATTAAGGGAGCCTGCACCAGAACCAATATCTGTCGATAGCGATTTAAACTTGCCCAAAGACGATCAGAAACTTGTAATCGAGGCAATAAAAGCAAGCGATTAATCCAAAAGTGAGAAAAATAATTTAATCAAAAATTTAAAAGATATTTGGTCTGATAAATCAGATTTACCAGAATCGGAACAATATGATATACTGATAAAAGCAGCACCTATTCTGTACGATTATTTGGAAATTGAACAATCCGAAGTTAGTATTCTGTGGAGTTGGGAACCTCATTCAGATCTTGCGGAAACCGCAGGTGCAAAGATGGGAGTTCCATCTGAATACTGTCAGATTCTATCCGCTGAGGCAAACACTCCAGATAGTTGGATCAGATATCCGGGAGATCATTTTTGGTATGTAAGTATTAGAATGGGAGACGGACCTTTTTGGACAAAGTATTATGCCAATGAAGCGAGAGAATACTTAAAAAAGTCCAATCCATCAGAGGAAGATATTCAAGAAGGATACAAACGATTATCCTGGTCGATGCACTATATGTCGGATCTGGCTAATCCATGGCATACAACGCTGCTTTATGGTCAGGCATATCATTTTACTTACGAGGACTACGTAAGTGATAATTGGAATTCAGGACACGACTTTAATAAAACCATTCAAGATGACTGGTATTATTACTCCATAACCGATCCAGAAGCCAGTGCAAAGAATATGGCAGGGTTATCTAACCAATACATGGAATATTTGGTCACAGAAATTCGTTCGGATCCTAACTGGAAGAATGATAAAAAAGTGGTGAAATATACAAAAACAGTATTAACTCACGGGATTCGATACGATATAGGACTTCTTGATTTCGCCACCAGATAAATAAGAATTTCGTGGATGATTTTCCACTCACTTTTTTTTATTTCAAGAAAATTTTGTTTCCAGTATAATGGGATTGTTGTTGATCTTCACATTTTTAATAAGTTTCAATTTTTTGTTATATGGTCAAAACGAAGTACTTCTTTTATCAGTAATAACCGGGATAGCTGTCATATTATCTCTAATTACTATTCACATAAAAGTATGGAAATATTCAGTAAAAAAAGCTTTAATTTCCCTAATATTGGGAACTGTAATTAGTATTCTATTTTTCCTGGTTTTCCTTTTTATTTTTGGCGGTCCTGCTTACTTTGAGAACCAGCCAGCTTCATATGACTATAGAATCTCAGTACTGGGCTTGAGCAACTATAATGGCAGTCTGGTTACTGACATCATTGTTCCTATTCCGATGAGAAATGGAACACAGATCTTTACTGATCAAGAGATGCAATATCAATCTTTTGGGGACTGGACTTCAATGTTGGTTATGACAAAGCAGGGTAAAATGTTAGCTTTCCAAACAAGAAATGAAAATCTAACAGACATCAATGCGAGATTTAGAAAGGATCTTAATTACAGTATTGATGTAAAAGATATAATGCAAGACGCATTGCTTTATCCAGCAACAAGTGACGTGACTTTAAATTATACCATATGGATTTATGGTGATAAAAATGTACAAAATTATGCTACATATATTTACATAGATCAAAATATTCAACCAATAGTTAGTGACAATAATTCAATTACCTTTAATTTAGGATTTACTGTAAGAAATGGAGTTGTTCACGGCAGAGCCAGAAATACATACCGGGTAGATGTGTTTGAAGCTATTCCTGAAAATGTAAATGGCCCGATTCCAGTCAAAGCGCAGTTAGCGACTGTTGGTGAAACTGGATGGGGTCCTTTGCGTCCTGACGTTAGAACTTCCTGATTCTGAAAGGCCGAAGCGTTGCTTCTCAAATCCACGCTCAGCGCATATACATCCGGAAGGTGTAGTGCCGTAGCCGGGTATTAATATGTTAGGCGATGTAAGAATAAAATTAGGCCATATGACCTCTTCTTCACAACATCAATAAGTGTGCTATGTGAAAAGCATTTCGAATTCAAAAGATGAATTTTTTTTCGCACTAACCAAATCCACATGCCATCTATCTAAATACCTGGACAATCCACTAAAACACCATATGCTTTCCCCGCTCCTCAAAGGTCACGTGCAGGTTGCATCCGCATCCATTCTATTCGGCATTTTTTGCTTGTTGCGGCAGACTCAGTGAACTAC
>CBFFLL010000305.1:2004-2547 GCA_965642175.1 Candidatus Methanoperedens nitratireducens | reverse complement strand
CTGGGATTATTAGCGCATGGTACTTCCGAGGAAGAGAGCCTTGAAGAATACAAAGGATTGACCAGAGAAGACATAAAAGCATGTTTACTGTTTGCCACAGAATTCCAGTCAGAATAACGGGAAAGCCATGAGTCGATAAAGAAAATGACCGCGCTCAAACCAACAGAACATAAAAGTGTGCAAGCCCGCATATTAAAATATGCAGAAGAAATCGGCTGGACTTTCGTTTCTCAAAGCGAAGCCGAGCAGCGAAGAGGCTTTGATCCATCCGGCGCTTCTCCCAGAGAGAAAGGCAAGCATGCTTCCCGATTTTTCACTGATACCTTATTTGAAAAAGTTAAAGGATTCAATCCCAAATTCAAAGACAGCAAAGAAGAACTCCTGCGCAAACTCGATATACTTTTGCCCACCATTGCAGGCAACCGGGATTTTCTACAGCACCTTCAAGGCGAAAAAACTTATTTCAGCAAAGAAGAAAACCGTGAATTTAACCTTGTGCTGATAAACTATGAAGAGCCCGGCAAGAATGTGTATGAAATAACA
>CBFFLL010000305.1:0-1994 GCA_965642175.1 Candidatus Methanoperedens nitratireducens | reverse complement strand
GATCAGACGGTATCACCGTGAAACCCCTGAGTTTTTCGTTCCCCAGCAGATCTACACAGCAACGGAAAGTATTGGTTTTTCCTATGGTGTGACCTGGAATACCATTCGAAGAAATATTTTCAACTGGAAAGAAAAGGAAATTGGTAATCTGGAAGCAAAGGTAAAATCATTTTGCGTTAAGCAGAACATACTTGATTACCTGAAAAAGTTCATAATTTTTGCCGAGCAAAACGAAGAGCTGAACAAATACATTTTACGCCAGCATCAGAAAATTGCAGTTGAAAAAGTAGTGGAGCGGGCAATTGACCCTGACAAGACAAGAGGTTTAGTGTGGCATACACAGGGAAGCGGCAAAACCTATACCATGATAAAAATAGCCGAATTGCTGTTTAAAGCTCCCGAAGCAGAAAAGCCCACCATTCTATTATTGATTGACCGCAATGAACTGGAAGACCAGATGCTCAAGAACCTCGATTCGGTAGGTGCAAAAAATGTAGTACAGGCAGAGCACATCATAGATTTGCAAAAAATACTGAAAAGCGATTACAGAGGAATAATCGTCAGCACCGTGCATAAATTCAGGGATATGCCTGCCGAAGTAAATAATCGTAAGAATATTTATGTGCTCATTGATGAAGCTCACCGCACCACAGGAGGCGATTTAGGCAACTATCTGATGGCTGCTGTCCCCAATGCTACCTTCATAGGTTTTACAGGTACGCCCGTTGACAAAACTGCCTACGGTAGAGGGACATTCAAAACCTTTGGCATTGATGATGAATCGGGTTATCTGCATAAATATTCCATTTCAGAGAGTATTGAAGACGGTACAACCTTACCCTTGTTTTACAGTGTGGCTCCAAACGAGCTGTTAGTACCCAAAGAAATATTAGAAAAAGAGTTTCTCAACCTGGCAGCAGCTTATGGGGTAAACGACATTGAAGAATTAAATAAAATTCTTGAACGTGCCGTAAATACCCGCAACTTTTTAAAAGGACAGGAACGGGTGGAAAAGGTAGCTGAATATGTGGCAAAGCATTACACAGAAAATGTAGAGCCAATGGGCTATAAAGCATTCTTAGTTGGAGTTGACCGCCCAGCATGTGCCATGTATAAAAAAGCGTTAGATAAAATTCTGCCACCTGAATATTCAGAAGTAGTCTATACGGGTAACAACAGTGATACACCTGACCTAAAGAAATATCACATTGACAAGAAAAAGGAAAAGGAAATTCGAAAGAAATTCACAAAAGTAGAAGAACAACCTAAAATCCTCATCGTTACTGAAAAACTGTTAACTGGCTTTGATGCTCCGATTTTATATGCCATGTATCTGGACAAACCCATGCGAGACCATACTCTTCTCCAGGCCATAGCAAGGGTAAACAGACCGTATGAGAATGAAGAAAAGGACATGTTAAAGCCGCACGGCTTTGTGCTGGACTTTGTAGGCATCTTTGAAAACCTTGAAAAAGCTCTTGCATTTGACAGCGATGAAATCAATGCGATAATAAAGGACATTCAACTGCTGAAGCACCTGTTCAAAGCAAATATGGAAGAAAAGGTCCCACCTTACCTACAACTTATAAAATATGGATTTAATGACAAAGACACTGATAATCTCATTTCATACTTCAGAGATAAATCCAAACGAAAAGAATTTTTTAAATTGTACAAAGAGGTGGAAATGCTATATGAGATCATTTCACCGGATAAATTCTTGAGACCTTACCTTGATAATTATGCCACACTTTCTGCCATTTACAAAATTGTAAGAAATGCTTACACAAAAAGAGTACAGGTTGACAGAGAATTTCAAAGAAAAACGAATGAGTTAATTCAGGAAAAAATTGGCATGAACAATTTGCAGCAAGTCAATGAATTCTTTGAGATTAACGAAAAGACAATTGAAAAGATCAAAGCCACCCAGGACAATGACAATACACGAGTTATCAATTTGATAAAGAGTATTGAAAAAATTGCCGAGGATAATT
>CBFFLL010000304.1:1715-2566 GCA_965642175.1 Candidatus Methanoperedens nitratireducens | reverse complement strand
GATTTTCTCTCCGATTTAGGTTCGGTAACAAATCGAAATAGCCGAAAGTCATGTAATATATTACTTTACTTCAGGAATGACAAAAATCAAGCTTCTTGTAATAGATGATGCCCCATATGTGCTTAAAGCGCTTCGGGACACGCTGGAAGCGCACGGCTATGAAGTGTATGAGGCAGTTAATGGAGAGGAAGCGCAAGCTATGTACAGAGAAGTGAATCCCGATGTGGTGCTCATGGACATATTGATGCCAAAGATGGACGGGGTAAGCGCTACCAGATGCATCCTTGAATACGATCCAGATGCAAAGATAATCATATTAACAGCAATGGGAAAACGCGGGCTTGAGAAAGATTGTATCGAGGCAGGTGCAAGCGATTTTATAATGAAACCTTTTAAGACAAAAGATCTGTTAACAACTATTGATTCTCTGGTTAAAGATGAAAGGAATTGAAGCACTCAGGGCATATCAAGAGGAAATCATAGAGTCCATACCAAGTACCATAATCGTTTTGGACAGGGGATTGGTGATATTATATGCTAATAGAAACTATTATCTAAAATCAGGCAAAAAGGAGAGAGAAGTGGTGGGTCAGCGACTGGACCGCGTTTTTTCGCGAGCGTTGATCGAAAAGACAGGAATAGACGAAAAAATAAGGCAGGCATTCAATACAAGCATTCCTTTCAGTGGCGAACAGCTTAGATATCCTGGAGGATTATTCTTTTTTTATAAAATCCATCCATTGAAAGAAGCTGATATGAGTGTTAGAAGAGTGATGCTTTTGATGGAGGATATTACTGAGCTTACGCGCCTTGAAGAAGAGCTGCGGGACTCGTATGGGAAGCTTGAGAAT
>CBFFLL010000304.1:0-1705 GCA_965642175.1 Candidatus Methanoperedens nitratireducens | reverse complement strand
ATGAGACAAAGTCATATTTTATCTCTACAGCATCACATGAACTTCGAACTCCTCTTACTGTGATTAACAGCTATCTTGAGATGTTTGAGGATGGTATGCTGGGCAAACTTAAGGAAAACCAGTACGACAAGCTCGTTGTCATGCGCTCTCAAACGGATCATATGATAAGGTTGGTGGAAGACATGCTCGACACTTCAAGACTGGAGTCAAGGAAATTCAAAATTCAAAAGCAGCCCATTGAACTGGAAGAGATGGCAAAAAGTGCTATAGATGAGATGAGCAGACTTGCCGACCTGAAGGAGCACTCCATGTTGTTAAAGATCAACAAAAAGCTGCCTCAAATCATGGGCGACGAGTATCGTATAAGGCAGGTTTTCAGCAACCTGATCACCAATGCCGTCAAATATACTCCAAATAAGGGGAGGATAGAGGTTGAAATAAAAGATGAAAATAGACACATACTTGTTTCGATTTCTGACACAGGTATGGGGATATCTGAGGAAGAGCATGAGAAAATATTTGAAAAGTTCTACACTGTGGGCGGCAAATCTCTCACACGGGAATCAGAGAGAATGGGACTCGGGCTTACAATCGCCAGGGGGATCGTAGAGGCGCACGAGGGCAGGATATGGGTGGAGAGTGAGGGAGAAGGAAAAGGAAGCACTTTTTATTTCACGCTTCCGAAGGGTGATTGAAATGCTTAATATCTTTAAAAGAAAGCCGAAGGTGATTCCTGTCACCGAGCCTGTGGCGAATTTCGAAGGTTATAGATTAAAAAGAGGAAAAAGCTATCTGGTGGACCAGCCAAAACCCGATGCCAGCTTTGAGATTTTTACTTCCATGATAAAGGGAACATGTGCAGAATGCGTTCAAACAGAGGCGTTTCCCTGCGAGAGTATCGGGTGTGAAAAATGCACCCTGTCCTGCCCATGCAACCACTGTATGAATGCCAGAGCACAAGGATTGTGTTTTACAATGGAATCACCTGACGAGATCAGGCTGAAATATCTTTTGTTAACGACCCCGATTTTCTGGATAAGCAAACATGGAAGTGAGAGCATTAATCCTACCAATCTTGAGATAATGGCGAGCATGATAAAAGATTTTTTCAAGAAAAGCAAAAACCCGATCGTGTTGCTGGACTGCCTGGAATACCTGATCATCACGAATGGTTTTATCCCGGTTTTGAAATTTTTATACGATATACGGGAATGGGTTATCCTGCAGAAGGCAATATTTATTTTACCGTTCAGCCCCGCCACTCTTGAAGAAAGGGAGTTCGCACTTATTGAAAGGATGATGGTCAATTATAATAAAAATATGTGATCTCAAAACCAATGAAAAAGAAAGTATATATATATGATAAATATATATCTTTACATAAGGTGATACGGTGGATAAACTAAAATTAAGAATAATGAGGCGCCTTGAGGTTTACCTGGAACTGGATATCGATGGGCTTAGGAAGTTCATAATTGATATACTACTTAGAGTAAAGAAGGTAACAGTAGACCTGTTATATCAGGAGATCAATAAGAAATTCAAGGTTTCCTATAAAGCAGTTTCTTCAACTCTGGGTTATATTCATTCAAAGCTCGGTATCCTGCATGCAGTCAAAGAATCTTATAAAACACATGTTGTGTATTCCTTAAAAGAAGAGTATGTAGATATAATTAACAGCGTTTTGCATAAGAATATACAAATA
>CBFFLL010000303.1:0-2573 GCA_965642175.1 Candidatus Methanoperedens nitratireducens | reverse complement strand
GGTAAATAGTGTATACAGTGACGTGAAAAAAAATCCAAATGCAAATAAAGCTAATGTCCCCATACCAAGTAGTGTAACTACAACTTCTTTTGTCATTTCCAATTTGCCAATTTCTTTATTATTTGTCATTTTATCCCTCTCCTTTCATCTTCACAGCAGTCAAATATGCCAGCAGTTCCGCTATATTTCCATTCCCCTGGACATTTGAAAAACTGATATCGATAACAGCCCTGGCATTGGACTTCCTTGAGTTGTCGATCATCCTGATGACCGAACCCACCTCATCTTCGGGGATGGTCGCTGTTGAGCTCATTTTCATGACCTCCCCTGAAATAACTGCATTGAAGGCAATCCTGCTTTTAATGCACTCCTCTTTTGTTTTGATTCGTACCCGATCATCGTGATCCTGACATACGTTTCCAGGATCAGGATCCTTAAATTATAGATCATATCTTTTCTCATACTTTTTTACCTCCACCGAATAATTTGCTCAACAGCAGCGTAATTATGGCAAGGGCAAGGTAAATTGGATTGTAATTAATGCTCCTCATTTCCTGTCACCCCTGTGTCGCTTGCGATCATGCCATCCCGCATGGTAATTATCCTGTCAGTCTGCCGCGCCACATCCATATCATGCGTCACAACAATGATGGTCTGACCATTTTCACTGAGCCCTTTCAAAAGATCAACGATCACTTCGCGCGTCTTTGTATCCACGGCTCCAGTTGGTTCATCAGCCAGCAGTATTGCAGGTTCATTTGCCAGCGCCCTCGCGATCGCTACACGCTGCTGCTGTCCTCCGGAAAGTTCAGACGGTTTATGCTTTACCCTGTCGCCAAGCCCAACCATCGTGAGAAGCTCGAACGCCCTTTCTTTGCGCCTGTTTTTCGGTGTTCCGGTAAACCGCATCGCAATATCCACATTCTCCATTGCTGTGAGAGTTGCCAGCAGATTGAAATGCTGGAACACGAATCCGATCTTCTCCCTGCGTATCCGTGGAGCATCGCTCTCTTTTGCTTTTGTGATCTCAACATCATCGATAAAGACGCTGCCATCGGTTGGTCTGTCAAGAAGTCCTATCATTGAGAGGAGAGTGGATTTTCCGCTCCCTGAAGGACCTACAATGCTCAGGAGTTCTCCTTTATTAACGTCGAAACTGACACCATCAATAGCATGGACAGAAATCTTGCCCTGCATATAGGTCTTCCTGAGATCCCTGATGCGAAGGACTGGTTCAATGTCCGCTGCATGGTTACCATTGCTTCCATTTTTACCATTATTTCCATTATTATTCATAACGTAGCGCCTCCATAGGACTCAATTTTGTAGCTCGATAGGCAGGATATGTGCCGCAGATTATTCCAAGTGTTATTGCGAATATTAACCCGATCATAACAAGTCTGGGTGTAATCGCAAAAAGCGCTGACCCCTGAGCTTCAAATGACTTGTTCAAAAAGTGCGTAAGTATTCCACCAGCAACTATGCCTGTAATTCCCCCAATTACCCCCATAAGTGCAGCTTCACCCATTGTCATGAGAAGAATAGTTTTCCGCTCAGCGCCAAGCGCTTTTAGAAGCCCGAATTCTTTTGTTCTCTCAGAGACTGACATAAGCATCGTATTCATGACGCTCAAACCACCGATGATCGCTGCAAGCACTGCCGCACTTATCGTTATCAAACCGAAAATCATAAGATTTCCTTCGATCTCTTTTCTTAGTTGCTCAGGGGATGTGCTTTTTACTTTTTCTACACTCAGGTCTATCCTTCTGGCAAGTTCAGAAGGATCGACACCAGGAGCGGGTTTAGCATAAATTAATGAAACTATGTTTTCCATTTCATAAAATTTCTGTGCCCTGTCAAGCGGAATCTGGACCGAACTATCAAAAAAAGAACCTGTGTATTCCAGTATTCCTACGACAGTGACATTTCTTGTATTGGTTATGGATGATGTGCGCTGCATTCTCTTGCTTTTCATCTCAAGTTCATCTCCAACCTTAAGATTGAATTTCCTGGCAATGCTGCTCCCGATAACCACCTTATAACCATCGCCGGGAATAAGATATCGACCCGAGGTCAGTTTTGCATCTTTCATCTGTTTTTCAGGAAGTACTCCAAAAACCATATCACCCCCTGTTAATCCTCCACCACCACTTTCCGGATCAAGCATAGTGATTAATACCCCATGAGCATCTGAAACTCCAGGGACCCTTTTAACCTGTCTGATCTTTGATTCATCCAGCGTGCCGACTCCACCATATGTTCCATCGGGTTCAATCTGGATATCATTCGCTAACAATTTTAATGACTTATCAACAACGAGGTTCATATGCTCGGACATTCCGCCCATCACTACAACTGCAAAAATGCCAAGGGCAATGCCAAATATTGTGAGACCTGTTCTCATTTTTCTTTGGGTAAGACTGCGAAAGATCAGATCGAACATACTATCCACCTCTTTTTCTCTTAAATACCACAAGTACGACAATCACAATAACAATAGCTGCGAGTCCTGTCGATCCTGTTCGTATATACTACATCCTTGCGAGAATAATTAAGCATTCTTGCACCTACAT
>CBFFLL010000302.1:0-2581 GCA_965642175.1 Candidatus Methanoperedens nitratireducens | reverse complement strand
GTTTTTGCACCTTTCTTATAAGGTATCCCCAGACCTGAACCCATATCAACGAATTCAAGATCTATACCAAGTTCAACCAGTTTTTCCACAAGGTCCATCATCTTATGGGCTGCTTCTGTAAATGGAGATGTATCCAGTATCTGCGAGCCTATGTGGCAGTGTATCCCGCAGGATGAGACGCCGGGGAGCTTCGAAGCTTCGCGGTATATATCGACGACCTCACCAGAAGGTATCCCGAACTTGGAAGAACTGAGACCTGTCGCTATCTTTGGATGAGTCTTTGGAGAGACATCCGGGTTAACGCGAAATGCTATCCTGGCGGTCTTTCCCACTTTTTCAGCTATCCCTGACAGGGTATGAAGTTCATCCTGCGAATCGACTGAAACTTTAACTCCCAGGTCCACAGCTTTGCCAAGTTCAAAGTCTGTCTTTGAATTCCCGTTAAAAAGTATCTTCTCACGCGGTATCCCGGCAATGAGCGCCATATAGAGTTCTCCGAAGCTAAATACATCAGCGCCTGCGCCCTGCCTTGCAAGTATCCTCAAAATTGCGAAACTGCCGTTGGCTTTTGCCGCATAGTAGATATCAGCATCTGGAAATGCTTTCCTGTATGCAGAGAAATTCTCGATGACGCGAGATTCGTTGGTAACAAACAGCGGAGTGCCGTACTGCTGTACAAGTTCTGTGGTGTCGGCGCCGCCAATTATTAAATGATCATTCCTGATTTCAAGATGGTTTTTTATCGTGAACATACCCGCACAATTAACCGGGAATATATTATAGTTGTCGCGCTTTTAACTGTGGATATTGAACAATTTTGTTTGGATAAATCATATCCAGAATTGAAAGCTTGACCGTTATTCTTATATAGAACCTCAAACATTGTTTTGCACAAAATCAAGACCCGCTATTATATAATTATAATGTTTTTATATAATTGTTGGGAGTGAAACACACTTATATAAAATTGGAGGATAATATTCATGTCAGCACAACTTGGCGGACAGCCAATCATAATTTTAAGAGAAGGCACTGAGAGAACCCGTGGAAAAGAAGCCCGCACCAATAATATCATGGCGGCAAAAGCTATCGCCGCTGCGGTAAGGACTACGCTTGGACCAAAGGGCATGGATAAAATGCTCGTTGGCGGAAGCATCACTATCACGAATGACGGCGTAACTATCCTGAAAGAGATGGATATCGAGCACCCCGCAGCAAAGATGCTTGTTGAGGTTGCAAAGACGCAGGACGATGAAGTGGGCGACGGCACAACGACGGTTGCTGTGCTTACTGGAGAACTGCTTGAACTGGCAGAACAACTGCTGGAACAGGATGTCCACCCTGCAAACATTGTTACAGGTTATAGGATGGCTGCAGAAAAGGCAGTTGAGCTTCTAAAAGATATCACTCATACGGTCGCAGACGATGAAACTGCTCTCAATAATATCGCAAAGACAGCGATGACAGGAAAGGGCACAGAAGGCTCAAAGGACAAATTGGCACAGATAGTAGTGTCAGCGATAAGGGCGATCGTTGACGAAGAGGATGGAAAAAAGTCAGTTGATATCGATAATATCAAGATCGAGAAAAAGGTTGGAAAAAGCCTTGATGACAGCGAACTCATAAATGGTATCGTCCTTAATAAGGACAAAGCGCAGGCCAATATGCCGAGCAAAGTGAAGAATGCGAAGCTTGCTCTTGTCACAAGGCCCATAGAATTCAGCAAGATGGAGCTTGATGCTGAGATAAAAATATCTTCACCTGGAGAACTTCAGGATTACCTGGACAGGGAAGAGCAGATAGTACATGACATTGTTAACAAGATCGCTGCAACCGGGGCGAACGTAGTGCTCTGTCAACTGGGAATAGATGATATCGCCCAGTACTTCCTTGCAAAGGCAAATATCCTTGCTGTTGAGCGCGTTGAGAAAAAGGACATTGAAAAAGTGGCGCGTGCAACAGGTGCAAACCTTATAACAAGCGTGGATGATTTTGACAAATCAGACATCGGAAGCGCCGGACTTGTGGAAATAAGGGGGAAGAGCGAGGACAAGATGATATACATCACTGACTGCAGCAATCCAAGAGCAGTATCAATACTCATCCGGGGCGGGACCGAGCATGTTGTAGACAGTACAGAACGCGCTCTTGAAGACGCTTTAAGGGTTGTTGGCGTGGCGATCGAAGATGAGAAACTTGTCGCTGGAGCGGGCTCTCCTGAGATCGAGCTTTCGCTCAGGATGAATGAGTACGCCTCCACACTGAAAGGAAGAGAACAACTGTCTGTGACAAAATTCGCGAAGGCGCTGGAGGTTATCCCCAGAACATTGGCTGAGAATGCGGGTCTTGATCCGATCAATATGATTGCTGAACTTCGAAGCGAGCACGAGCGCGGGAACAAGGACAGTGGGCTTAACGTATTTGAGGGAAAAGTCGAGAACATGTGGGAAAAAGGTGTTATAGAGCCGCTTCGCGTAAAGACGCAGGCGATCATTTCTGCGACAGAGGCAGCTATAATGATCCTGAGGATAGACGACGTGCTTGCCGCTACAGCAGGCGGACAATGCGGCGATGGGTCGTG
>CBFFLL010000301.1:0-2606 GCA_965642175.1 Candidatus Methanoperedens nitratireducens | reverse complement strand
CTGATACCCTTCCTATCTTTGAATCGAGAATAGAAAATGCTTCCTGGAAGGTCTTAAAATTCCATTCAGGTATATCATGCTCCTTCTCATACTCCCTGAAGATATGTTGGCTCATCATGTAACCGAGGACTCGGATCGATTCGCCGACTTCAGGTGCGTCTTTCAGACCATTCAAGAATGTAAGGTATGTGATCAGTTCCTTATCGAAACTGCTGCCTGATTTCTTCAGGTTCTCAATAAGTTTCGAGATCCTCATCCCTATTTCAGGCATATGCCGAAATATTATCAGGTTTCTTGTAGATTTAGCAGCGTAGGTATGCCCATTTGCCTTGAACTGATTTAGGAGTATCTTTTCCAGGGTATTTATGGCCTTAGGATTTCGATAACTGTGGAAGACCTTTACGGTATCTCCCTCAATATCCACATGCTCAGCCACCCGTGAAGTTTCATATACATCCTTCAAAATGTTGAGAAATTCACGGTGAGGAATCTCTTTTACCGGTCGTTTGGCGTTTAACTCAATACCGATCTCTCCGACAGGGGTCTTTTTTGCCAGCAGTTCTTCGAATGTATCTATATGGACTGCTACTGTTCTGTAATTACTGTCTTGATACTTTTTCACCAATCCCATCCAGAAATTCGGGCGTTCTTCAATTTCAGAATAAAGGTCCTGCATGAATCCCAGATGTCTGTTAAGATCATGTACAGCTGTTTCCTCACTTGCTTTTAATGTAAATGTCAGCATAATTGATTTGGATCGAAGGTCAATTTTCTCAATACCAAGATGTTTCTCAACTGCCAGATATAATGACAATATTCTTGCTGATAGGTCCAACAATGGATAGTTTTCATTTTCTAACGATAGCACTGCAGTGGTCGGAGTAGTATCATTATCGCAATTCATGCTGAATTTACTACCCCATTCCAGTTCATGGAATTTATTACTAAAATATTCCATCGTATTGGATACCGAACCGAACACCGCTGGATCTGCAATTTCATAAAGGATTTCTTTTTCCGGGATTATACCTATGGTTTTTTTAAGGAGCATATTGGCTATTGGGGAATCAAAAAGCATGAAGCTCTCTGAATGATCCAGATGGATCTTCCCATCCACAGCAATATCAATTATATCACGTATGGCTGCACTATAATTTCCATCATGTTTTAAGACAAATGGTTTTATTTTATCGTCGTCTTTTTTATTTATCGAGATATGTTTTCTAATAATCATTTTTTATCACAATAATACATTAATAAGACAAGATTTAACTTGTGTTAGCCGATATATTATGTTTTTTCCCAATTATTACTTTTGCTTTATCAATCTCAAATTCAAACCATGGAGTAGGTTTAGGGAAAATGCCCACTATTCTCATTGAATTGACATTGTTTTCGGATTTCACCTCTATCATACCAACACATAATTGTTTTAAGGTCGTAAGTGACTGTTCGTCATGCATTCTTTCTTCCACTACATATATACCTATGTCACCAGCGGCCTTTATCCTGCCCGTCAACACATATAAGAAACGGAAAACGTTCCGAATGTTGGAATACATTAAAATAGTGGACAATGAATTGATGCATAATGTGGTCTTTTGCATGTTCTTTTTGATTCTGAAATATTCAAGGAACTGGCTGATTTTGACCCCGATATCGGTTAGATCTGCCGGGCTTGATGCCCTTTTAATATTGTCTGTATCAATCGTGGGCAGACCCATCGTTTTTGTAACGCAATCCACTATGCCAAGATTCTCCAGAGTTATGTCCGGATGGTTGTAATTGAACCAATCGATCACATTTTCCCCTGCCTCCCTCGTATTGACTATCACCGCAGCGCCCCCTGCTTTAAGTCCCTGATAAACGATATTATTGATGATGGTCCCTTTTTCACTCATATGAGGACCTATTAACATTATATTCGAGCTATTTTTTATTGCTTCGATCGCATCATCAAATACCTTAATATATATTGAGTTATCAGTCATATTTTCCGCTATTAAAATTTGGTCGTGTTTAATTAATTCCACTGAAACACAGCAACCATTCCTAAACTAGGAAATATTGCTTAGATTAAGCAATATCTCTAATCACAAAGTATATAAACATTGTTAGACCAACTGCTCTCTGTATATCGCTTTTACATTCTCTTTTTGCGATTTTTATAATTTTCTTTCCTTTCTGTGTAGGATTTGTTTATAGCATAAAAATAGCAAATTTTAGATTGAAAGATATATTTTGCATAAAAAGTATATCAGTAGCCTTATCTTGGGCTGTGGTCAAAGCTTTTATTACGGTAATCGTTCATTCCAGTGATTTTATGGCAATATAGTGACAATCTTTATTTTAAATTTTACCTCGTATTTATGATTATTTTTTAAAAATATTCTATTTTTTATTATAAAATCAATTTTTTTAATAAATTATGGTTTATTTCACTAAAAAAGAATGGAAATAATGATTAATCACAAAAATATTATATTTTTTCGATCGTTTCTATTGCACACTCGTCTATTTACCGATGGCATCGCAAATTGTTAAATAAATGAATAAATATCGGGGTGCATGAAAAATGTTAAACACAGGACAATGTATGAAGATTC
>CBFFLL010000300.1:0-2609 GCA_965642175.1 Candidatus Methanoperedens nitratireducens | reverse complement strand
GTACAGCTTGAGTGCATTCACTACAGGCATGGGGACAGGGAATGGCGATTGACCAAGTCCAAAATTGTATATCTTTTTTCCTTCCCTCATCAGGCTCTTGCACCTGTCATTGATGGCAAGAGTGGCAGACTGTCCGTTCCCTCGTATGTTGATATTAAGACTTACGTGCTTTCGGAGGTTCATTTTTCACCTTTAATACGATTTCACAGGAGTAATGGTTAATACATAATGATATATATAATTAAGCCAAAGAGTTGTTATCTGAATATTATGTTGATCGCATCATCGGGCTTGAGGATTGCGTAACATTCAATACGGGCGTTGAGCAAGCAAAAGAAACAGCGATGCGCACGATCCAGAGAATGAATAATTGAGGACTTACCATGAGTGGAGAATTATTATGGGGCCCGTCCCAAAAAAGAATAAAGAACAGCAATCTGTATAAATTCATGCAGACCGTCAACAAAAAACACGGGACTAATTTCAGAGAATATGCAGAACTGTACCAGTGGTCGATAGATAATATACCTGAATTCTGGGCGGAAATGTGGGATGAGGCCGGCATCATAGCTTCGAAGTCTTACGACGAAGTAATAGATGATGTAACAAAAATGCCGGGAGCCAGGTGGTTTTCAGGGGCAAAGCTGAATTTTGCCGAGAATCTGCTCAGATACCGCGATGATGATCTTGCCATTATTTTCAAGGGTGAGGCAATGATCGATCCAGTAAAAATAACATACGCACAGCTGTACGACAGGACAGCAAGGCTTGCAAAAGCTATGAGGGAGCGTGGCGTTAAAGCGGGAGATCGTGTGGCCGGATTCATGCCTAACATGCCTGAGACCATCATTGCAATGCTAGCTGCTACTAGCCTTGGCGCGATCTGGTCTTCATGTTCTCCGGATTTCGGCACAAAAGGCGCGCTTGATAGATTCGGGCAGATAGAACCCAAAATGCTGTTCACAGCGAACGGTTACTCTTACAATGGTAAAAGATTCGATTCACTTGAAAAGGTAGCTGATATTTTCAGTCAACTGCCATCCAGACCACAGATCGTTGTTGTGCCATTCATTGGTGAGACAGATATCAGTTCAGTTCCAAATTCTATCTTAATGGATGATCTCACAAGCGGAGAAAGCGGTCTTGAGATAGAATTCGAACAATTGCCTTTTGATCATCCCCTCTACATAATGTACTCATCAGGCACGACAGGGCTTCCTAAATGCATGGTCCAGAGCGCGGGAGGGATCTTACTCAATCATATAAAGGAACTCAAGCTTCATACAGATGTTAAACGCGATGACAGGTTATTCTACTATACTACCTGCGGCTGGATGATGTGGAACTGGATGGTATCAGCCCTTTCGCTTGGCGCCACGATCACACTGTTCGATGGTTCGCCATTCCATCCTGATCCAGATGCACTTTTCAGGCTTGTTGAGGAAGAAAAGATCACGATATTCGGAACAAGTGCAAAGTACATTGATTCGATCAGAAATGAGGGGCTAAAGCCAATTGAAAGATACGATCTCCAGAACCTGAAGATGATACTCTCAACTGGTTCACCTTTGACAGATGAGAATTTCAGATTCGTTTACAGTGATATCAAAGAAGATATCTGTTTATCTTCAATATCAGGAGGTACAGACCTGAACGGCTGCTTCGCCCTGGGAAATCCAATTGGGCCGGTCTATGCTGGTGAATTGCAGTGCAGGGGCCTGGCATTGAAGGTGCAGGCGTATGATGAGGAGGGGAAACCGCAACTTAACTATAAAGGGGAGCTTGTCTGTACATCTCCATTCCCTTCGATGCCCCTGCATTTCTGGGACGATCCATCAGGAGAGAAATATCACAATGCGTACTTTGATGTCTATCCTGGTGTCTGGAGGCACGGTGATTTCATAGAGATCAACGACCGGGGCGGGGTTTTGATATTTGGAAGATCGGACACTACATTGAATCCCGGAGGCGTGCGTATTGGAACAGCAGAAATATACCGCGTGGTCGAATCCCTTGATGAGATCGAAGATAGTCTTGTCATTGGACAGGAATGGGCAGATGATATAAGGGTAATATTGTTCGTTAAAATAAAAAAAGGAAATGAACTCACAGAAGATCTCAAGAAAAAGATAAGGACTAAGATCAGGACAAATTGTTCACCGCGGCACGTGCCTGCAAAGGTCATAGAGATCGAGGATATACCTTATACTATCAATATGAAGAAAGTGGAGATCGCGGTCAGGAAGATCATTCATGGACAACCTGTGCTCAATCGTGATGCTCTCAAAAACCCGGAATCCCTTGACCTGTTCATGAACATACCTGAATTAAAGGTCTGATGAGGATTTCTGGTAATGTTCTTGAAAATGACTATTGTCAAACAGAAAAAAGGGAGGAAGGATATGAATTGGCCAAAACCAATGTATTCTGAAGTTTTATACCATGAATAAAAAAATCGTGTTGATAGCGATCGCAATATTCTTAATAATCGTCATAGCATCGATCCTTGGCATCAAACCTGCTGTAAAATCAGGTTCTCTTGATAATATCAACCTGCACCAGGGCTTTAAGATAGATGTTTTTGCAGATGCCCTGGACGGCAGTTCTCT
>CBFFLL010000299.1:0-2627 GCA_965642175.1 Candidatus Methanoperedens nitratireducens | reverse complement strand
AGATAGGAGTTGACAGGAGGGTGGTCGATGCAACCTGCAGCACCATCCTGAAGGATACGACGCTAAGGCAGATATTCAACAATGTGCGCACCATACCCTTCCTGAGGGATGTGGCGCAGTATCTGGGTCTTGGAGTTATTATCATCACACCCGACGATGCAGCTCGTAAAGGGCTTCTTGGGGCAGTGGCAACTGAGGTAGCAGAACACGGGAATACCATAAGACAGGCAGTCTCAGACGACCCCTACCTCACAGAAAACCCCAGGCTCACGATCATAATAGAAGGAAAGGTCAGTGGAGGGCTCGTAAAAGCCCTGACATCGATAAATGGTGTAAAGAGCGTGACCGTGTATTAATAGCCTGCAATATGCCGTCCCTTCTTTTTAATCCAGCTTCCCATTAAAAGACCAGCCAGGGCGCCGCCTAAATGTGCGCTAAGCGCGATGGGGTCGCCAGCAACTATGAAAATAATATCAAGCAGGGTGAAAAATACCAGCGCCTGAGTAAGCTTCATGGGTACGGGTATGAAAAAAAGATAGATCCGGATCTCTGGAGCAAGGATGGCAAGACATCCGAATACTCCGAACAGCGCGCCGCTTGCCCCGACTGCAGGATTAAAGTGACTACTTAAAATAGACCATAAAAGGTAACCTGCACCCCCGGCAAAACCTGAAAGGAAAAATACTGTAAGGAACCTTTTCCCCCCGATCCTTCGCTCAAGCTCTGGTCCGAAGAAGTATAAGAACAGCATATTGAACAAAAGGTGGAAACCTCCGCTGTGCAGGAACATGTGAGTCACAAGATTCAGGGCAAATTTCAATGGTTGAGAGAAAAAATCGGAAGGGAAAAGGGCAAAATACAGAAAATATTTCGAACCAATGATAATATCCAAAAAAAAGGACATAAGCACTATCGCAAGGATCGTCAGCGAATAACTGGCTTTTATAACAGACAGGGCTCTGGATACCGGACGAAGGGAGGATGGTCGATTTATCTTCACCATGTGTGGTTTATCAGGTGGAAAGTATTTCCCGCTCTCACGAGCCCTTTCTTTTAATTTTGCAAGCCCGGGGCAGTTATGGGATTCGGGTAAACGATGGTTATAACAGAACGAGCCTCCGCAAAATTTGCATACGAACGGCATCGGGTCCCTGAATCTGCAGTAATCGCATTCTTTTGACATCATACCTACTATATCATTAAGGGTTAATAATTTATATGGAATATTTCATCATGATAAATTCACCCTTTTCGAACACATACAATTCTATTTCTCCGCCCATTTTGGACTCCCTCATCTTCCGGTCATACATCTGCTGGCTGTGCCTGAGGCCGTGCTTCTTGAAATGGGCTTCTATCTTATTAAAAAACGCAAGTTTCTGCCTTAAAAAAGCAACTTCGTATCTTTTTACACGTCCTGCTATATCTCTTGCTGCTTCAACGCTGATCTCACTGTGGTACATGCCGTGCATGTTCAGGCCCCCTATCTGCCTCCAGTCGATATTGCCCTCATCATCTTCTTCCCTGTGCAGCATGTAGGGAAATATCCTGCATATCTCAGGCCGGTCGCCATAATGTTCGCATCTGCCCCCTGTATAGAAGATACAGTCGCCACCGGGTTTGCTCCTGAGAGCATAACCCATAACGTAGAACCTGCCCAGATTATCGCAAAATTCATAATACGGGGCAGGTCGAAGCGCCTTCCTCCCTGCAACTTCTATTATCCTTTCGGTATCCTCATCCAGAAGGAACACATGATCATTGAATTCACTGGTACAGCATCTGCCGCAGCAGTCACAAACAAATCCCAATTCCCCGATTATTTCCTCAAACCGGTCATCCGGGAACTCCATTATCCCGCATATCTCACGCTCTATTTCGTCCGTTTTTATGCTTGTTCTCGTCAAACTTATTCCGGATAAGTTATTCCCTGGTGAAATATAATAGTATGCTCAAGGAAATAAATTCAAGAGCGTCCGGTATTATCACATACAATGGATTATATCCCAGGAGGTTGACTATTAATGGATATACCGCCTCAGGAGGTGGGTTTGCTATGATCAAAAGCAAAAGGACTGCCCTGGAAATGCTCTGGAGAAGGAGCGCAAGAGTGAATATCATTAGACCGAGCGTGAAATTTGACTTTATTTTCCTGTATATCTCTATATAAGATACTAAAAGAACTAGCAATAATACGACGTTCCCGGCCGTGATATAGTATGCGATCTCTGTTATCTGAATAGGATTACCTCCTTATCATGTATATTTCTTCTGTTTATCAATTTTTTCCCAAATCTGATTAAATTCATCTAAATTAGCCTCTAAAGTCTTGGAAATAAAATACATTGCCCCGTATTTGTCGCCTTCCATCGTGATAACTCCGTTTTTAATAAGAACATCCAGATGGTGCCTGATAGTCTTATAGTCCATATCCATAGACTCAGCTAACTGATTGGCATTATACGGCCTGTCAATAAGATGCTTCAGGAGCAATGCACGTGTCTGTCCACCACGAGTTCCTGCAATAAGATACCATAACAGTTTTTTCAGAAGTTATCCTCCTTCCTGATTACAGGTCAATTGAACATTCTGATAATTATAACTTTTGGCAAAAAGTTTTAAACCTG
>CBFFLL010000298.1:0-2631 GCA_965642175.1 Candidatus Methanoperedens nitratireducens | reverse complement strand
TGCTGGCCTATGCAGGATATTATGTATTGGCGTACGGGTTCTACCGAAATATTATAAAATCGGATTACAGTAAAAGCGCTGCCTCCATCAAGCCTTTGACTGAGTAAGGGTTGTCGAAGATATCATAAAACTCACCAGGCTCAATCCACCGGCAATGGCGAAAACTACCTGGAAACCCCATTGATTAGCAACAGCTCCACCTATCAGAGCACCAAATATCATGGACAGACTGATGACCGAATTGAGAAATCCGGAAGCTGTTGCCTTATCAGTATTACCTCTGATAAGGAGTTCAGTAGAACCTACTAACAGGAATGACCAGGATGCGGCTACCAGCAACATACTGGGAATGACATGATAGAAGATCGTAGCCGGGATCAGGCTGATAAAGGCAGCTACTGAGAATAAATACCCGGCTTTTACTACTTTTTCCATATTCAAGCTGTCAAGTCTGCGCATCAGAAAGAATTGGACAATTGGATTTATAGTGTAAATTACTCCTATCCAGAACTTATCTGCACCTAATGTTGTGAGATATAACGGGAATATGGTCCAGCATGCTACCGCCCCTATATGTCGTAGAAAGAAGGTGAGATAGATATTCCAATTCTTTTTAATGGTGGAAAAGGAGAAATAATCCACTTTGATGCGTTCCACTTCCACTTTTTGCATGCCTGCTGCTATAAATAACGAGAACAAGACCATTAATGCACTGACCATGAAAATGATATTAAAATCCCCGATCAGACCTGCCCCGAAAAAGCCTGCAGCCCAGCCCAGAGCACCCAAAGATGTGAATTTTCCCAGGTTTCTTTTTTGTCCATAAACATGCATGATAAGGGCTGCCGGATACATTCCAACACAGATTCCCAATAACCCTCTGATGACTGCCAGGCTTAGCGGGTCATACGCAAACACCTGAAGATAATAAGCAACAGCAGAGCATGCAAGACCCAGGAGCAGTAATTTTTTAATATCCCACTCATCAGCAGCCTTGCTGAAGAAATACGATGAGAGGAACAGGCACAATCCATACACGCTCATTATGATACCCACCTGTGTAATGGTGGCTCCCATCTCACCGGCTAGGAGAGGGATCAGCATCATTGACATCATAATAGATGAGTTCGTAAAGAACTGGATAACGTTGAGTCTCATTTCAGTCTGGTAATGTTCAAAGTATATTTTTAACTATGGGAAATGTTAAGGAAAGATTGGAATTATCAAAATATCCAGCGTGATTTAGTAATCATGAATGGTTACAATGTTTTTCTCAAACCTTCCATAATAATAGACAAAAACCTCGATCTCTTTGCCCTTTTTAAACTCCCTTATCCTGGCATCATAGGTTCTCTGGACATGCTTGAGTTTGTTCTTCTGGAAATATGCCTGTATTGCACGTAAAAATTCGATTTCATGTTCCAGATATGAGATCTCATAATCTTTAGTCTCACTTGCGATCTGCCGGGACTTTGAATCGTCAATCTCAGTATGATAAAATCCATGCTCATTAAGACCGCTTATCTGCCGCCAGTCGATATTCCCTTCTTCATCAGCTTCCCTGTGAAGCATATAAGGGTATATCCTGCAGATGGTCAGCCTTTGATCATATATCTGGCATCGCTTGTTCTCATCTAGAAAAAAGCATGATCCGTCTGGGTCTGTTTTTAAGGCATATCCTGAAACATAGAAACTGCCGTGCTGGTCACAGAACTCATAGTACGGAGCAGGTATTAAGGCTGATGCGTCTATCTGCTTGATTGCCGCCGTGTCATTGTTCAGGAGAAATACATGGTCATTGAACTCTATCGTACAGCATTTGCCGCACAGATTGCATTCAAATCCCAGTTCTTTGATTATGTTTATGAATTTTTCAGCCGGATAATCTATCAAGTTCTGAAGTTCTTCTTTAAGATGTTCTAGCCTGGATTCAATAGATTGATGTATTAAAGTGATCACCTGAACTATAGTTTTGCACATTAATGGGTATTTAGCTTTACTCTATTCAACGGAAAAATTATTAATAAAAGCTAGCCTTTACACTCCCTAAGAGGTCAAGTAATATGAAAAAAGCAATTATAGAAACCGACAAAGGCAACATGGTCGTAGAACTGTTCGAAAAAGAAGCACCCAACACAGTAGATAACTTCGTAAAGCTCATCAATAAAGGATTCTACAACGGGCTCACCTTCCATAGGGTCCTTCCCAACTTCGTGATCCAGGGCGGCTGCCCAAAAGGCAACGGTACCGGAGGACCGGGATATTCTATAAAGTGCGAGATCAATCCCCGCAAACACTTAACAGGCACCCTTTCCATGGCCCATGCAGGAAAGGATACAGGCGGCAGCCAGTTCTTTATCACCCACTCCCCTCAGCCCCATCTTGACGGCGTGCATACCGTGTTCGGTCAGGTGATCGAGGGACAGGATGTGGTAAATAAGATCAAGCCGAATGATGTGATGAAAAAAGTTAGTGTTGTGGAAGAGTAGAATTATATTCTACTTTTTTTGATTAGTAAACCCTACCATTGTAGAAGACAATTTTTTAAGTAATAACCACATATAAATTTATTAGGGTTGAGTATAGGAGTGAAAATATATGCCAAAATTTGAAGTATTTACAGACAGAAGT
>CBFFLL010000297.1:0-2636 GCA_965642175.1 Candidatus Methanoperedens nitratireducens | reverse complement strand
CACCGTATGCGGGACAACAACAGGTATATCCAGTACGCTTTCAACAAAACCTTTTGCAAAAAAGTTCTTCCGTGCAAGGATATATGCTGCAGGTATCCCAAGTACCAGGGATATCAGCGTTGCAACGAGCCCGGCATACATGGATAATGATATGGACTTTATAACAGACTTTTCGCAAGCTGCATTGATAAGTGCAGGCAGGTCGGTGACTACCTGCTCTATCACCATGTTGGCAAGCGTTACAACAACAAATAACAGCAGCAGCAAAGCCAGGAAAAGAAATACGAGCATTAGTGGCTCAGGTGCTTTTCGGCTTGTAAGCATGTGTCCGGTCTGCTTTTTCCTTAACATTCGATGGTGTTATCAAATTCTAATTGTATTAAATTTAACCCAGCCCGGGAAAACTAACCCCACTCCCCGGGTAGAGTAGTCGGTTTATAGTAATGCTCTCAGTTCGGCAGGTACTTTTTCTGCATCATTTGTTACAGCCGGTACGATAGGGGGCTGTCCGTTGTCTATGAATACATTCTGCCCGTCAGTGCTGAGCAGCAGTTTTATGAACTCAACTCCAAGCTCTGGCTGCATTGCATTGTCCGGAATGGTAATGCCGTAAACAATTGGCGTGCCGACGACTATATTACCGTTTGCGGTCCTGACCCTGACTGTATTATATTTATCCGCATTTTCAACTGAACTCAGGTCTATCTGCGGCGGGAGTTCCACAAACTTGAATCCATGCTGTACTGCAACACTTCTGTAAATATAGAAATAATCGATCTCACCCGTCTCAAGTGCAGATGAAAGTTCAACCTCCATGCTTCTCATCATTATCTTTTTTGTGTTAGGCTCAATATATTCAGAGGCCGGCATTACTGCTGTATATGTTCCATTGTCGAATGTCATCGCTATTGCGGTATTATCTCCTATAAGGTCGTCAAAGATGCTTTCATCATTATAGTAGGCTTCAGATAGCTGGGTTACCATTACTGAACGGTAACCGCAGGGGTCATCATTCGGATTTGAGAAACCAAATGTCACATCAGGTCTGCGCAGTATCTCGTACCAGTTATCAGAATTGACCTCGCTACTGTATTTGCTGTCATCGGTATAAGCTATGACTATCTGGTTCTTCGCAAACGCAAGGTACCAGTCCGTATATTCCGGTATCATCATTGTCGGAATGAGGGTATAATCGGCTGATGCCAGAATATCTGCCTGTTTGTTGAGCTCTGTTATCTTTTTTATAGACGCACTGCTGCCTGCTGGTTCGCGCTGCACATCCACATTCGGATGAAGCGTTTCGAACTTCTCCTCCAGTTCTGCCATGGGTACGCTGAGACTGCCGGCGTGGAATATCTTGAGTACCAATTCACCCTCTGGTCCAATGGTTTGAACAGCGTCTTGACCGTTTATGTTTACATCATCGTTTGTGGTGGTTTCGCTATTAATACATCCGGTTACTGAAAATACAGCTCCAAATAGTACGAATATCGTCAGGATTGTAAAAATTTTATTCTTAATTGTCATGGCTATGTTCGGATGAACATATAGGTTGATAAAGATTATTATTTTAATTTTATCAAATTTGACATCATATGTCTTCGATTAAGTCCACCAATCATTTCTAAATCGATACTTATTCCTCAAGAGCAAGTACAACCTTTTATCGAAAAATCTTATATTAATGCACTCGTGCGGCTTACTTCGCTGATATTTCCCCTTTAATTATTGTAAAAGTCAATATTATTAAGTATTTTTTTCAATTTTGGTACTTTTTCGACAATCTCTTTATGTATGAATAAAACTCTCTTAAAATCGAGGTCATAATGGAACGAACACATGCTAAAACAAAATTATGGCTTGTAAACAACAAAGATGAACCTATAATGGGGGAGGGAAAGACATCTCTCCTTAACATTATTAAAGAAGAGGGCTCCCTGAACAAGGCATGCAAAAAAATGAACATCTCATATAAGCATGCATGGCTTCTGTTAAAAGAAATTGAAGATAGCGTAGAAGAGCCTGTAATAATCAAAAGACGAGGCGGAAAAGACAAAGGTACATTTCTAACCGAAAAAGCAATAAACTTAATAGAAGAATATAATACATATCAAAATATACTTGAACAAACCGTGTATGATAATACTTTCTGGGAGATGATTGGATTGAAAATATCTGCAAGAAATCAGATGAAAGGCAAAGTATTGGATATCGAGAAAGGGGACCTTGTGTCAAAAGTAAAGATCCAGATAGAACCTGCAACAATAACTGCGGTTATAACAACAGAAGCTGTTGAAGCCCTCGATATCAATAAGAACGATAAAGTAATGGCTATAGTAAAAGCCACAGAAGTCATGATCGGAAGGGAATGATTTTACTAACGTTCAGTGACAAGCCAGAAATGTATGGAAGGATTCAAACAGAAAATAATTGAGTTCTAACCATATAAAAATTACTTTAGAATGGGAGATTTATTGATTTTAATATTTTTATTATCTTTCGATCTCTTTAAGATTGAGTGAGTAAATTTCAATCGATTCCTTGAACCTGCATATCGGCTTCTTTAGTAACTATGTGTTGTAATTGATCAAAAAACCAGTCTCTATACGCCTACTGATTACACTTTTAGACCAAAA
>CBFFLL010000296.1:0-2644 GCA_965642175.1 Candidatus Methanoperedens nitratireducens | reverse complement strand
ATGCTTTTTTTCCGGAAAGAGCCTCTCTTGATGATGCTCACAAGAAAATGGGTAATTCGTTTTATGACAATGCCTTCGCCATAGGCGAGGTAAAGCGGTGGGGAATTGAGCTTGACCGCTTTGGAAAAGACAAATTCGAACGAAAGAGAAATCCCAGTCAACAGATATGGATGTATCTTCATGATATAGCGCCCAAATGGGGTATCCTCTCGAATGGTAAAACCTGGCGTCTGTATTACAAAGACCGGCGGCGTGATGATTATTACGAAATCGACCTGCCAACCATCCTTGCCAAAGATGAACCCAGGAATGTTGAAGAGTTCAGATATTTTTACTATTTTTTCAGGAGAGATGCTTTTCTTCGTTCTGCTGATGGTAGTATTTTCCTTGACAATGTCCTGTCCGGTTCAGCCCAATATGCAAAAGTTATCGGGGACGACTTAAAAGATAACGTGTATAAGGCGATGAAAAAAGTCGCCGAAGGATTCTTTTCATGGAGCCAGAACGGGCTTGATATTCAGAGCGAGGCGGCGCGTGAGACGGTTCAGAAGTGCACGATGCTTTTACTTTACAGGTTCCTGTTCTTGCTTTATGCCGAAGGTAAAGGATTGCTTGACCTTAAGAAACCGCAATATCAGTCATCATACAGTTTTTACAAATTGAAAAACGAAGTCAAAGAGAAAAATGACGGTCCTCTGGAGCAGAGATATCTTGGCGTTGGCACTACTCTCTGGTCTCGCCTGAAAGATACGTTCAGGTTAATAAATCAGGGAAGCGAGTCATTCGGGATTGATAAGAATGTGCTGAACGTTCCCGCATATAATGGAGGGCTTTTTGACCCGCTGAAGAACCCTGAACTTGAGAAATGGGTGATAGGCGATACTTTTCTTTCAGAAGCTATCGACCTTCTTTCCAGAAGCAGGGCAGATGGAGGAAAGCTTGATTTTGTAGATTATTCTACGCTGGAAATACGGCATCTGGGCAGCATTTACGAGGGACTTCTTGAGTACAAGCTGCGGGTTGCAGAAGATGAAATGGTGGTAAATGGAGGGGAATGGGTAAAGCTTGAGGAATATAATAAAGACCGAAAGCAGAAGAAAGTATTTTCGGATTTTGGTGAGTTCGACCGGGTGAGGAAAGGTCAGATTTATCTTGCCACAGATAAGGGTGATAGGAAAGCCACAGGCTCTTATTACACACCTGATTATATTGTTAATTACATCGTTAAAAACACAGTCGGTCCGGTTGTTGATGAAAAATGGAAAGAAGCGCAGGCAAATAAGAAAAGCTTCGTGGATGCCACTCTTTCAGTGAAGGTGCTTGACCCGGCGATGGGGAGCGGTCATTTCCTTGTCGGCTCGATCGAGTTCCTTTCAGAGAAACTTCTTTTGGCTGTAAAAAAAGATATCGATCATGGCAGATTCTCTGATGAATCCCATCTTACTTCCGACTGGGCGCGCCGCGAAGTTGTGGCGCACTGTATCTATGGTGTTGACCTTAATCTAATGGCTGTGGAGCTTGCGAAGGTTGGGCTTTGGCTGACCACGATAAGCAAGGAGAAGCCTCTGTCTTTCCTGGATCACAGACTGAAGCAGGGGAATAGTTTGATAGGGGCGCGCCTGTCGGATATAAAGTATTATCCGGGAGCAAAAAAGAAAGATAAAGACCAGACGACATTGCCCTCTTTTATTTCCCCTCTTTTCATAACACATCTTATCGGCAAGATCGCAGAACTTGAGAAGATCAAGGACGAGCGCCTTGAGGATATTAAGAGGAAAGAGAAGGTATTCGAGGAGTTCAAACAACTTCCTGAATATCGCAAAGCAAAAGCGCTGGCAAACGTATATACTGGAGTATATTTCGGAAATGAGGTCACGCCTTCACAGAATAAGGACTCATCTAATGTCTATTACGACCTTTTCTGGGCCATTATGGGAGATGAAAATGAGTGGCGCAGGAAGACCAACCGCGACTGGTTCATAAAAGCCAATCAGATCGCTTCTGACAAATCTTTCTTCCATTGGGAGCTTGAGTTCCCTGAACTCTTTTTTGAGGGAGGCGCGCCAAAGGAAAATCCGGGGTGGGATGTTGTGGTGGGGAATCCACCATATGTGAGACAGGAGGAGATTAAAGAATATAAACCATATTTTGAATTGAATTATGATGTTTACACCAGCATTGCCGATCTTTACGTATATTTTTATGAAAGAGGCCATAAACTATTAAAATTAAAAGGAAGATTTGGTTTTATTTCATCAAATAAGTTCATGAGATCCAATTATGGAAAAAATCTAAGAAATTTTCTATTAAATAATCACTATATAAATAAAATTGTTGATTTTGGGGATCTGCCTGTTTTTGAAGATGCTACAACTTATCCAGCAATTATCTTGACTGAAAATATAGGTTCGACAAATAGAAGTACTTTATATACTTCAATTCTTTCACTTGATTTTACTGAATTAGAAAAAGTTGTATTAGAAAACGGCAAAGAAATTCTTAATAGTAATATGCAAGGTTTTACATGGTCTCTACAAGATGATAAGAATAATAACATCCTGAAAAAGCTGGAAAATCGAGGAGAGTTACTGCAAGAATATACTCAAGGAGCAATTAGATTCGGAGTTAAGACCGGATTTAATAA
>CBFFLL010000295.1:0-2689 GCA_965642175.1 Candidatus Methanoperedens nitratireducens | reverse complement strand
TAGATTCCATTGGGCAGGTGTTAAGGGTGAAAGAGAACGCCTGAAATATTATCGAAAATTTGTGTATAAAAAAGGGGGCCTTGATGGGCTCGACAAGGAAAAAGAGAGGGATTTCCAGCTAAACCAGGTTGACCGGTTCAGGTACAGAACCAGGTATTTTACTGACAGCGGGATTATCGGCACAAAGGCATTTATAGTTCGCCATTTCCAACGATTCAAAGGGCATTTCGAGTGTAAACATGACAAACGAGGGAATGCAATCCCTGGGCTTGAGGGGATTTACTCGATGAAGCGTCTGTCAGAGAAAATGTAGGGCGCATCGGTACAACGTGACCGAGCAAATTGGTGGGAGTGGGGCCTTGTCATGTGACAACACAATGATTGAAGAATGCTTTTAGTAGATGCATTCATATAAGAGATCAATCAGAGATAGATGATATTTTTGGGAAATTGAGTTATACTGCTGTCTCTAACGTCAACATAAAGTGTAGGGGTCTGCCGTTGACTCATGCAGCAAATTAACAAGTGCGGAAGGGGCACGTCCATAAAATTATAAATATCGCCGAACCAGCGGCTGCAAGGGACGCTCATTTCATTCGCGCCCCTGAGCCGGGTTGGGACTCATTGATAAAATATTAGATATATTGACTTAAAAGGTCTCTTTTGTTATTTTTCATGAATTGGAGGCTACTATTATGAAAGAAGAACAATTGCTCGAACGAATCGTACTGAACCCAAAAGTAATGGTGGGTAAGCCTGTCATACGGGGAACTCGTTTAACTGTCGATTTCATTCTTAATCTCTTGGCGCACGGGGCTACAGAGAATGAGATTTTGAATGAATACAAAGGCCTTACCACTGAAGACATACATGCTTGCTTCCTTTTCGCCACCAAGTCCCTCAAGAACACTGAATTTATGCCACTGATAGCGGAGTATTCCTAATGCGACTCCTCGTAGATGAATGTACAGGTCCATCTGTTGCAGAGTGGCTGCGCATTCAAAAGCACGAAGTATTTTCGGTTTTTGAAGAGGCAAGAGGTATGGATGATGATGACATTATCCTGAAGGCACTTGAAGAAAATTGGATTTTGATCACAAATGATAAGGATTTTGGAGAAAAAGTATATCGAGATGGTCGACTTCACAGGGGTATCATCTTACTTCGCCTTGAAGATGAACGATCTCAATCAAAAATCCAGGTACTATCTCGTCTTTTCAAGACATACCCAGATCGACTGTCAAACACATTCGTCGTAGTCACAGAAAAGCAGGTCCGTTTTGCCCGAAGGTAGATTAAAACGAGATGTCCCAACCAATCAGTGCACCAGACCGGAAAAGCCGTGGCATTTTTCGTATTTACTTTATTTGCATAAAACTTTCCATCTATCAGTTTCATCATAGCTTTTCCGGCTGGTGACTTCTGCGTTATGCAACTGACATCCTAAGAGTATGAATACAATGATATGTCGCAATACTCCTTGTCCTTGCGATGCAGAGATAATTAATATGTGACCCTGTAATCCCTTAAATTTATATCTGCCGGAAATAGTTGCATTAATCCCTAAAGAAAGGTTACTGATGAAACGCACCCCCCAAAGCAAAGCTCCAGTTGATGCCTATGCCCGCAGGGCGATCAAACCCGTGATCTGCTATCCGATCGATACCCTACCGCTGACGAACATGACCACCTATGCCGCCGCGCGCGAAGCAATGAAGTTGACGGGTGAGGTGATCGTGCCGCCGCGCGATGCCAGAGCCTTTCGTGTTTCTGCAGGGAATTTTTTTCGGATCATCAGCATGGATGGCCCGCAGGTGGGCGATCTGAATCTCTGGGCGGAGGATGACCTGTCGGAACGGTTTTACAGCGGCAAGACCCGTGCACTGCATGGCACCCACCTGAGCACCGGTGACCAGATGTGGAGCAGTTTTCCCCATATGCGACCGATGGCGACGATCACCCATGACACGCTCGATTGGTATGGCTTTGATGCGGATGGCGGCGGGGTGCATGACGTAATCGGCACGCGCTGCGATCCCTATACCAACCGGTTGCTGAGCGGGCAGGATTATCACCATTGCTGCCATTCGAACCTGATCCGCGCTTTGGCGGCTGAAACCGGGCTCCCGCTGCAGCAGGCCGAGGCACATGTCCATGATGTGCTTAACGTTTTCATGTGCACGGGTTTTACCCATGACACACATCAATATTTCATGAAGGCAAGCCCGGTTCGTCCCGGCGATTTCATCGAATTTTTCGCCGAAATCGACCTGTTGGGTGCGCTGTCGACCTGTCCCGGCGGCGATTGCAGCGCGGAGCATTCCAGCGATACAGCGGCTTGTTACCCGCTGAAGGTTGAGGTCTATCGCCCCGACCCTAAGGCGCTGGCGGGATGGTTCTCCCCAAAGTCGTCAGCCTATTCTCGTAGCCACGGGGTGTGAGATGCGCTTCATGTGCAACATCAGGGCATTGCGGGACATCCAGAAGAAAAGATTCCTGCTAAAGAGGTCAAATCTACGCTTGACTCAAGTACGATATGTTTTAGAAATTGAAAGGTATCTTTATTCCAAATAAGTGATCAATTGCGGGGTACGCTTACTCGAAAAGAGATAGAATGAGTCAAGCGTAGATTTCACCCCTTTATAACCCTGCCCGCCCCTGAATTCACCGTTCGGCATAAAGAACGATC
>CBFFLL010000294.1:0-2710 GCA_965642175.1 Candidatus Methanoperedens nitratireducens | reverse complement strand
GTTGTATAGTATAATCAATCCAAAGATAATTGGCACGATACCAATCAGAAAAATGTTTGTTTTGCTGAGCCTCATTCGAACACCGATATATAATATGTAAATTCTCTATATAAATCTGTCCCTCTCAGATTCTTTTCTCTGAGGGACTGTACCCTCTCAGGATAACACAGTCTCAGGCATGAACAACTTATTCGAACTGCTTTTTTCCTTTTGCGCCATTCAACTGGAATAGTTCTGCCACAGTATCCAGGAATCTTTCATCGTCATGTTCAGCAGCGTAGCGGAGTATCTTGGTAGGTTCTGCCAGGATCTGGTTGGCAAATGAATGTGTCATATCATCAAGCACCATGCGCTCACTATCCCCGATTGTATGCCTCGACATGAGTTTATTTATTGCTTCCTCGCATTCTTTTCTCCTTATTTGTTCGATACTTGAATAAAGCGCTGAAATTATCCTGTCAGCCTGCTGGCGCTTGTACTGTTTATTAAGCAATTCCAGTTCTTCTTCGATAAGCGCCTCTGCTTTCCTGGCTTCCTCTTTCCTCTTTGAAAGGTTCGTATCGCTGATGCTTTTCAGGTTATCGATGTTAAAGAGCTTGACATCAGGTATTTCCCCCACGCTGCTCTCGATATTCCTGGGATTGCCGATATCTATAAGCATGATCTCATTTTTACGTTCTTCCATTACGCGGGAAATCAATTCACGTGTCAGGACAAAATGCGGCGCAGAAGTAGCGCTTATTATAACATCTGACTTTGGGATGAATTTTTCGATAGCTTCGTATTTTACGGCCCTTCCGTTCAACTCACACGCCAGAGCTTCAGCGCGCTCAAAAGTCCTGTTCGAAACATAAATTACTTTGATGTTCTTATTGGAAAGCGCTTTTGCAACAAGCGTCCCCATCTCACCTGCTCCAATGACCATTACCGTTTTTCCACTCAACCCTCCAAGGGTATTTTCTGCAAGTTCCACAGCAGCTGAACCAATAGAGACCGAACCTTTATTAATACCGGTCTCAGTCCTTATGCGCTTCCCCACCTGGATGGCTTTGCCAAAGGCTGTATCGAGTGTCTTGCCTGTAGATTCAGCTTTCTTCGCAAGCGCGTATAATTCTTTTACCTGGCCGAGTATCTGGTCTTCCCCTACTATCATGGATTCAAGACCGCAGGTCAGCCGTAAAAGGTGCCTCAGCGACTCTTCATGGTCAAGAAAATCAACAATCCTCGATGAAACTTTCATGTGTTTTGCGAAATCAAAAAGCACCTTGCTTCCTTTGGGTGAAACGACATACACTTCGACGCGGTTGCAGGTTTTTAGAACTGCACACTCCTCAACGAGTTCGTGCATTTTAAGACGCATTAATAGATGCTCGACCCCTCCGTGCCACGCGCCTTCCATCTCTTCTATGCTCGCCTTTGTATGCGTGATAAGCATGCTGGATATTTCAGTCATAACGTTTCCCTATCCTGTACTATATGTTTTAAAGCTAGCTTATATGCTTTTTCATAAGATTCACCCAATGCGCTCCATACATCACCATCATTAATGATATTCCACAGTATTTCGCTGCGTTCTTTCTGGTCTTTGACCTGCGTCTTCAGCATTTCCCGGAATTCATTCTGTAGTTTGGCCATCTGCGCGAATTGGGGTGTAATAACATCTTCGAGCCTCTGCCTTATGAATTTTGAAAGCGCAGGGCTGTGGCCTAGAGTTGATATCCCGATCACGATATCTCCCTGCCTGATGACAGATGGGACGATGACATCCCCCATGTCATCAACCCTGTTGACAAGCTTTCCGTTCTGTTGTGCAATGGAAGCGATGTTATCATTCAAAATTGCATCGCTGGTTGCCGGTATAACAATAAAAGCTTTTTTCATGTACCTGAGACTTTCATTATCATTGAGGTCTTTAACCTTTATAAGCTTTATTTTTCCGTCCTTATAATGCCCCTCAAGAGATGAAGTGAAATCCCTGCTGATAACAGTAACTTCTGCCGCCCCTGAAAAGAACAGGGCTTTCCGTTCCCCTACCTTTCCTCCTCCAAATATGACCACTTCCTTTCCTGCCAGATCAAGTATCAGGGGGAGGAACTGTTTCATAACCTTACACCGGTCTTTTTAAACTCTTTTTCGCTGAAAAGAATGCTGTAATCCCTTATTCCTGTCGCAAGGGATATTTCCTTTGCCACTTTTTCGCATTCTTGGCGCGAATAGGAATGTATCATAGTAAAAAGGTTATATTTCCAGCCCGGATAACGCGGGCGTTCGTAACAGTGCGTGACCTCTGCAAAACCCGCCATGATCGCGCCCACTTCTTCAACCTTATCATCAGGCACGTCCCATGTGCACATAGCGTTTGCAGTTATTCCGATCGCCCGATGCCCGATAGATGCCCCAAAACGCCGTATAGTGCCATCTTTTATCATTCCGGCCATCCTGCTTATAACTTCATCTTCGGATATTCCAAGCTCTTTTGCCACCTGTTTGAAAGGTTCAGGGGCTATTGGGATACCATCCTGTATTGTTTGTAGTAATTTCCTGTCTTTTAGATTCATAGTATCATAAACATTTATTTAATATATGTCTATTAGGCTATAAAAGTATCATGGATATCAAAAACGTTTTGGAAATGATTAAAAGCATAAAATAGATAACTACTATCGGGGATTCGCTTCCACGCTCAAAGTTTTTGTACTTATCCGGTATT
>CBFFLL010000293.1:0-2712 GCA_965642175.1 Candidatus Methanoperedens nitratireducens | reverse complement strand
TGGTATCAGTTGATGAACTTAACGGAATACAAAGCAGCATACGCTGGTAAATTCGTGGAGTTCGTTAATCCGGCAGGAACATCTCAAACCTGTATTTGTGGCTACTTTGTCCCGAAAAAGCTATCAGAGAGGATACATAGCTGTCCTTCCTGTGGTCTTGTAATGGGAAGAGATCAGGTATCTGCGATATTGATAGAGAATAGACCAAGCTGTACCGTAGGAACTACGGGAATTTACGACCGTCAAGGACTTTCAATAGAGAGCCGATGCAGCGGTACGCCCAAGCCCTTTAGGGTTGGGTAGTTCACGAATCCGGTATAATTATGAATAAAGATGATATCCTGAAAAGAATCGGGGAGAATCTATCAGTTTTTAAGATAGACACAGGCTATGTATTTGGCTCTTTTCTGGATAGTACTGAATTCGAAGATATAGATGTTGCAGTTTTGACTCAAGAAAAGCTTTCTGGCTATCAGAGTTTTAAATTTTCCATGAAGCTTGCAAGGAAATTAGAACAGGGGATTGAACCCAGAGTTGAATTTGATGTGAAAGTCTTAAATGGATGTCCAACTGTTTTTCAGTATGAAGTTATAAAGACCGGTAAGATTGTTTTTTGCAGAGATGAAGTAAGACGAATAAGGTACGAGGAAACGGTTCTGGGGGAATACCTTGATTATGCAGAGACATCTGGATGGCTTGATGAGAAGTTTCTCGCGGAGAGACTTTTGAGATAATTCAGGAAGCAGGTTTGATTTCATCTCCCCTTTGCGAATCTCTTTCTGATCTGGCTGGATTCAGAAACATTCTTGTGCATATTTACTGGAAATTGGATATTGATGAAATATATAACATACTCCAGAACGATCTCGAACCGTTAAAAGATTTCGAGAAAACGATAAAAGAGATGCTATCGCATTGAATTTAGATTTTATATTTGAATTGGAATTCATATTGAAACATCCGCAGCATAACATTCAAGCGATTAAGGCGGTGGGACAACACTTTCGGTCAACATTATCTTCACGGCGCTAGGGTTGTGACCCCAGACCCCATCGGATGCGCCGCCGCTGGCGGGGTTTAACATGAAATCACCAGTTGCATATGATCACAACCGTGCAACAACATTTTTAATGGAGACTTACATGATCCGGCAATCATAAATTATATCTATCATGAATTAAGATTCATAAGCATGGATGTTACAGTAGAAAATATTGATATGAAACTGGACGAAGTCATAAGAAGACTTGATCATGTAGAGACATTGATAGTTATGGGTGAAGCATTTCCAGATGATGAAGAATTAAAAGCAATCAGGGATTACTTCAATAGAGAAAAGCAAGGGGAAACTGATTTTATCTCACTTCAGGAAATCGATAATGAGTTATGATGTTCTCATCGAAAAAAAAGCCATCAAGGATATCAAGAAATTTCCATCGCGTGACATTCAGAGAATAAAAGAAACTCTAAAAAAACTCCCTGATTTCCCGACCGGCATGGATGTAAAAAAAATGGCCGGGACAAGGAATATTTACAGGGTCAGGGTGGGATATTATAGAATTTTACTCGAACTTGAAATCCATACATTGAAAGTTTTCTCAGTCGTTCTGAGAAAAAAGCTCTGAATAATATTTCAAGATAAATATGTATTTCTTATAAAGGTATGTCCGTGAAGATTATCTCTTTTTCGGTCAATATTAGCTATATGGCGATTGGTTGACCACAGTTGAGATTTTCAAGAAAATGGAAGTTTAAGACAGGATAAACAGGATCGACAGGATATGATTTTAGTGACTGATCCTGTGAATCCTGTCGATCCGGTCTAAATAAATCTAATCCGTGCGTATCCGTCGAATCCGTGTCATCCGTGTTCCCTCCTCCTTGATGAATACTATTTCATCACCCCAAACAACCATGCCCTAACCAGAAGATAATAAAAAACCATCATTATTATAATGATTATTCTTATATACCTTCAAACCAATCTTTCTTTTCCAGCATGTCCTCTCTGCGAAGATCCGGTTCATTCCTGTTGATCAGTCTTATGATCCTCGTGTCAGCCGCCGCCATTGATACCAGGCGATCAGACGTAAACGGGAACGGATTCGTGGAAATGGGCGACATTGATATCATAAGCCAGCATTTCAATGAATCGATACCCGCATCCCCTGTGATCTCAAGCGGCGACGGCTTGAAGCTCAAACTGGGAGAGAACGGGACTATCGAAGGGATATCAATAAACGACACCACCCTTCCCATGCTGGCAGCCCGGGGCGGCTTCTCCTTCAGGGAAGTCCTCACCAGCCCGCCAAACCTCCTCGCCAACGGCGGCTTTGAATCCGGCGCAGCCACACCCCTTTCCTGGAGCTTTGTGACCAGCAACGGCAGCACACCAGTATGGGATACCATCTCCAACAGCGGCGCGCGCTCGATAAAAGTAAGCATCCCCGGAACAACCGACAGCAGGAGCGGGTATCCGAAATCAGACCTGATGAAAGCTGAGCCGCTTGCATACTACACCCTCTCAGCCTGGCTCAAAGCAGAGGGCGCAGGAGGGAAGAACGCGCCTGCTGTGAGGGTGGTGGAGCTTGACAGTAACAGGAAATGGATAACCCAGACCAACCTGGTCTTTGCCAAAGGCACATACGACTGGACAGAGAAGAAGCTCACCTTCAGGACAGGCATCAATACCAGCTATCTCTATGTATATGC
>CBFFLL010000292.1:0-2731 GCA_965642175.1 Candidatus Methanoperedens nitratireducens | reverse complement strand
GATGGTTATTTATAAAATCCAAGCGCTGCCCTTTTCTTCATTATGTGCGCCTCAATGCCTTTTGCCGCCTCGGCCATATCTGTCTCGACAGCAAACTTGCCGCCTGTAAGCCCTTCTATGTCCTGGGTGAGAAGCTTAACAAGCCTGGGCGCTCCTGCAACTGGAGGGAGCGGTGCTACATGGGTATAAAGACCGAACGCAACTGCAAAGACACCATCTATCGTAGCCTTCTGCTCCATATACGTGGGTGCAGTGACCGCAACAGGAAGGTCTTTCGTGTCAACGTTCAGAGCCTCTGCGATCGCAGTTACAAGAAGGGCAATTCTCCCTGTGTCTGTGCATGTTCCGAAACTCAGCACCGGAGGGATCTTGAGCAGTTCGCACACTGCCTTAAGACCCGGCCCAGCTTCAGCTTTTGCTTCAAGTGTTGTGAGTCCTCCAACCTGAAGGGCTGCATTACCGCATCCAGCGCTTATGACAAGTATGTCGCGTTTGATAAGTTCCCTTGCGATCTTCAGCGTATTGACATCCTGACCGCCATCACGCAGCGTTGAGCAGCTCACAAGGGCTACCACGCCTTTTAGCGTTCCCTTCTTGATAACGTCAAGCAGAGGGTCGAGTGTGCCGCCAAGAGCGGAAATACATGCCTCAGCCGAGAAACCAACAATTGCATTTTGCTTCCTGCTTGACGGGTTTGTTGCTTTTCCCTTTCGCTTCTTGAAGTTCTCTATTCCCATATCTATAAGTTTCTGAGCCTGTGCTGCCACCTGATCAGGTTTATAGATTATCTGGTCTTTCATTCCAGGGACATTTACAAGCTTGGAGACTGAAACAAGAGATGAGTTATATTTTTCTTGATAATCACCAAGATCCGGAGGAGAACAATTCATATCCATTGCGAATACATCTATCCCTCCTGTTGCAAGCGCAGGTTCTATGCTCAACCAGTTCCCTGTAAGTCCAACGAACACGTCATCGATATTGTATCTCTGTACCAGTTCCTGCCCCGTCTCGATCGAGCCGATGATGCGAAGACCTTTTGCTCCTGCTTTCTTTGCTTTTTCCTGATTTGAAGCCTCATGTGCGGTCTTGATAAGAGCTGCGCCGATGAATGGCTCATGACCATTTGCAACTACGTTGACGTAAGCGGGGTCTATTATGCCAAGGTCAACATTAACCGCATGGGGCTGCGGAGTGCCAAACAGTATGTCCTGTCCAAGCTCAAGCGGGATCTGCGAGCCGTAGATACAGGTAATACCCAGGCGCAGCGCCTTTTTTGCAAGCGAGACATAATCGCCGTCCATATTGGTCATCGTGCTTGATACCGCATCCATTACCTCATTGAGTGGTCCTCCAGGCAGGATGCCAAGCTTTCTCCAGACCTCTATCCTTTGCTTTGGCGCAAAGGCAAGGACATTGGAAAGTTCCTCGTCTGAATCCGCGTTTATTCCTGCCATCATGGCGTCTGCAACTGCAATAGCAAGTTCCTTTGTGCTCTTATCCGTCTTTATGCCGAATTTTTCGGCAAGAGCCCGAAGCTTTGCTTCGTCCTTTATCTGGAATGGGGTTTTTCCAAGCGCTGTTGCCTTCAGGGTTTTTGCAACTGTTTTGGCGTGGAAGGTGTATGTTGCCGTGCCCATTGTGTTCAGGAACATGAAGTTCCTCATTGCCATCCCGTCCGCATCTATGCCGCATACTCCCCGTTCCGCGCCTGGTTTTATCCTGCACGGACCATTGCTGCAAAGCTGGCAGCTTATCCCTTGTTCACAGAACGAGCAGCGTTTTCCCTGGGCGATCGCTCTGTCAAATGTGTTAGACATTCCATCTTTTTTCAATAGATTGTACTGTTCTTTAATTGACTGATGTGCACTGATTGTTTCCATAATATCACTTTAATTGCTGAAGGTTCCCTAAACTCCAATTATACATTTTGTCTGATGTACGTTAAAGTTTTCTTTATCATTCTCTCTGATTTTTTTGAGTCTGATTCGATCCAATATATCAACCGTTTTCTTTCTTTCGGTTAGTTCATAATACATGACAAATAACATATAAACTTATTTACTATATATTATAGGAAAAAATGGCAGAATGTGTATCAGCCATAGGGGATTTTATGAATGAATAGAAAACCGCAATTTGATGCAGTCTCACTTTTTTCATTACGGAATTATCTCGCACCCGTTATTGAACTCAGGATAATCGAACTCATCTGCGGGGATAACCCTGCTCTTGATCAGCTCTCTCACCCGCGGCGCCGCACCATCAAGTTCCAGTACCAGATGCTTCACGGTTGAGCATATACTCGCGTACCCCTCTCTTCTAAGCATATCCTGTGACCTGTTCACGAAAAGGCACCTACCTCCGCAGATGTGGAATATCTCGCATGATGTGCACGGCTCACCCACGCATGCCTTATCGCATAGTGAGGTCGGCTCATCTTTAAAGATCGAGCCGACGATCGAGAAATCAAAATCAATAGACACAGGGCATGCGGAGATCCTGCCGTCAGGCATTACAGAGAAAAAGTCAATACCGCTGCCGCAACGCAGGCGCGATGGTTTCCCGGAAAGCAGGGAGTTCATAATTGCAATGAATGGAACAATGCCTGGAACGCGACCTTTGCTCTTCATCTCTCTCATCCACCATTCTACTAGCGATGAGATGCCGCAGTTGTAAGACCTGATCCATTCCTCTAGTTCCATATCATCATCCAGCCCGCTCTCCCAGA
>CBFFLL010000291.1:1080-2742 GCA_965642175.1 Candidatus Methanoperedens nitratireducens | reverse complement strand
ATAGATGACCAATGGGATGAATCCCGTACATGCTTGAAACAATTATATTTTGCGGGGGAATTTTTATTTTTTTTATTGATATTGGTTTTGCTTCATTCGTTTTAAATTCCTGGTCTTCATCTGCCACTACAAGCACGAATTTCAACTTGTCTCCAATGCGGTATTCGAAATCAGTTCTTACAATTTCTTCTTTTTCATAGAATATTCCTTCATCCAACAATTTTCCTGCTCTTTCCTGAACAAGTATAGCCATAAATTCATTCCTCCTGTTTATTTACTTTTGACCATTCTTTCAAATTCCTCAAATCCGATATTTTCAATAAATTCTTTCAGCCTCTTACCGGGCTTTCCCTTCTCCTTATAAACTGTGACTATGCGGTCTATCTGGTCAACAACTTCATCTCTTGGTATGAGTTCGTGCAGTATTTGACCTTCGTGCGGCGGCCAGCTTCCTCTTCCACCCACAAACATTATGAAGCCGTCCTCTGCTGAAAATCTGGCATGTGCCGGACATACCACGATGCACCTTCCGCACATATTACATTTGTCATAATCGATTGTCACTTTTCCATCATCCATTGTAGTAGCGCCTGTTTTGCAGACCTCAACACACTTTCCGCAGCCTGTACAGTCATCAATATTCAAATCAGGCTTTACCCTCCCCATCAAACCGATGTCATTGAACTGCGGTCTGGTGCACGGGTATGGACATCCTGCAACTGATATTTTCAGCGGCGCTGGCACCTTCTTACCGCTGAACCGCTCACCGATTTCCTGTGCAAGAGATAGAGTCTCCTGAGCCGCTTTGAAACAGTACGTATTTCCAGGACATGAGGTCACATTTCGGATCGTTAAACCTGCTGAACCCGGCTTTAAGCCGAACTCTTTAAGTTCATTGAGTGCACTATCTATCGAATCTTTAGGTATGCCCAATATTGCTATTTCCTGTCTCATTGTGAGATGGATGCCAGTGCCATATTTCTCAGCGACTTTGCTGATCCTCTTCATCTGTGCTGGCGTTAGCATTCCTGCAGTGACCAGCACTTTTATCTCAAATTTCCCGTCCTTCCGTTCAAATACAGCCGGCATTCCTTTGTATATTTCTGGCACTTATTTCACCTCCTTAACCTCCTTAGACAATTCCTTCTATAGCTTCTTCTCGCTCTTTCCTGGAAAGTTTCGATAAAACAACGTCCGTTTCCCCGATATCCACAATCTTACCAAAACGCATCAAAGCTGCCCTGTCGCATACCTGAGCCACAAAATCCATATCATGCGATACTATGACAAAGGTCTCCCCCAATGTTTTTCTGGCGTGGATGATAGACTTTGCAACTTCTATCTTGGTTACGGGGTCCATTGTTCCCGTAGGCTCATCAAAAACAAGTATCCTCGGCTCTTTGATCAACACCTGAGCCATCGCCACCCTGTGCCTTTCTCCTTCGCTCAATTCATCGGGCATCTTGGCAAGGATTTCCTGTGCCTTTTTCTCTGTGAAGCCTGCGGTCATCAATGTCTGGATGGCTTTTCTTTCACCCAATTCAACTGGTAAATCAAGACCGATAGATTCTGTCAGGTTATTAATAACATTCCTGTGAGGGTACAGGCTATATTCCTGGTGCAATACCCCGATATATTTGGTAGCACGCCCCTTCTTATCAG
>CBFFLL010000291.1:0-1070 GCA_965642175.1 Candidatus Methanoperedens nitratireducens | reverse complement strand
GCACCCAATTGCGTCAAATCTATCCACTCATCCCCAATCCTGACATCAATTGAACCTGATGTTGGCTTCAACAGCCCGGAGATTATTTTGGATGTTGTTGTTTTACCTGCTCCGCTTGTTCCGATTAATCCTAATATTTCCCCTTCATTTACATCAAAACCCACTTCATTGACCGCCCTGACTATACCTCTATCCATGGAGAAATATGTCATTTTCAGGTCACGCGCGCGAATTATGGGTTTGCCGATATCAACCTTTTCAAGGTCTCCTATATTCCCCACTTCTTTCATGAACGCCGAGCAAACATCCTGTGGGTCACCGATTTTTACGATCTTTCCTTCATCAAGCCACAATGCCCTATGTGAAAGCTCCTCGATAACCCTGGGCCAGTGAGAAGTGATAACAAGCGACATGTTGAAATTCCTGGTCGCTCTCAGGATGGTTTTATGAACAATATCTGCGGTCTTTGGGTCAAGGGTTCCTGTGGGTTCATCTGCCAGTAATAGTATGGGGTTTTTCACAAGCTGTCTCGCCAATACGACGCGCTGTTTCTCGCCTCCTGAGAGTTCTCTTGCTATATGCATCATCCTGTTGGAAAGATTGACCTGATCAAGCAGATCAGCGGCTTTGTTTATTGCATCAGGTCCAAGTTCGCCGATCTCCTCAAGTGCATTCATCACATTCACAATAACCCTTTCATCGCCATATAAAGCAAAAGTCCTCTGGAGCATAATAGCGATCCTTCTGGTTATTTCTTTTCTGAAATGGTCGTGTATGGGTAATTTCACGAAATCTACATCGAACTTCTTAAATGTTGTATGACAGATCGGGCAGGCAGTCCCGGCTTTGCCTGGAAGCTCAATATATCCATTACTGCATCGAGAAAGATGGTAGATCACACTGCCTGAAACATTCTCAAAAGGTTCCACACCTCTGAGTATATGCATGAGAATGGATTTTCCTGCGCTGCTCTTTCCCAGTATACCGATTATCTCCCCTTCGTTGATTTCAAGGTTAATATTCTTAAGAACATCAACTCCATCAAAGCCAACACAAAGGTTTTTTATTTC
>CBFFLL010000290.1:0-2753 GCA_965642175.1 Candidatus Methanoperedens nitratireducens | reverse complement strand
CTGAATGAATATCGCATTCATGGCGCCTGGGTTTTTGCCGAAGTGGAGGGGGGCGAAAAGTTATTCCTTAAACGATTTCAAGCAGTATCTTTTTAAGCTTAAAACATAATTAAAATATGATGATCTGGATGCAAACAAAAGCAAAATTTGATTCCGCATGGCTGGAATTTAAAAAAGCTGAGCGGAGAATGAAATGAATGATACCATGAAGTGGTTTGCAAAGGCAGACCTGAAAAAATTTGAGTATAGAAAAGAGATATTATGAAAGCAATTGAATTTCAAACTAGGATAAGACCGGATGGCAAAATCGATGTACCAGATACATTTTTCAAAAAACTTCAGCATGCTCAGATGGTTCGAGTGATAGTTCTGATCAGCGAACCGAGAGACAATGGTCTTGAAGAACAAGCATGGACGCATATGACTGCTGAGCAATTTCTTTCAGGTTACGGCAATTCCGATTCCGTTTATGATCAAACATGATGCAGAGCTATCGCATGGGTGAGGTCGTCCTGTTAAAATTCCCATTTGCAGATCAGAAAGAGGTTAAGAAGCGTCCTGCACTCGTACTGTTAGATACGGATGATGCTGATATTCTAGTGGCACGGATCACAAGCCAGGACATGGATACCGACTACGATGTTAGACTAGTGGAATGGAGAAAAGCTGGGCTTTTGCTCCCTTCAGTTGTACGCATGCATAAACTGGCAACATTGCAAAAGACGCTGGTGGAGCGACAAATGGGTATTTTGACACAAAAGGATATGTCAAATATTCAAGCCAGGCTTAAGCAGATGTGGGAAAATCAATTCCGATAAAGCATGAGCACTTTGATCACCAGGATTATAGAAGTAATGGCATCAGATGTATGGTTTAACTTTGATATGATGCATGTTCGCCTCCTGGATGGAAGAGAAATCAGTATGCCTCTTGAGTGGTTCCCTAAGTTGCGGGATGCTAATAGTGAACAGAGAAACAAATGGAGGCTTATTGGAAAAGGTATAGGAATACACTGGGATGAATTAGATGAAGATATTTCAGTGGCTGCATTATTTAAATAATTATCACATGCTAAACATTTAAGTCCGGCGCCTGATATGAAAACGAAGCAACGAACTGGTACGAACTCCAAACGAACTCACGCTGCCGGAGTTAGTTTGGAGTTCGTTGCGAGTTCGCTGTTAATTCGTCGTTAATTCCCAGCCCCCCTGGCGAGCGCGCTGGAGCGATATTTCATCATAATAATAGGGAATATATTTATTAAAGATTAAGGAATTAAGAGTTTCTAAGTGGTGCGAATCAATTACACTGCAGTTAACTGAAAGGATAAGTGTCGAAAAAATGAATGCTATTTACTATCGCGCTTCCCGCGGGTGGGCTGAATGAGTATCGCATTCCTGGCGCCTGGTTTTCCTCAGATGGAGGGGGGCGGGACAACATATTTATTGTATGATACTTATTTAAATCCGGCGCACGATAGGGAGACGAAACAGCAAACGAACAAGCAAATAGGTGTGTGCTATTAACACTTTTGATCAACATAATCTTTCACAGCGCTGGGGTGCGACCCCAGACCCCGGTGAGGCGCCGCCGCTGGCGGAGTTCAAATGAAATTTATGGTTGCATATCTTTTTTTTGAATAAAACAGTTTTAAGTTATGACCCTGAGGTTGTTGTTTATCACAAGGTGCATGAGTACAGGCAGGGGATCGGGTATATGGTGAAGAGGGGATATTTTGAGGGGATGTACAAGGGCAGGAATGGGGGGAATAAGGCGCATGTTGCGCCAGCTCTGCATTTTGCATTGCAGTGCGCCGCATAAAAATTATTAAATTATGTATTATCTGGTGATGAACAAAATTTTAAGATGTAGATCAGATAAGTTTGTCCGGAGTTATCCTATCAATAAAATCTATTTTATCAAAATGAGTATCATATGAAATGAGATCCTTTAGATTTCTCTCTTTCATGCATTGACATATTAATGCATCATCAAAATCAAGATCATACAAATCCATAATTTTCGTAGTATTTATTTTGCTTGAAAGTGAAATCTCAATGATTGAAAGACCTCTATACTTTAACAGGCTTGAAAGGAAAATCGCTATTTCTTTTCCAGTTTTATCGTAATTTTCCATAACTATAACGATAGCATCTATGTGGAAGTCGGATATATATCCGGATAGTTCCCCGTTCTCGAATCGTTTCAATAATTTTCTTGCGGGTTCGCCTTTTTTTTGACCAAGTTCTACTTCTAAAAAAATATTAGCATCAATCAGATACATTCCTGTACCTCATTGCCTTATTAAGACGAATCGTTTTTGCTTCATGCTGCAATTCGACTCCAGATTTTTTAACATGGGAGAGCATACCCCATATAGCTTCGACTGGATCTTCTGGCGGTTTCTGCGAAATAAGGACTTTGTGAGCTTTTGCAAGCCATTCTTCAATTGCTTTTGATACCGCAATATCAAGAGCATTGTTTTTTTTTCCAAAACAGTCTATTGCAGTCGATTCAAGCTGATTTTTGATATTCTTCGGAATATGGACTTTTAGTTCACTCATATTAACAACTTAGATTCTTTTTTGAAAGTATAAATATATACGCAAAAATCTATCCCGACAGGATCAACAGGATCGACCCGATCCGACGTAAATACGACAATTATCACTTCATACTTATTAATCCCCGGCGCCATCTCATCCCCATGCAGCCTCATTCCACCGCGTGCAGCCATCATCTTAATATCCAGA
>CBFFLL010000289.1:0-2763 GCA_965642175.1 Candidatus Methanoperedens nitratireducens | reverse complement strand
TTCCTCCATGCCTGTAGTCCTACTTTATACGCTGCCCGTGCTATTGCATGAGTGGCTACGGGATTTACAATAAAAATGAAGATAACTAGGAATAGCAGTTTTACACTGATGAAATTTAAACCATTGTATATAATTAATCCGGTGATGGTCAATCCTAATCCAAGGGTATCACATTTTCCAGTAGCATGCATCCTTGAATAGAAGTCAGGAAGCCTGATTAAACCTATAGTGCCGACTACAATGAAAAATAACCCGAATAGTATGAAAACCGCGGAAATCACATTAAATATATTTATGAGCATTTTGTTCACCTCAATATTTCGTTACTGCTATGGTCATTATGAAATTCAACAGTGCATACACCAGGGCAATATCCAGAAAATGGGGCCTGCCATAGATAAATCCAATAAGCACCAATAACAGTATGGTCTTTGTCCCGATCACGTTCACTGCAATTATCCTGTTAAATAACCCGGGGCCGTGTATGGCACGGTACAGTGAGATAAAACTCGTAAATATGAGTATCAATCCTGCCAGCACAAACAGGTCTTCCATCTATTCATCCTCCATAAACACATGCGCCACTTTTTTTTCCATTGCGCCTTCAAGCAGATCGTCACCCAATTTCTTTGCAAGTGCATGAATTACAAATGTGTTATCATCGATATCCACAGTCACTGTGCCCGGGGTCAATGTGATCGAATTAGCAAGGATAGTCCTGGAAAGGTCGGTTTTCAGACCTGAATCAAATGTTATCATGACCGGGTCTATCGGCATCTTAGGGTCAAGAACCCTTTTTGCGACATCCACGTTCGAAAGGACAATCTGGTATAATAACCAGGGCAAATATGAAATGAACCTGATCAGTTTTTTGAAATTGTTCCCCCGATCCTCATTTACAAACACCATATCATAAGTAAAGAGTGATACCAATAACGTACTGATTAAGCCAAAAGTCAGATGGAACCAGTCCAAATAAGTAGATAAAAGGAGCCAAAAAGAAAGCAATAAGATATAAAGTAGAATAAATCTTTTTATTTTCACTTTTTTCATCCCTATTATTAATTATTTTACCATCATTTTTTTTCATTCATCATCCCATAAGTATTATTAAAACATTTCGGTTTTCTTTTCCCAGCAATTATACGGAGAAAGCTAAATCTGAAATCAATAAAATTCATTACCAAAAATCTTAAACTTCAGAGGTTATTCAGGGACTACCCTTTCAATTCTTGAACCCCTTACAACCAGGACGGAGCACCTGGCTGTGGACGCCACCTTTTCTGATATACTTCCTATCGTCATTAATGATATTAGACTTTTTCCAGTGCTGCCCAGTACCACCAGATCTATATTCTGGTTTTTCACAATTTTGAGTATTTCAGAGGCAGTTTTTCCATCTTTTACGATTATATCTGCGGTAACCCTTTTTTTCTCTGCCATTTTCCTGACATCGTCCGCGATTCTGGCAGCATCGTCCAGCAGGAGCTGTCGCATTCGTCTGATAATGGATTCCGGATATGTCAAGGTTTCCCCCAGTACTCTTCCCCTTCTAACTTCATCAAGGTTAGTGACGTGCCTTTTAATGATCTTTTCTTTGGAATCGATTATGGTACATACATATACTTCGGCATTGTACCGTCTTGCAATGCTCATGCCGAACTGGGCTGCATACATAGCGTCCTTTGATCCGTCAGTTGGGATGAGTATCTTTTTGTAATGTTCCCCGTTTTCAGTATCTCGCACCAGCAGAACATGTGAATTGCTCAACCGAAGCACACGATTTGCAACAGCTCCAATAGGCGCTGTCTCAACATGCCCCTTTCCAGTCGCTGCCATTATTATCAAATTTGCATCTATTGCTTTAGCTTCATTAAGTATTTGCTCAATTGGAGATCCCGAAAGCACCTTCGTTGATCTGACCGTTACCCCTTCACTTTCAGCCAGCCTTTTTACCTGATCGACATATTCTCTACCTGCATCCTTCACGATTTCAATAATATCAGGCGCTAAATATTTTTGGATGTCTGCAACAAACATCGATGAAATCTCTGCTCCATACTTGCCAGCCAATTGTACGGCATGCTTTGCAGCTGCCTTCGAATTTTCAGAGCCATCCACCGGGACCAAGAATTGAAATTTTGTCATCTGCTTCACCCATGTGATTTCTGGACAGTATATACCTTTTCAGTCCTCAGGCTTTTTACCACAAAGACCGAACACGAAGTCGAACGAATTACTTTTTCTGACACGCTTCCAAGTATCAATCTGGAAATCCTGCCCCGACCTGTGTATCCGATTACCGTTAAATCAAATTGCTCGCTGTCAATCGCTTTGAGTATCTCTTCTGATATTTTCCCCTCCCTGACGATCGATGCCGCTTTCATGCCCTTTGATTCAGCAAGATCTATCACCTTTTTAGTTATCGCTTTACCTTCAGACAGTTTTTTCATACTCTGAATAATATGACACGCTGTCAGGTTCGCGGCAGAACGATGTGCAATACTGGCTGCGAACCGCGCAGCATACCCGGCATCCTCGGAACCGTCCACCGGAACAAAAATATGCTTATATGGCTCATCGCCAGCGGTTTTCTCACGGGCTATCAGCACATGGCACCTGGCGCCCCTCACCACCCTTTCAGCAGTGCTTCCCAGTTTGTTATCAGGTGCGCCAAGAATGATCAGACTGGCATCAATATCCTTTTGAATCTTAATTATTTCATTAAATGGCGAGCCCACCAATAGGCTGCCCTTCACTATA
>CBFFLL010000288.1:0-2796 GCA_965642175.1 Candidatus Methanoperedens nitratireducens | reverse complement strand
ATGAAGGGGAAAAGACTCTTTCTATAAATATAGCTAAATTTAATCCCGAGGAAACTAACGAGATTGAGGGAATAATAAATGCAGCTGTAAAAGAAGATTATATTGCTCTTCTTGAAGATAAATCTGAAAAAACGTTGGAAAGTATCAAATTAATTGAAAGTGATACTGAAGTCAAATTATTACTAGGCTATTTCAAAGACAAAATCGATCTAAATGATTGGAATGTTTTGAGAGCAGCGCTATACATACGGAAACGCTTTGAAAACGGGACGAGTACTTTTGATGACACTTATAAGTGGAAAGGAGACGTAATAAGAAAGTTTGGAACACGAGGAAATAAGATATGTAATTTGTGTACATCTGGATACTTTGAAACTTTGGTAAAACCATTACACGAAGAAATGATGAAACTACCAGATTTTACTAGTGAAAAATTTTTAAAAGTATTTGATTTAATTATAAATGAAGAAGCTTTTGCTGTATTCGTTTCTGGTAGTATGTCCATTAAAGAAGTAACGCAATTAATTGAAACGAAAATAAAGAGAAATCTAAAATATGGTGTGAATTTTGTAAATATACATGGCATAGGAAAACAGAATGTTGAAAAAATACAAAATGTCATATCCGATTTAATAATTGAACATACATCTCTTAAAAAAAGCGTCCAAGAAAGTGAAACCATAATAAATGCAAAGTTGTGGTTTTAAAAACTGTGTACATCGTGCGCCCTGCAATCCTCCTTTTTTAAGTCACTATACCTCGAACTTAAGTACCGTAAGCCTGTAATAGATCTCTGCATCACAGTTTTCCATCTTATCCGGCATTTTCTCTCCCAAATCTTTCACATCCATTTCTTCAGTCAACTGATTATAATATCTACTAATGTTTTGTAATTTAAACATTTCGAAATTCGGGTTGTGTAAATAAAATACACGGGTCATCGGTTAAGAGTAATATTGTTGTTGAACACGGATTGCACGGATGATGTAGATGCTTCATGGATAAAAGGTACTGGGGGAAATAGTAGTATGAAATTCTACGATATTTCACTGCCAATAATTGAAGGGATGATAGTATCTCCTGATAATCCAAAACCTTAGGAACCTTTGTCATCAGACATGCATTCATCCCTATAATAAATCAAAACGTTTCAGCATGTCTGTATAGATTGCTTTAACCTCGTCATAGTCATATTTATTCTCCTAAAAAAATAGGGCTCTTAGAGCCCTGCTCTTTCAACAATCACATCAGCTACTTGTTTTGCATTCTTGAATGGGAAATCGCTTGCTTTTAGCAATTTTCCTGCATCTCCAGCAGTAACTTCAAGGTCACCTGATTTGCAGGTAGTGGCTGCACCATCAGGAAATGCTGCCAGGAGTTCTTCAGGTGTGTTTACCGGAAAAGTCCCGTCTACAAGTCCTCCAACGATCTGACTGTGTATTTCATCTCTAACACTCATACTTATTCCTCCATAACTGCTTTAATTTCGCCTGCTGTTTTGGCGATTGAACAATCACTGCTATGTGTATCACATTTGAAACATGCGCTTTTTACGGCATCCAGCGACTCTTTTGCTTCTTCGTTTGTTATGCTTTTGTTTGTACAGTTCCATAAAGGCATTTTAGCACCTCAAACTCTAATTGGTCAGTTATGAATATATACTTGAGCGTTATTAAAATGCACTTAATACAGTATTGTGTACAAAAATGACTCTGACAGTCATGACAGAAACATATTTATTTATGCGGAATATAATACAATATAATGAACAAAAAAGAACAACTCATCCCCGATAATCTGACAATAAAAACTAAACTCGATGAGGTTCATGAAGACCTGAAACGATTCATGGAACAATCAAGCCAGCAGCATCTCGAATCAATTCTGGCAGGTTCGCGAAAGGATTTTTTGAATTCCATAATAGAACATGTTGTGGACGACATAAATGAGGGACTTGACAGTAATATGGTGAAGGAATGCCAGATGCAAAAGACGTGCAAATCAAATTTCACCAAATTCTTGAGAGAGAATGCAAACCTTCTAAAACATGATGGTGTTGCAGAAGATACTATTTTGGGAAAACAGTCTGAATTAGAAGAGATGAGAAACAATGCGCCTTATGATCAATGCGGGATATGTTTCCAGGAAGTTTCAAATCTTTCGGACAAACAGGTCAAATTGATGCGTTCGCTTAGGATCTATAATACGGGTGCGGAACTGAAAAAGGATATTCTGGTACTTCCCGAGGATTCCATAGTCACCGATATTCTTGAGCCACTATCCAACAGACAGAGACTCCAGATTCTAAAAGCAGTAGCTATTGAGACAAAGACTTTTTCAGCGCTTTCAAAACTCACAGGACTTCGGGGAGGGAATTTGCTTTTCCATTTGCAGAAGCTGCTTGATACCGATATGATTCTGCAGCGTCACGAGCGTGGGGATTATATGATCACGGATAAGGGATTCAAGGTTTTAAAAGGTATCAGTGACATGCATTCGATATTGATGTCATAGGCAGATTGGGGCGGTCAAGTCAAACGTTGCGACGGCATACTCAACCGCGGCAGAGTTGTCGAGTCCAATTATTAAGATGAAAAATCTTTCCGATATGTTCGCCTAATCAAGAATTCACGTGATTTTATGAATTTCAAATAGTACGTTTATCTGAGGTTTTATTAAATTCACCAACTCGAATTGAAACGATCTCGTATAATAGCAAAATATTTATTATACAAAATTGTTATTGCCAATATGCAAATTAGCGGAAGATTAAAGCAGCTGACAGAAAATAAAAAA
>CBFFLL010000287.1:0-2804 GCA_965642175.1 Candidatus Methanoperedens nitratireducens | reverse complement strand
AGCCCATACCAGCTCAAGGTGGGGGCAGCCGGGCAGACAGACGCATCTATCATTCACCTGACGCGTGAAGGCATACCCACCGGTGTTATTAGCACGCCTTCAAGGTATATTCATACGCCTGTTACAGTGATGAGTATGGGCGACCTTGAAAAGAGCGCACAGCTTATTGTAAAGGCTGTTGAGAGCGTTGACAGGTTTTTTTGACTATAACCCAAATTCCCCAAGCCTCTCCCTCGCAAGTTCCCTCTTCTCCTGATGATCTTTCAGGAACATGCTCATGAGTTCAGCAGTATATTTCTTGCAGTTGCCGCACGCGCGCGTGCCGCCAAGGCAGTCCTTATAGACTTCCATGAGTTCATTGTCATCCTCGACAAGATGGTAAACCAATAATTCATACACCGTGCACTTATCAGGTTCGCCGCCGAGTTTTTTCTGTTCCTCAACAGTGACCCTGCCGCCTGTCTTTGCGCGCATCACTTTCTTTGCGCCATCTTCTGGTTTATCTGTGAGGGCGATGTAACTATCAGGAGCGCTGCTTGACATCTTACCGCCCTGCAAGCCGGTCATGAATTTGTGGTATGTGGATGCTGGAGGCATGAAAGCGTAGCCGCCGTATTTAAGCTCAACTTTTTGGACAATTGAGTACACTTCAGCGACTTCTGCGGGCGTTCGTCCTAAAATTGAAATATCAACATGCTCCTCATAGAGAGTTCCGCCAGTGCGCTTTGCAATCTCTTTTAAGGCTTCTTTTGGTGCTGCTTTTCCCCTGACGCTGATCTCTTTGCCCGTTTCCTCCACCAGCAATCTGAACATATTCGTCTTGTAAGCAAGCCCCCGCGTCAACCTTATGTGCGGGTCCTGGTCTGCGCCTACGGGGATCACAACTGGCTTCGGTCCTCCGAATTCCTCTGACTGGGGATTGAGAATATCGGCGCTCTGTGTAAGCGCGCTGACCATGTGGGCGATGTTCGTTTCTCCGTTGAAGCCGTATATGGCTGAAAGCTCGGATAAGTTCGCCTTGATCCCAAGCTCAAAAGCAAGTGATTTCACTGACTCTGAACCTGACTGGAAATAAATATGCGCTCCCGGTTCAAGCCCTAACGCAATAGCGCTCAAGATGTACTCGTTAATCCCGTATTCCCTGCATTCCTTCCACGTCTTGCCCCTGACTGCGTGCGCTTCCATATCCGCGATAGCAAGGAACGCATCTCCGCCCTGCTGCTGGTGCCATATTATCTCTTCCATCACCATCTTGTGACCGAGGTGCGCCCTGCCCGATGGCATAAAGCCGCTCATGGCTGCAAAAGGCTTTCCTGAGAGCATGGCATTGAGGACAGAATCATAGCTCCTGTGCCCGAAAATGTTGTGACGGCGCATATATCTGTGCGGGTTCTTTATTTTTTCAAGAAGCTCATCGAACTTTGATATCCCGAACTCATCGAACAGTTTTGAGTAATTGTCAATCTTGACTGCGCCCCAGGGGTCGAGTGTTGTCATGGTCTTATCCGGTACTAAAATCGCTTTAAGATATGTAAAGCTTGTTGTGAGGTTTATAAAATAAACGATATCACCAGTATTGCAGCGGTCGTCACCGCCCCTATGCATGCTATCAGCCTGATTTTTCTTTCATGGAAAATTTTGTATGTTGCCATGCAAATAAACAGGTACGGCAGCAGAGTCGTAACCACCGAGATGCTCGCAAGTTCATCAAAGCGGTTCGAGAATAAAAGGAGCACCGAGCTTAAAATGGCGGTAAGTATCGTTGCAGAGACCGGCGTCCCCTGCGCGCTCAGGTCTCTGAACAAAGGCACATTCAACTGGCTGGAAAGGTTCTGGATAACCCTTGAAGTGCCCAGCATATAAGCGTTCAATGCTGACAGCATCGCGATGATCCCGATAATAGCAACGAGTTTTTGAGAATCCCCGAATACCAGGCCTGAAGCAGTGGCGACAGGCGCGGGCGACCCGGCAAGGGCTGCGCTTCCCACGCTGCCTATGAGGGAAATGTTCAACAGTGCATATACGCATATCACTATTGCCATAACAATTATCAGCGACCTGAATACAAGATTTTTCGACTTTGTCTCATCGGCAGGTATGGCACATATCTCAAAACCCGTGAAAGTCCAGTAGATAATGATAATGGCTTTCAGGAAATCCAAACTTGATGCATGATAGAAAGGCACGAAATTACTCATGTGTATATGTGGCATCAAAAGAAGAGCAATTATTATCAGGGGGACGGTCTTCAGTGTCGTTAATATATTTTCAGCTATGCCGGAAAGGGAAACTCCCCTCAGGTTGACTATGCAGAACCCGAAAATTATCAGGACCTCTATCGGCAGGACATTCTGAAACCCAAAAAATGATATGTACTGTCCAATTCCTGCGGCTATCGTTGCATTTCCGAACACAGAGGAGACCATATACAGGATAACGATAGCAGCTGATACTTTTTCATTGAAACCCTTTGAAAGTATTGAATAAAAAGCTCCTGTGGAAGGATACCTGGCTGAAGACCATGCAAAGGATAACATTACACAAGTTGCCGAGATCGCTACGATCAGCCATGCAAGAAGTGAACTTGGGCCTGCAATACCTGCTGCTATGCCGGGGACAACAAATATACCAGAACCAATGGTGCCGCCCACGCCGAGGCTTACAAGCTCGAAAGTGCCAAGTGACTTTTTGTAACTTTTATCAGTCTCCACGAACCTTTGATATTGTTGTAATAGAAAATCAAGATATTGATATGTGTTTATAGTTTCCTATACGTCAAGAAAGCCCCTATCGGGGCAATTTAA
>CBFFLL010000286.1:0-2815 GCA_965642175.1 Candidatus Methanoperedens nitratireducens | reverse complement strand
CTTTTATTGTTTCAAGGTTCACCTTTCCCGAATAACCTTGCTTCTGCGTCCTCCCGTGAACGGTAATCGCTGAGGCGCCTGCTTTCTCGATAGTCCGCGCAATTTCAACAGTCCTGTCAATGCTGTCCAGTATCCTCATCTTTGCTGTAACAGGCACATCCAGCGAGCCTGTGAGCAGTTCAATGATGTCCCTGATAATGCCGGTGTCATTGAGCAGCGCAGCGCCGCATCCACTCCTGACGACATCCTGAGCCGGACAGCCAAAGTTCAGGTCGATGATATCGGGCCTATATATTTTTTCAAGGCTAAGCGCTGACCTTTGCATAGTATCAGGGTCAGAACCCATCAACTGTATTGCCACCGGACGTTCCTCTTGCGCGATCAGACCGCGAGCTATGCTTTTCGGGTTTTCCCGAACGACTGCTTCGCTTGATATCATTTCTGAATAAACCATGGAAGCGCCGTACTTTTTACACAACAGCCTTAACGGCAGGTTAGTCACGCGTGACATGGGGGCAAGAACGAGAGACCCTTGTAAAATTAATTTTCCGATTTTCATACGTTTAATGATTGATATTAGAAACAGTTTTTCTGTCCAAACCAAGCCTGTCCATAAACTATAAATAGTTTTGTTCGTATATATACGAATTATAGTGGGCAGGACGGACTGTTTTTTATACCACCACCCTTAATCCCCCTGTCCACTACCTCCTACTGTTGAAAATTATCTTCCGGGCGCATTCCTTTTCTGTATCTCTGCAATTTTTCCAAAAAATCCCGGGTTAATTATTTCATTAAGATGCAGTCCGACATCTTCAGGCGAGAAACCAAGCGCAAGCCCCAGAAGCTGGCTAAAGTGTAGTACAGGTATATCAAAATTCTTGCCTGATTTTTTAAGCTCCATCTGGCCTGCATCGTACTGCAGGTGGCAAAAGGGGCATGAGTCAATAATGCAATCAACCTCAGCCCTGACGATCCTGTCAAGCTTGTACTCTGTCATCTTGAACGAAGTTTCAAGCATCGCAGACCGCACCCCTCCCCCTGCGCCGCAGCAGCTCGTTTTACCTTCATACGGTACACTTGTCGCACCTGTTGCCTCCACAAGCTCATCAAAGAAAACAGGACATTCTGCGCTTCCAAGCTTTCTTTCCTTTGTGGGTTTCAGGAGATGGCATCCATAGTGCACTGCAGTCCTGATCTCAAGGGGCTTCTCAATAGCGTCGCTAAGTTTCTTCACGCCAATATCAGTGTGGAGAAACTCCATTATGTGCCTGACTTCTATCGTACCCCTGTATTCCTTGCCTATTTTCTTAAGATGGGCGTTCACATCGTTCCTGAGCACGGCATCGTTTTTCAGGATATTGTTTGCATCCATCAGCGAGCTGAAACACCCGTTGCATATTGTCAGTATGTCTGTGCCTTTCTCCTCCGCAAGCACAAGGTTCCTTGACGCAAGGGTGAGCCATGTGATCTTATCGAACGAGCGGTATATCCCGGGCGCAGGGCAGCAAGCAGCCTCCTCAAGCTCGCCACATTTGATACCCAGCCTGTCAAGCACAAGACCTGTGGCTTTTTCAATGCCAGGATAGCGGTTGGGGATAAGGCATCCTGCGAAAAGAGATAATTCCTTCATTTCTTTATCAGCTCGCCAAATCCTGTTGATATAAGAAGTTTCTTTACGTCCTTGAGAGCTTTTTTCCGGGCAGCTTCATCTATCCTGAGTCCGAGCTTCTTTCTGATATCTCTGTGTTTATCATCAATTGGAATTGACTGCCCTGTTTTGATAAGAAAATTGCATACTTTCCTGTGGGCTGGAAGTATCTTGCCTTTTTTCACAGCCTCGCTCCTGAGCATGAGCACTGCATCAGTGACCTTTATCCCGCGGGGACAGCGCTCCTGGCAGTTGTAGCATGTGGTGCACATCCATAGTTCAGGCTGGTCTGAGATGTCTTTCCTGACCGAGTCCATCACTATCTTTCTGACATTCAGGCTTGTGTATTTTCCTGAAGGGCAGCTTGCATGGCATGTGCCGCACTGGAAACAGGTGAGTATCTCGGTGTTTTTCATTGGATTAAATATGGGGAAACTAATATTTAAGGATTTAAGAGAAATGATACTCATCCACAAATGTACTGATGTTCTTTATGCAGAGGTTCGAAAATATTGATGCAGGGCGCTTTTCTGTTATATCGAATGAGGACATGGCTAATTTAATCAATATCAACTGAAGCCACTGGTTCTATTTTGGGCTTTTTTCTTACTCCGACAGTCCTTGCACCTAATTGGTTCACTGTATCCCTTCTCTTCAAAAAATTGCTGGTCGCTTTCTGTGAAAATGAAATTATTTTACATCGGGAAGAAAAAAAAAGAAGTCAGTGGATTATTATTATAATAATTATATTGATTATTTGGATGCATGAATATTTAAACTTTAATATCTTTTACAATATTGTTGGATTAAAAACGAGTGGTTTATATTGAGGATTCATGTTAGAAACTCCCGAACAAAGAATAAAACTATTGAAAGCAGGTTTTTCTGGAAAAGAAATTGAGAGGCTTTATATTGAACAAAATAACTTCAGAATAATATATGGTATTATATTGGTTTTGGCGGGAGACCGGGTCAAATAGTTGAATTCGATATGAAGTTTGAGGAAAATTTCGCATGGGGATTAGGAACTCTAACAGTAATGATGGTTCAAAACATAGGAACACATGAATTTGGACATGCTTTTGGTCTATCTGACCTTTACACCTCCGCATGTTCCCAGCAAACAATGTATGGGTATTCATGGGTTGGAGACATAACCAAAAG
>CBFFLL010000285.1:0-2828 GCA_965642175.1 Candidatus Methanoperedens nitratireducens | reverse complement strand
CTGATGGGATATATGGGGGGAAAATCCTGCGCCCATCCGATAAAAAGCCGCCGGAAACGATCGGTTTTGTGGGTTGTGTAGGTTCAAAAGACCCCGAAAAGCATGCTTATTGCTCAAGATACTGCTGTATGGCTTTAGCCACTGCGGTCAAGGAAACACATGAGAAACTTCCTGATTCAAAAATATACGTATTTTACAGGGACTTTTACCCTGTAGGAAAAAATGGTGAACAGTATATTCAATCCATAATTCAAATGGAGAAAGTTGAAACAATAAGGGCTATACCCGTGCGAAGGGAAACAAGTGAAGGAATGATCCTTGATGCCAGGGTGGGTGGGGAATCACTTGCCGTGACACTTGATATGCTGGTGCTGGCTACAGCAATTGTTCCGAATGATCAGACTGAGAATATGCGAACGACACTTGATATCGATATCGATGAAGACGGCTTCTTTAGGGAGCTAAACCCCATGACAGCAAATGTGAATACCACGGATGAAGGGATGTTCATTTGTGGCTCATGCTCAGGTCCAAAGACTATCAGTGAATCTATAAACGAAGGGGTGGCAGCAGCAGCATCAGTTGCCATGGTTTTGGGGCAGGATAGTATCAAACATGAGATATTTGTATCCATCGTGGATGAAGATCTTTGCGGGGGCTGCGGGACATGCGTCAAGACCTGTATGTTCCATGCTTCCAGCATGAACAAAGAAAAAAATGTATCACAAATAGATATCATGCGCTGCAAAGGATGCGGGAACTGTGTCACAGCCTGCCCTTCTGGTGCAAGAGACCTGCTATTGTACCCGAATAATTATTTCAAGGAGGCTATTGAAACTTTCAGCACTTACGACCCGGCAGGTCCCAAAATACTGGCATTGCTATGCAGTGGCAGTTCTTATGAGTGCGCAGACCAGGCCGGACTTTCAGGATTAAAATATCCAGCCAATGTTGTATCCATACGTGTTCCCTGCGCAGGAAGGGTCAATGTCCAGCATGTTCTCTATGCATTTGAGAAAGGCTTTGACGGGGTCCTTATTGGCGACTGCCAGCACGGCAACTGCCACTTCATTGTGGGCAATACAGATATGGAACGGCGCATCAACCTGTTCAGGGAAGTTCTAAGGAGCCGCAGGATAGATGATGACCGATTAAGGATCGAGTCTATGTCACCCAACGATGGTAAAAAATACGCAGATGTTGTTCAGAAGTTTGTTGATGACCTTATAAAGATGGAGGCATGATCATGACTGATGCAGAAAATACCAAAAAGACCGACACATTGACGACATGCATGCAAAGCTGTTCCGGATGCCAGATATCAATACTTGACATGCATGAAGAGATCCTGGACGTTCTTAACCTCATCAATCTAAAGTATGCACCTGTAATAATGGATGTGAAAGTTATCCCAAAAGTCACAGTAGCACTGGTTGCAGGCGCTGTTGCGAACAGTGATAACGAAGAAAAACTCAAGGAAATCAGGAAAAAATCGGATATACTGATAGCGCTGGGCTCTTGCGCAGCATTCGGGGGCATCGCAGGTATGCGCAATCTCAATACACTTGATGAGACGCTTACGCGGGGTTATGTCAATACGGAAAGTACAGAAGACGGCAAAATTCCCGGGGGAAAGGACATACCGCGATTGCTTGAAAACGTCAAACCGCTTAATAAAGTCGTAAAAGTGGATTTTATCATACCGGGCTGTCCGCCAACCTCTGCATCGATAAAAAATACGATCGTTTCATTATTATCAGGCCAGGAACTTAAACCTTCACAAAAGAACCTGTGCAATGATTGTCCCAGGGAACAGAAAGATCTATTGGTGCCAAAAAGGGAGTTCATTACTGATATGGTGTATGCGCCTTGCGAACTTGAAACCATTGACCCTGAGAAATGCTTCCTTGAGCAGGGCGTGATATGCATGGGCCCTGCAACGCTTGAAGGATGCGGTTCCCGCTGCATGAAAGCCAATATGCCCTGCCGCGGATGCATGGGTCCATCGCCCAATGCAATGGAACAGGGATGCGAAATAATAAATGCCCTTTCATCAATTATCCCGGCAGGTGCGATCATGTTCCAGGACGATATCGTAGGAACGGGGTACCGCTATACAATGGCTTCATCCATCTACCCGCATATATCAAAAGCTAAAAGTAAAAAGGTGAGCATGGGGGAATGAAAATGAACAAAACAATCAATATTGAGCCAATATCGCGTTTAGAAGGGCATGCAAAAGTGAGTGTGAACCTTAACGAAAACGGGGATGTTGTGGATGCAAAGCTTCATGTGCTTGAGTTCCGGGGATTTGAAAAATTCATGGAAGGAAGAATGATATGGGAAGCACCAAGGATAACTACGCAGATATGCGGGATATGCCCTGTGAGTCACCATCTTGCAGCAGCAAAAGCCTGTGATGACCTGTTCGGTGTGGAAATTCCCGAAACCGGTATGAAACTGAGGGAACTTATGCAGATGTCGCAGTACATTCATTCCCATTCGCTTCATTTCTTCGCACTTGCAGCGCCAGATTTCGTTTTTGGTCCGGATGCCGATCCGGCTGTTCGCAATTTACTGGGTTTGATAGGTGCTAATCCCGAACTTGCAAAAAAGGCAATAACCCTTCGAAAAACGGGTCAGACAATGATCGAGCGCGTGGGTGGAAAGGCAATACACCCCGTGACCGCAATACCCGGGGGAATGAGTAAACCGCTCTCAAAAGAAGATAGGGAACAGATGCTAAAAGATGCAAAAACAGCAGTAGAACTCTCTACACTTGCTCTTGACGTTGGAAAAGAAATTTTTGATAAATACAGGGATTTAAT
>CBFFLL010000284.1:0-2897 GCA_965642175.1 Candidatus Methanoperedens nitratireducens | reverse complement strand
AAGAGATGTGCCCAGCATCGTTGAAGCTTCATCCAACTGTAAGCCCGCCATCCATCGGCACTATTCGCTCCTTCGGGTTCTTTACCGAGAATTTCTTCAAGGACCTTCTTGCCTCTTGATTTTCGAATAACGACGAGCACTTCATTGGTTTCTGTCCGGAATATCCATAGCCAATATTGTATTCCAAGGACTTTTATTCCGGTTTCGTCGATATACCTCCATTTTGCACTACGTATTTTCTGAATCTTATCTTCATAATCCTTTTTGCAGGCATTGCCCACTCTTAATAATATGTCATGAATTCCTTTTGGGCTGATTTCAAATTCATTGTACCTCAGTACAAAGTCTTGTATTTTCCGTATTACGCCCCTCAAATGGAATTTGAGCATCACGATATATACAAGAAGAAATATTCCAAAGTTTCCTGTATTCGGACAATCTGGATGCTTTGATATGGATTGATGTCCACAATCATTGCATTTGACACCCCAACGAATATATTGTATTGTCTTAATCTTTTGAGGTGGAGGAATGTCTTCAATTACTGAAGTTTCACAGTTTTCCTGCTTTTCAATATTGCTGCTACCGCAATTTTCGCAATGATCTGAAATTACATCTATTATTTCATCGGGTTCGTTTGTTGGTCTGGTTGCTCCCTTATGTCCTTTTGGAGCACCACGCTTTTTAGGAACAGGGATATTTTCATCTGGAGTCTTGTCAGCTTTTTTTATTTGCCTTGCTGATGGTGGTGTATTTGAATTCTCGTAGAAAAGTAATCTCTTTTTAAGCTCTGCATTCTCTTTTTCAAGTAGTTCTGTCTTAGTTTTTAACTCTTGGTTCTCTTTTTCAAGCTCTTGGTTTCTAATTATTGTATCTTCAAGTTGCTGGATAATAGTTTGAGGAGTCAATCTTCACACACCACTACATAAACAGATTTATTGAGATATTCTTTTGGGCAATCAATCTTTGCACCAGTTCCAAATTTGGTAACTGTTTTTTGAAAGAACCCAATTACACCTTCTGTAAGAACAAGTTTTCCTTTTTCTATTTCGATTCGTCGCATTAAGGGGCTGCGTAGAAATAAGTTAGCAAATTTTAATAAGTATAACTTCCATATATAAATATATGGAGACTCAGAAAAAATATACATATTGGTTAAAAGCGATAGAGGGTTCTGACGAGGTTCAAGCACGAAGATATGCAGCAGCAATGGCATTGGAAATAGGCTGGGGAGGAGTATCAGAAGTTCAAGAACTCACCGGGATGTCACATTCAACAATTGAAAAGGGAATACATGAACTGCAAAGAGTGAATAAACTTGAAGTTCCCGATAGATTAAGAATAAAAGGTGGGGGTCGAAAAAAAGTGGAAATCAAAGATGAGACTCTGATTCCCGATATTGAGAAGATAATGGATGAAAAAACCGCTGGCGATCCTATGTCAATGTTGAAATGGACAAATAAATCAACATATACTATTTCTGATGAATTGAAACGTTTAGGACATAAGGTAGGACCAAATACAGTAGGACGTATTTTAAAAGAAAGAGACTATTCGCTTCAAGCCAATGCAAAGACGTATGAAGGAGAATCTGTCCCGGAACGGGATGCTCAGTTCAGATTTATTAATGAACACGCAAAAAAATTCGCAAAAGAATCTAATCCCATAATTTCTGTTGATACAAAGAAGAAGGAGAATGTAGGAAATTTTAAGAACCCAGGCCGAGTATGGCAGAAATCTGGATATTCAAAAGAAGTCAATGCATATGACTTTTCATCATTAGGAATTGGTGTTTCAATTCCCTATGGAGTATATGATATTCAAAAAAATGAGGGATTAGTAAATGTTGGCATCAGTCATGATACATCAGAATTTGCCGTTCAAAGCATCCGTCAATGGTGGACATTATTGGGTAAATATGGATATCCTGATGCGACAGGAGTGATGATATGTGCAGATGGAGGTGGAAGTAACGGTAGTCGTGTTCGAGGATGGAAGTATTTCTTGCAGGAGTTTGCCAATGAAATCGAAATACCATTATCGATATGCCATTATCCGCCAGGAACAAGTAAGTGGAATAAGATCGAACATCGATTATTTTCATTTATCAGTTCGAATTGGAAAGGCAAACCTTTGATTAATTATGAAACGATAATTGAATTGATAGGTTCAACAAAAACAGATACGGGACTTAAGGTGACAGCCTGTTTGGATAAAAGAGAGTATGAACTGGCAAAAAAATTCACAGATGAAGAAATGACGAAATTGAACATAATACAAAATTCTCTCCACCCCAAATGGAATTATACAATCATGTCTTCAAAGAATTAAGTGGATTGATTTGGATATGTTATTTTTGCGCAGCCCCTTAGGATTCAGGCATGAAGCTGTCTTGATTTTCCACTGGAACATAATATGTATGAAAGATGCAGAGTGGAACTCAGCTCAACTCAGACCTATCATTCAAAGAGATCTTTATTTTCACCATCTGGTGACGACATTACTGTAAGCCTAACAAAAGACAAGTCCTAATATACTTGTTTCGAATTCTTGCCTGAAACGCTCAGTGATGATGGCGACCAGGGATCGAATACAATCATTCTCTATTGTCCTCTCCCCTTCCCCGCACCCCCCCACCTCTCACCTTCTCATAATGCCTTTCGCCTGCTTCCCTGAGAACTATGCAGTTAATGAGATACCTGGGGTGTAATTCACCGTTTTGTTACACACCCAATTCCTATGGAAATCATTATGCTGGGAAGCAGTTCGACAACAGTAAATTCCCACATTCAACTTTATATAGGTGTGAAAAGACAACTTGTTATACATGAAATGTGGACGAAAAGAACTTTGGGATATTGATTTTCATAAAAAAGAAATTGATAGAAGCACACTCA
>CBFFLL010000283.1:702-2941 GCA_965642175.1 Candidatus Methanoperedens nitratireducens | reverse complement strand
TTATTGAGGAGAACTGCCACTGGATTCAAATCACTGGCAAATGCATCAGCGCCCACACGCAGCGCTTCAAGAGGAATGGAGCCGCCACCTGCAAATGGATCGACGACGAGCGGTTTTGTACCAGGAGCACCACCAAGGGATTCGTGAGCCGACTGGGTGAGCGCGCGGCTGGTTTCTATATATTCTTTCTTTATTGTGTTGTCCCAATTGGCAAAATCAGCAATGAAATCAAGGAGTGCGATCCGAAGCGCCATAGGATCGTCAAAATCCCGCGCGCCTATGCCCATAGGGTCAAAAAAGCGCCGCATGATCGTGGAACAATCGTTCCTGAACTTTTCGGGACACAGCGGATCGTGTATATTTAACCTGTCATTTTTACTCTTCACCATGAACTCATAGGTTCTATCGTCATTGATTTTGAGATTTGCTTTGTTTTTTTTTTCATTAAGACTTAGTGAAAGAAAATCTTCTTTGTTGGTTGCTATTATGGTCTTACCGTCATCGATTTTCTCAATTTTTGCTGTTCCTATCCAATCGATACTAAATTTCTGTGTTAGAAATTCTATGAGTCTTTCGTTATCTTTTCCTGGTATTTTGTCCCAACTAAACAAACACAACGAATCAGCCGGGTCAGGCCAGAGCGCGGCGCATATCACGGCGCAGCATGCTGCAAGAGGACGGCGCGCCCACCAGATGTGGAGCGTTGAAATATGCCCGTGGCGGATGCTTTTTTCACGGCGGGAGTGTTCGCTGATTTTCTTTATCGGGAGATCGACTTCGATGAGGCGCTTGGGGTAAGGGGTCATGCTAATTTCCCTTTTAGAGCAAGTTCCACAGTTTCCTGGGCGCGCCTGATGGTCAGAGAATAAACTTCCTTCTCAAATGCATTTCTTGCTTCATCAAGCGTAAGTTCCGCGCGGTCGATATAATCAAGTGCAAGCTCATCAGTTCTCAAATTACCACAACCTCACCGAATTTATAATCAGGTTTTAAGTCCCAGTAATATCGTTTATCATCAAGGTATATCTTTTTTGATCCCATTTTCTTAAGTTTTTTTCTCAGGTTCTTCATTTTGTTCTCAATAAAATCATCCGTGTCATACATGATTATTCCATCAGTAACAATATCCAGAAGAATAGAAGGATTATTTTCAATTTCAGAGAGGATAAGAGGCACTGGGCTGATAAGTGTTCCAAGTTTATTCTCTTTTAATTCCCTGTAATCATCTGTAGCTTTAAGATCGCTCTCAATCGCATTAAATACATCAAACCTACCCCCTGTTCCAAATTTCTCAGCAACGATCAAAATATCAATATCGCTGCCCTCTCCTGCCTCTCCTCTTGCAGCGCTGCCAAAAAGGACGACTGAGATGAGGTCATTCTGTAAATGTTCTTCTAATTTCTGCGCGATAAGGATTGCGTAATTAAGATATAATAATTGTTTATCATCATCACTGATCATTCATCCACCTTCTTTTTAGCTTCATATAATATTTTCTCCGCTCCTACATGATAATGCTCAATTTTAATTAAAGGCTCCCATCCCAGCCTTACCGGATCCTGGACGACATGCACTTCAGGCTTCGTTGAACAGTTAAACACCGCATATAGCCAGAAATCCTTTTTCAAACGCTGCGCAGTCTTGTACTCATTATTCGAAAGCGCCACTTCTCCCACAAATGCCCTTCCTTTCACTTCGATAAACCGGACCTCGATTGCAGTTTGCGGATCTTCCGGATGAGGTTTGCGCGATATGAGATCAAATCCTCTATCTTCCTCTTCAACACTCTCTACCTTCCAGCCACGTGCCTCCTCAAAGGCGATCACTCTCTGGACTGCAATACGTTCGATCTCATCGTCCCTGACCATCATTGCTATACCCGGAGAAGTGCGCTCTGGATGGGGCAATACCCATGCTCTACCGTAGTGCTGGATATCGGTGATAGTACAGTGGCGCTCCTGCTGCAATTCTTCCCGCCGCCGCTCAAGCCTGCCATTCAACTCAAAGAGACGATCCTCGAACTGTTTAATGCGACCATCAAGACCAGATTCCTTAGAACCTCCCTCCTTCATTTGAACAAGGTCAGCGAACTGGCATTGCACCCGGTCTATGATGGCATTAAGACTGATCTCCATATGGCGCGTAATTGTTTCAATTTCCTTATGCCGCTGCCCGACAATCTCTTCCAAAAAAGGTGAAAGCGTCTGTTCAATAAGAGTATGTTCCAGCATATCGCGAG
>CBFFLL010000283.1:0-692 GCA_965642175.1 Candidatus Methanoperedens nitratireducens | reverse complement strand
TCATCAGGGACTTGAATACTTATTTTAGCAGTGTTAAGACCCAGAAATATAGTGGGCTGACGTATTGTCATCATTCCATTCATGGATGTCTCAACCACAAAAAGGCGCCGATGAAGAACATTCCCGCGCCCGTCACGAATTGCAGACGAGAAAACATCGAGTCGAGATGGTTCATTACGGTTGATGTCAAAGAATACTGCGCCGCGTCTCATATCATTCTGAACCTGCTGCAACACATCTTCCCGGATACACTCAAAAAGCGGATGTCCTGGAGTCACCCATTCAAGTGTGGGATTATCTTTCAAAAATGCTTTATCAAAAACTACCTGTTTATATTCACGACCCAATTTCCCAAAGCGCGGCTCAAACCGCTCCCCTATAGGCCAGAGAGTGCGCGGGACATGTCCAATAGTGTAGATATGCTCTGTATCCTTTGCTTTTTTAGGAGAAATCCCTGCAAGGGGAGCTGCCTGGATAAAGAAATCCTCGATCACCTCCGGAACTAAACGCCTCTCTCTTGCTTCTGTGGACTTTCCGATCAATGCTCCAAGATTTAGTTCTCTCTTAGCAAGACCTTCCAGTGTGGAGTTTGTTATTTTACGGAAGCGTTCAATATCTACCTGCTCAACAATGCGCTTTTTGATAGCATCTTCTGTTAGGTTTTGAGAATACATGTCTCGCAGCATTTTTTC
>CBFFLL010000282.1:2086-2947 GCA_965642175.1 Candidatus Methanoperedens nitratireducens | reverse complement strand
ATGTGATGACATGACCATAATCCCACCAGCTCATGACACCGTATGCGGTATCTGGGTACGGATATGGAGCAGTCAAGTTTTGGGGTGTTTTATAAACCGCAAGATAATCCATACCCGGGTCAGGAGTATTATAACGCATCCAGGTCATAGTCTCAAGCCATTCTGAGAATCCGCCGCCTGATGGATCTCCACCGCCCCATCTGGATATCGGGTTCTCACCAATGGATGTGGCAACAGCGCTTGGATATGCAAAGAACATAACCACGATTACCACTATTGCGAGGGAAAGTATGTGGGATATGCCAATGTTTTTCGCATCGATCCGCCAGTCCCATCCGCCCCATTTTAATACGCCATCGATGATGAACCCTCCTGCATAGCCTACCAGCAGGGCGGCGTTCACAGCAAAGTAATAAGCCCACCTGTTCTGTCCGTACATCGCAACAAGCATCACGATGCTCCATACCAGGAAGAGCAGTTCCTCAGCTCTTTGTTTTCTAGCGATCCTGTAGCCAATGAAGAGTAAAATGGCTGCTATCAACCAGAGTACGACACTATCACCTTGCAGAGGTCCTGCAATAGGGAAATTGCTCCAGAACATTCCCGGCCTATCAAAAATAGATGAGGCTTCGGCGATGGTAGCGGCGCCACCAGTGTGGACTGTTAATATGATGGCGGGGGCAGTCATAAAAGCGCTGTACATTTGAGGTAGAACCGTTTTTAATGTTAACATACCAAGTACAAAGAAACCGCCCAGAAAAAGTGGATAATAATAAGGTTTAGATCCTCGTTTTTTTATCTCATTTGAGATAATGCTTAATGCGATCGGCATACTCATACCGACGAGAGGCACTGCTACAT
>CBFFLL010000282.1:0-2076 GCA_965642175.1 Candidatus Methanoperedens nitratireducens | reverse complement strand
TGATCAGGGCAAAAAATGGAGCCCCTGGCCAGGAAAGCTGATAAGCGGCAAGCATTATACCGGCAAACATTGAATACAACAATGGCTTCTCTTTCAGGCTCAACTCAGAAAATTTTATATTTCTTTCCCTGCCGGCTTTTAATGCAAAAATAAAGAAGGCAATGACCGCAGTACTGAAAAATACCTCTGCCACATGGTTGTCAGTGAAGCCCAGCGTTGAACGGGAGAAGAACTGACCCGGCAATATTGCGATCATAAATGCTGCAAGAAGACCGGTGGTCCTGTTGCCCAGGCTTTTACCTATATAATACACAGGGAAAACGATAAGAGCGCCAAATACTGAAGGGAAATAGGCGCCTATGGTATTCACGGTTTGCATATTGTAGCTGCCTAAACCAACTATTAGAGAGATAGTAGCGATCAACTGGGTCCATAGAGGCCCCCAGTGCAAGGTATTGCCGTATGGATACAATGTAAACACGTCATACATGATCCTGTGAGGAAAATTGTATAAGGTATTTTCCACAAGGCGCATCTGGAACACGGAATCATCGGATGCAAATGCAACCACGCCATTCCGAAAGACGCTATCGTAGGGCATTATTGTTCTAAGATAGAGCGAAAGAACGAACGCAGCTAAAAGAAGGATACCGAAAATATAATTAGAATAGGATGGTATTATTGACTCGGTTTTAGATTCCTTTTTACCATTCCTGGCGGATTTTTTTGAGTCTTGCTTTTTTTTGTTAATAGTCATATTATCTCTGAATGTAAATTCGTATATGTCCAAACATACAATTTATAGTTTTTAGTCATCGTATCTTTGAAATAACTTCAAGATATTGCTTGCTTATAATATCCCACCCTAATGCTGGCGGGCTATATATTTTTTCGCTTCCAAAGTGCTTTATGAGTTGTATCTTTATAGCATCACTGTCCGTAGGAGGCACAAAAAATGTTCCATCATAGTGTGCCATAGATTCTTTTAATCCACCTACCTCTGAAACGATAACTGGTTTTCCAAACGACATCGCGATATGGGCTACAGCGCTCTGTGAAGATCTTGTATATGGCAGGACCACAACATCTGCGGCGCTGAAAAATACTGGAACCATATCATCTGAAACATATTCATTGATAAGCGTGATTTTCTCCCTGTATCTTGATGATCTTACTTTGTTAAGCAGTTCTTCCTTTTCCTCCCATATTTCTCCAACAATGAGCAGCCTGCTTCTTTGTGCAATGCTTTCTGGTAGTTGTTCAAATGCCTGGATCAGGTAAATAATTCCCTTATATTTTCGGATCAGACCGAAAGACAGGATTACAAAATCCTCCTTAATGGAAATCATTTCCTTTGCTTTTTTATTTTCTATTATTTCACCGTAGTGATCATATAAACCAATTGGTACTACATGAATATCTTGAGCGTCAATTTTATACCTTTGAGCTATCAGGAATTTATCAGTGGATGAGTGGACAATAAAAGCATTGAGATTTTTTCGAAGAATGGTTCCCATTAAACGAGAATACAAACGAAAAGGCAGGATGCCCTCTTCCAGAGGGTCAACGACTTCATGAAATTCTATGATCAACTTTGATTTTATTAATAAACCCATTATTTTTAACAACAAATGCATATGAGATACTGAAGATGTCCACCATTGCAGAATAATGACATCAGGCTTTTCCGTTTTAATATATCGATATGCACTGTACCATGTGATCGGATCGTTATAATCCATGCCGTCAAATACTCTCACTGTTGAGGAGAACTCAAGGTGTGAAATATTCTTACCCACACGTGTATGCCCCGGGAATAAGAATTCCGGTAGAAGTTTTCTAAAACAGATGACTGATACAGTTCTGGAAGTCGATAAAGCATTCGCCAGCCTGATCGTATAGTAACTTATGCCGCTTAAGAACCGCTTTGATGGACCAACGATGCAGATATTTTTTGTTTTTTGCACAGGATTCATAATGCGCTATCTTTATATTTAAATTGGGGCATTATTGAGGTGAGGTCTTAAGTGAAAATTGCACAAGTTTGCCCCCGCTATTATCCTGATATAGGTGGTG
>CBFFLL010000281.1:0-2953 GCA_965642175.1 Candidatus Methanoperedens nitratireducens | reverse complement strand
AATATCAGCGGACCAATATCGAAGGGGTGTATGCTATCGGAAATATAACATCTGAAATAGATCTGCTCGTCGTTGCGGAAGCACAGGGTGCCATTGTGGCGCATGATGCTTATAAGAAGTTACGGGTAAAGTGAGAGATATAATACCTTAAAGGATCAACCCAACATTGTGTGGATAAAATTGAAATGCGATATATGGCAAATTTTTCAACATCAGGATATTAGCTAAAAAAATTATCAGGGCTGCAAATGCACAACAAATAATCTTAATCGTTATACCCCGCAGCTCTGCTGCGATTGGGACAAGCCATGGTCAATGCAACCTCAGCAGCCTGAGCTACCCCACTGCTTTGTTGCCACGATCCATTTTTCAAACCTGGCAATAACAGCGATTCGCATGGGACATTCCTGATATTGTGAACCGTAATAAATATATCACCAAGGAATTTATTTTTGTATGGCATCGATCATTTCAAATAATTTGTTCAGGACATCCTCGAACTGCAATATTTGACTGTAGTAGTTCTTCATGACCTCAAGTCGTGCCATATCTTCCTGACTTGTTGCTTCAGATTCATATTTTTTAATAAGGGCAGGGACTTTCTCTTTGGCAATATTGATCTCGGGCTGGTAATGCATCTTGATCTGCTGGTTCCAAATCCTGAACAGGTCATTTTCCACATAAAGGTACACTTTTTTCGAGCCGGGTCTGGTTCTTCGTTTGATGATACCAAATGCCGACAGGTATTTTAATTTCTGGCTGATTGAGGTCAGGCTGTAGCCGGTCATGCGCGCCAGTTCTTCCATGCTCACTTCACCGGGTTCAAAAAACAGGATTCCCATAATGCTTATGCTCAGATTATCGATACTCAAGGCGCTATGTGATTCCTTGAATATCTCGATAAAGTCTTTTACTATTGGGTCAACGTGTAATTCAGGCATATTTACTATTTTTGGTATTTATTGAATGTTCAATATATAGTTATTGATTTAGAGTAGTATTTTATAAAGGGAAACTTTTATTAATTATGTACTCTTTTATAATACTATGATATCAAAGACCCTCTGGGGAAACCTAATTAAAGATTCCCAGGAAAGGCAATATCCAGACATTATCCAGAGGGATATATACTATCCCCTTGACATCCCATTGGACAGAGCTGTTGTTTTTTCAGGTCCCAGAAGATCAGGTAAAACATACCTTATGTACATGGGAATCAAAGCGCTTCTAGAGCGTAATGAGGATAAGAACAGTATATTATATGTGAACTTTGAAGATTCAAGGCTCTTGGGTGCAGTGTCACAAGACCTAAACACACTTCTTGAAGTATTATTTGAGATTTATCCTGACAGGAATAAGAAAACCTGGGTATTTCTTGATGAGATACAGTTAATCCCTGATTGGGAACGATTTGTAAGGACACTTGTTGATATGGAAAATGTCAATGTGTTTGTCACTGGTTCATCATCTAAGCTCATGAGTAAGGAAATCGCCACAAGCATGAGGGGGAGAAGCCTGACATACAATGTATATCCCTTCTCTTTTGCCGAAGTCCTGAAAGCAGCCAAACTCGAGTATGAGGAATATCTTTCATCAGCACAGAGGGGGGAAATAATCCAAAAGCTGGAAGATTATGTCAGATACGGTGGGTTTCCTGAAACAGTGCGTTACAGGGAAGAGTGGGACCGGATTTTGAGTGAGATAGTAGATGTGACAATATTCAGGGATATTGTGGAAAGGTATGATGTGAAAAACATAAAGATGCTGAAACTCTTCCTCAATGCTATATTCAATTCAAAAGAATTTTCTATCCATAAATTTTATAATTTCCTTAAATCGCAAGGGATGAAGGTAAGCAAGAATACGCTGTATACGTATTTTGGCTATTTTGAAGATTCATTTATTGTTTTTCCCCTCAAAAGGTTCTCTTATTCTTACAAAAATATAGAATCAAGTATATCAAAGATATATCTAGTTGATAATGGACTTCTGTCCTTGCAAGGTATACGGGACTATGGGAGGCTTATTGAAAACATTGTTTTTATTGAACTGAAAAGAAGAAACAAAGGAGATATGTTTTATTATAAGTCCACGTCTGGCCGGGAAATTGATTTTATCATTAAGGAGGGGGAAAAAGTCACAGAGCTTATTCAGGTTTGTTACACGCTTGATGATTTTATGACAAAAGAGCGTGAAGTAAAAGCTCTCCTGAAAGGTTCAGAGGAACTTAAATGCGATAATCTGCTAGTCATTACATGGGATTATGAAGCGGTTGAAATTGTTTCCGGGAAGAACATAATTTATGTTTCTCTGTATAAGTGGCTTCTTGATTAGTGTAGGTCACTGATGTGTTATCACCAAGCTACTCTAAAACCAATCAAATATTCCCAACCCGCCCCAAAACAATCTCTTTCCCCACACCTTCACTCTCACCCAGCGGGTCAAATGAGAAGTGATGGTAACTGCTGCATTCTGCCTCGCCCCATCACCGTGACCGTATTGCCGGGTTTCAGATCAATACCGAGATAATCCATGGATGAAAAAGGGACCGAGAACACCAAAAGATTTGACAAATCCAAATAACAATAATACTTAAATAGTTTCATGATTATGTATTTTTGGCAATTACCAAATATTCAAAAAATACAAATTAACGACAAATTAACGTTAACAATACCAAAATTATTAAATGGTCTTAACCACCCATATTATTAAAAGAGGGAGAAATCATGTATCTGCGAAAATTGATTAGTCCAATGCTCATAATAATTTCAACTATTATTCTAATCCAATCAGCGTGTGCCCAAAACATTCATATTATCGATGTCTATTCTGATATTGATTCAGCAGATATCACAATTTATTCTGAGGACCAATATTCTGATATAACTATTGACGCCAAATTGATACTTGATGGAGAAGTCCTGAGATCAAAACAGTTCTTTATTGAAGA
>CBFFLL010000280.1:0-2971 GCA_965642175.1 Candidatus Methanoperedens nitratireducens | reverse complement strand
CGCACAGGCTGCGCGGCGAGCCTTTCAGCGAATACGCTTCCATAATCTCAACAATGACCGCAAAAATGCTAATTGAATCAGCGGATACCATAAAACCGGGTATCGAGGAGTCAGCATGGATGGTGATGAAAGCGCTTGTTGCAAGCGGTGTTGCTATGAGCATCGCTGGTTCTTCCCGACCCGCAAGCGGTTCAGAGCACAAGTTCAGCCACGCGCTGGATGAGATCGCGCCAAAGCCTGCACTGCACGGTGAACAGTGCGGAGTGGGAACAATAATGATGATGTACCTGCACGGGGGCAACTGGCAGGAAGTCAGGAACGCCCTGAAAGTTATCGGCGCGCCTGTAAATGCCCACGAACTGGGCATAAAGGAAGAATATATTATCAAAGCACTCCTTCATGCACACGAAATCCGCCCTGAGAGGTACACGATACTTGGGACAGGGCTTACTCAAGATGCGGCAGAGAACGTCGCAAGGATCACTAAAGTGATTTGATAATAATAAGAATAAACAGGTGATGCAAATGGAAGAATCAGATACAATAATAACATTAATTGGAACAAAACTTGCAAAAGTAGGGAACGAGTTCATTTTTAAGAGCGGTGCAAAGGAGTGCGAGCCGTGCAGGTTAAATAAAACCTGTCTTGGTCTTAATTCGGGAAGCAGGTACAGGATAACTGCGCTTCGAAACGGGGGAAAGCTTGAGTGTTTCGTGCACGATTCAGGCGTCTGCGCCGTGGAAGTTATTGAGCTTCCTGTTGAAATAAGCGTTGAATCAAGGAAAGCCATCAAAGGCTCGACAATAGTGTTTGAGCCAGTGCCCTGCAATATAACTGGCTGCATTAATTATGCCGTATGTCGTCCCGCTGGACTGAGGCGCGGGGATAAGTTCACTTTGGTAAGTGTCGGAGAGGATATCTCAGGTTCATGCGAAAAGAATTATACTTTAAAAGTAGCTGAGGTGAAAAGACTAACATGAAGAAGGCGAACGAGAATAAATGCACGAACTGCATGAAAGAATTGAACATCAAGATACGATATCCTGTGTATTCGTCACGGCTTGCTGTGACCGGATACCGGTGCAAAGAATGCCACGAGAAAGCCAAATCCCCGGAGGCCAGGAAACGCGAAGAAGAGATGAGTAAATTTATCACTGAAGTGCCAAAACCCGAGAACGTGAAGCAGGATATAAGGAAAGCGCTGGAAAATAAATAGAGATGCTGACAAAGCGGATTTCTGAACTTACTGATGAGGAGACCGGGCGTCTCTTAAGCCGCGGCAAAGGGCTGACTGATGTGATGGCCACAGTTGTGCCAATACTCGATGATGTGAAGAGGAACGGGGATGCAGCACTTCGCAAATATACGCAGCAGTTTGATAAAGCAAAAATAGAGATGATCGAGGTTCTGGATTCACAGATCGATTCTGCTCTTTCTTCAATTGATGATGTGCTTATCCGGCATCTTGAGAAAGCCGCTACAAATATCCGCAAATTCCACATCGCGCAGTTACAGAAGTCCTGGATGAAAGAGTTTGATCAGGGTATAAAACTTGGACAGCACATATCGCCTCTTGACAGCGTTGGGGCGTATGTTCCCGGCGGAAGGGCAACGTATCCGAGCACAGCGCTCATGACCGTGATACCTGCAAAAGTTGCAGGTGTTGAGAATGTGGTGGTATGCACTCCGCCAAAGCAGGACGGGAGCGTGAACCCGCTTACGCTTGCAGCCGCTTCTATCGCGGGTGCAGATCGGGTTTTTTGCATCGGGGGTGTGCAGGCTGTCGCCGCGATGGCTTACGGCACAGAGACCGTCCCAAAGGTGGATAAGATCGTTGGACCTGGAAACGTGTATGTGACTGCAGCGAAGATGTATTGCGGGACTGCAATTGATTTCCCGGCAGGACCAAGCGAGGTGCTCATTATTGCTGACAGCTCGTCAAAGTCGGATCATATTGCCGCAGACATGATAGCGCAGGCAGAGCATGACCCTGATGCAGTATGCGTTCTTGTCACAACGTCTGATGATATCGCTAAAAAGGTAAGGTATGATCTTGATCTTCAGATGAAGACCTCTGCCAGGCTGGATATTATCAGGAAGTCGCTTGATAATGCGGCGATCCTTACAGGAACTCTTGATGAGTGCATTGGCTTCTCCAACAGGTTCGCGCCAGAACATCTTGAGATAATGACTGATGTGAACATCCTTGGTAGGATAAAGCATGCCGGTTCGATATTCATTGGCAATTACGCTCCTGTCAGCGCTGGCGACTACGCTTCAGGCACTAACCACGTGCTTCCCACAGCAGGATATGCGCGCGTGTTCTCTGGTCTTAATACTGACCATTTTGTGACAAAGTCAAGTGTTCAGATAATTGATAAGAAGGGGCTTGATAGCATAGGTGATACCATTATCGATCTTGCTGAGGCAGAGGGGCTGCCCGCGCATGCGAACGCGGTGAGGGTTAGGAAGTAAAGAAACCTATAAACCTGTTAAATCAAATCTAATCATCATGAATTTCCAGATCCTCGACGCCGACTACACTTATAGCGACGGCAAGCCTGTGGTAAGGCTTTACGGCAGGGATGGGTCAGGGAACAGCGTCTGCTGTTCAGTTCTGGATTTCGAGCCGTATTTTTATGCAAAGGCGCCCCCTGAGAGCGCTGATATTTTAAAGGAACGGTTCAAGGAGCATATAAAACGAATAGAAATTGTCCCTAGGTTTGAGCCCGTCGGGTATTTCAAGAGTCCAGTCAGCATGCTCAAGATAATTCTTTACGACCCGAAGGGCGTACCCTCGATCCGCGACGATTTAAAAAAGATGGTAGACGAGGTTTATGAAACCGATATCCTGTTCAGGAACAGGTACATGGTGGATACCGGTCTAGGTGGTATGGGATGGGCAGAAGCAGAACCAGAGGGGAACACGGATGATAACGACATCAAGAGCAGGATCAAAATAACCTCAAA
>CBFFLL010000279.1:0-3045 GCA_965642175.1 Candidatus Methanoperedens nitratireducens | reverse complement strand
TAATAGCACCCGATATATTCTTTTTTCGCTGTCAGCAGCCATTTCAGGTCTTCTTTTTGTACCCATTCCTTTTTTCCCCTGCCAAGTAACTTTTCATTTCTCATCAAAGTCCTGATTGATACATTCAAGTGTCCACATACGAATATCTTATTTTCAGTATTGTGATCTTCAAAATCCTTTGGAGGATTCATATCATTCACCTCCATAGTGGGCAAATTCTGAGAATCGGACAGTTCTAAATATATTTATCATTTCATTTGATATCACTATAAATATTGTGATGAAATGAGACAATTCAAAGAAAAAATATATATTCAACTCTACAATTGCCAGCGGCAATTTGGTGGTTACACTGGCAAAGATCTGGATGAAATCGCAAGGCAATTAGGCATTGAAAGAAGAACTGCAAAACGAAATGTAGAAAAATGGTCGAAAAGCGATTCTCATTTTGCTGAATTAAATTACATAGGTAAGCAATCAATTCCTATAACTCTTGAAGACATCGCAAATTTAAATCAACGTCTTTCCGAAAATATAACGGTTACAAAGCAAGACCTTATCAAAGAAATAAACGATGCACGAATAAGACGAGGAGATGCACCAATTCCCCAATCCAATCTATATTCCCTTTTAGATAACCTGACAAAAGCGTTGACTGGCAATGCACCTAAAGAGCTACATTGGTTAATCAGTCAGGGAATTAAAGTCTCTGAAAATTACAATTTAGTAGATGCTCGAACTACTCTATTAAAAACTTTTTTATATACAGATTTAAAAACATTTGGTGGCATCGACATAGATAACATCGCAATAAGATTACAAAATACACAAAAATGGTTTCATGAGACCTATTCAAATATAGACCCTTTTAAATGGTTCATTCGTATTCGGCACAGGTCAAAAGTAATAAGAAATCATCTGAGCAGAATCAAAGCTGATGAATCACTATCGGATCAAGCACGTTTAATATTTGAAGAACAAGTTAATTTTATTGTGCAGCTCAAAGATATCCTGATAGACGAACTTATCCATAAAGAAGGACGGATACAGAGTGATATAAATGCAAATAGACACAAAACCGAGAACAGTCTACGAGAAGAGTGGATCGATAAATATTGTGAGATAGCTGAAAAAGAGATAATATGCCCAAATGAAGAAAATCGTTCCACACTGAAAAATCACATAGATGACAGACATGAATCTGAAAAAGCTGAACTGGAACTTATAAGGAAACATTTGATGGACTATGAAAATATATACATTCTTCTCGAACAGATTACAAATAAATTTTCAGAAGATGAAATCATTCCTCATCATGCTACAGCACAGACCCTACTTGATTTGTGCAGAGGTAAGCATAACTGGACTCTTCTCAATGAAGAAGAAAAGAAAAAATTTACCATAAATATAATTATTCAGAAAGAAACTCGATGTTTAAAGGCGGTCTTCACAAAAAAACTAATACAATACATCAAAAAAGGAAAAATAACAATCGTTCATTCTTTTAAGTATCAGGACATAGGAAAAATTATAGAGTCAATACAACTCTCCGATAGCGATCATATGATAACACGAGAAGATATTGAAAAATCGATTGAAGGCACATATCCAATTAATTTCGATTTCGAAAGAATCGATATTCCTTCAATAGACAATGAAAATGATGATTTTGATTATATATCGCCCAATAAAATACCATTTCAACAAGTCCAGAATCAAGTATCTGAGTTGGTTGCAGACCATAATCCTGAATGGTTCCGAAGTCATCAAGAGATATTTAAAAATATGACTGATGGGATGTTTGAAATGGAATATGATGAAGCAACTTTCAGGACAAAATTATATCAAGCAATCGGTTTTCTTGGACGTAATTTGAGATATTCTGATTCCCCTTCTTTTTCAGGGCTTCAATATTTTATTCAGCGTTATTTAAATGATGCTGCTATAGATATTGAATTCAAACATCTTTGGAAATTCTATGAAAATATTACGGGACATAAAACTCCCATTATTATCATTGATTCGATGGGTATAGATAGTCGTAAAAAAAGTCTGTTTGCCAGGATTCATGGACGTTACCATACGATTGGATTTGCAGATGTGAGAGCGATTTCTCCGTATCTCATTCCGATTTTTTCAAGTAATTGCCGTTCCACAGATAGTGAGGCAATGAACATGATTGAAATCATAAATCATGCTAAAAGTGTGTTAGGAGAGGGATTTAAATTCTGTACAGGAGATTCACATACAGTTAGCAGGATAGCAGCAGGTCTTGCTTTTGCGGATCATAAAGTAATCCTTTTGGGCAGAAATCCAAATCCACCAAATAAACCAGGTACGCTAAGCCTTGATGGATTACTTAAACATATAGAGTTGATAAATAAAATTGGTAAATTAGTTCGTGAGGATAGTGAAATAGGAAAAATCATTGCATCAAGAGAGCATATCTTTGTCAATGATGTGAATGTACGAAAAATACTACGAGATTTAGGGGAGTTAATTCTATGGAATTCGGAGCAGAAGAATTTCGACATGGATTCTTTGATTCAACTGGTTGAGACATCAAATAGACAAAAAAGAGTGGTTAGGATTGTTGAACGTGGCGTTACGAGAGTAACTGAACCAAATGTAAGCATGGTGTTGAAGTCAGCAGAGTTGATTTTGTTGATGTCTGGTATTGTGAATATATTGAATTGCAAAGGAACTCAAGAATGGAAGGCATGGAGCCCGGTATGCACGGAAAATATTGCTTTTTTTGTTCCAACTTAATTACAATACTGTTTTTAAATAATTAGATGTGTCCGATTCTTGGAATTTCCCCACTATGAAGGTATTCATAAATCGATTGATCTCTTCGGATATGGTAGATGGTATTCCTGCTATCTTTGCTATTTTATCATGTTCTGTATATACTGCCATTTTTCCTTCACTTTCACTTCCCTCTTACGTCAATCTTATCCTATAAAACTCCATGAGATATCTGATGCACTTCTCCAGCTTCGGAACGACCATTAACTCAAATAAGATTGTCGATGCTATTACCAA
>CBFFLL010000278.1:0-3063 GCA_965642175.1 Candidatus Methanoperedens nitratireducens | reverse complement strand
ACGGATTTTCACGGATCCGCGCGTATCCGCGTCATCCGCGCAATCCGTGTTCTATTTCTTCTTATACACATTGAATCCAATTTTGACCGCTTCCTTCCCCGGCACGGACTGATTGCCCTCGCTTGAGGCGATAATAATCGTTTTGCCGGAAGATGACGGTCCAAAATCTTTCGTTAAATCCACCTTTATCGTCAAAATGTTCCCTTCAACTGACATTTCAACGTTCTTCATAATTTCATATCTCCTTCTTTATTGTTTATTATTATGACACCAGGAACCATCCATATATAGCATAGGAAAGGCTAAAAGCTTTTGTTTTTTCAAAAGACAAAATGCAAACCGTTATCCTGATTGGAATTGTCAATAGCTTCCATGCAGGTTTGCAGCACATGCGAAGCATCAACAAGGTGCGGGTTAAAGGATGAAGGGCTTTTTGACCTGTGCCCAAAAATCAAAACCGCTGAAAAAACAGTAAAACCTGAAGTGGAGAAAGGAGCCACTACCGCAGTTATCGATAAAGAAATACTAAGGCGGTATTTCGGTTATTCAGAATTCAGGCAGCTCCAGCAGGATATCATACTTGATGTCCTGAAAGGGAACGATACACTTGTTCTCATGCCCACAGGCGGCGGAAAGTCCCTGTGCTACCAGTATCCATCCCTGCTTTTCAAGGGACTGACGATCGTGGTCTCACCCCTCATTGCCCTGATGAAAAACCAGGTGGACAACCTCAGGTCAAACGGCATCGCTGCTGAGTATATCAACAGTTCGTTGAATTATGAAGACATTGTAAAAATAAAATCCGCCCTGTTGCAGAACAGGATCCGGCTGCTCTATGTAGCGCCTGAAAGACTGACCATCCCTTCTTTCTTATCATTTCTAAAAGGATTAAAAATAAGTCTCTTCGCCATCGATGAAGCCCACTGCATCTCGGAATGGGGGCACGATTTCAGACCAGAATACAGGCAGTTAAAAATTATAGGTACGTCCTTTCCTGATGTTCCCATTATCGCCCTTACCGCCACAGCGACCACAAAAGTCAGGGAGGATATCATCAACCAGCTTGACTTCAAAGACTGTAAAAAATATATTGCCAGCTTCAACAGGGGGAACCTTGTTTATTATGTCAAACCCAAACAGGATGCATTCAGGCAGATAGTAGAGTTCTTAAAAACAAAGCCCCGTGAATCAGGAATAATTTATTGTTATAGCAGGAAAAACGTTGACTTACTAACTGAAAACCTGAAGTATGCAGGGTTCCGGGCGCTTCCATATCATGCAGGTCTTTCTGCAAGTGTAAGGTCAATGAACCAGGATAAGTTCATAAAAGACGATGTGGAGATACTCGTCGCAACTATCGCTTTCGGGATGGGCATCGACAAACCCAACATACGTTTTGTGATACATCATGACCTCCCCAAGAACCTTGAAGCCTACTACCAGGAAACAGGACGCGCAGGCAGAGACGGGCTGAGAAGCGATTGTGTGCTTTTTTACAGCTACGGGGACAGGCAGAAGATCGAGTATTTTATTAACCAGATGACGAATGAAAAAGAAAGGCAGATAGCGCATGATAAACTGATGGACATCATACATTTTTGTGAAACCGATGTTTGTCGACGAAAGCTGCTCTTGGGATATTTTGGGGAGGACTATAAGGAGAATAAGTGCAGCGGCTGCGATAACTGCCTCATGCCAAAGGATGAGATTGAAGCGACAGGTGAGATACTGACCATCCTTTCCTGCATTGAGGAACTGGATGAAATGTTCGGGATAAACTATTGCATAGATGTGCTGACAGGAAGTAAAAGCAGCCGCCTCATGCAGAATGGTCACACGGCTTTGAAATCATACAGCTCAGGAAAAAATCTCCCAAAGAAAACATGGCATGGGTTCATAAGAGAACTCCTCCGTCGCGGTTATCTCAATCTTGAAGGTGAATATCCTGTCCTGAAATTGTGCCAGAAGAGCAGAGAAATGTTGTCGGGTTCAAAGAGCGGTGCTACGAACGAAAAAATATTCCTTGTTAAACCCCAGGTCGTCGAAAAACCAGCAATAATAGAGCGGAACATCGAAGACAGTGGATTGTTCGAAGCGCTTCGCACGTTGAGGAAAACGCTTGCTGACGCTGAGAATTATCCACCATACATGATCTTTAATGATGCAAGCCTGAAACAGATGGCTTCGCGGCGCCCGTGCACACCCGAAGATTTTCGAAAGATAACAGGTGTGGGAGATAAGAAGCTTGAGAGATATGGCGGCATTTTCATGGGTGAGATCAGAAGGTTTTGCGAGAGACAAGACTCATTCAGCCAGCCGATAAAAAAGCAGTCAAGTGAGTATGTGACACTGGAAATGCTGGGTCAGGGTATGGACCTTGATGAGATCACGTTAACAAGGAATTTGTCTTTGAATACTATCTATGGCCACATTGAAAAATTGATACTTGCAGGTGAAAATATCAATATCGAGAAATTGGTAAAGAAGGATAAGATAGAAATAATAAAGAGTGCGATCCTTGTAATGGGTGGAGAGACACTGAAACCTATTAAGGAAAAGCTGGGGGATAATTTTTCGTACGGGGAAATAAAGCTTGTGAGAGCGAAACTGAAGGGGAGGAATGATCTGTTTTCTGGATAGTGATGGATTAGAATAATGCAATATTACCTCTTCCGTTGCTACTTATTATATTTTTTTAACATATTTCCAACGATCTCCATAAAAAGATCATCAAGAGTCTTCTGTTCATAAGACACTGTCTTTTTTGAACTTTTCTTCGTCTTGCCTTTTCGCATTTTTTCTGGTGGTTCCACAGGTTCATCATCTGAGAAGATCTTTTGAGTGGCATTTAATATATCAATATTTTGCATGAGATAAAGATAATCTTCCCTCTGCGATGCATTCTTGAGCACTGTGTAAGCAAGGTTGATCTTTGGCGTCTTTTCAAGTGTTCTATATTTTTCGCGTATGACTTTTTCAATTTCTTTTTTATCTTCGGGCAGCGAATTTTTCTCAATACCAAGCGTTGAAAAAAAGGTCTCCTTATTGGGAGGCAGATATTGC
>CBFFLL010000277.1:0-3095 GCA_965642175.1 Candidatus Methanoperedens nitratireducens | reverse complement strand
CCAAATAAATCCAGAAGCGCAGAGCAATACTTCCATGACTTTTATGGAACAAAAACGGAATCAATTTATTATCGTTGCATGACCTCTTTTTCACCACCCCAGTTTGAAGCCTCATATCATCGGCATGTAGCTCTGTGACAGCATTATTACTGTTATCGATTTTTCCTTAGAAATTCTATCTTACTGGTAATTTATAGAATCATTTATAAGAGCAAGAACGCTTACATCGTACCCAATTATCAAAATATGGTATTCACATTGTAACAATATTTTTTCTTAAACTAATTTTATCCTCCTTTACAAGTTGTGGCGTTAAAATTCCCATCATCGGAACTTTTTTTTATAAAAATGTCTTTATGCAGGTAATACCAGTCTAACATCTGAAAAATTAATCGGGCTCGAAGGACCCTTCCAGCCTTTTATAAGATGATACAGTCCAACTATGCAAAGTATCAATTCACCTGATTTCAACAACAATTCTGCCTGGTCTGGCTCAACCCTCGTTCTTGTCCCTTCTACAATTCTCGCTTTTTTCTTCAAATGATTAGACCTCTCAACAGCTTCACATATTTCATCAATAGGCATACCTGTTCTAGATACGTTCTTAAGAATCAGGTAACCAAGATCTTCAACTATTTTTCGGATATTCAATCCATCTACATAAATATGTTTTTTCATAGCGAATACTCTCCCCAACTTGGGTTCACTTGCCAATAACTTCCCGACCTTATTCAGCAAAACGATGTTCTTCTTCAATTTTGCAAGTTTTTTCTGTCCTAAGTTTTTATTGAGTTCATAATGAAACCTACCAGCAGCGATTACTCCATGACTCAAATAGGCCATTCCGGCAGATATTTTAGTTGTCGTATGCCCATTGCCGGTATATATATGCACGTCATCTCCGCATATCTCTTTTACTTCATCGATGATCTCGACAATATTCATTGCCTCAGAATCTGTTGAACGGCAAACTCCAGAATAAATAGGAGTCATATCAATAGCTACAGCACGCAAATCCGAAAAACCAATAGTATGATATCTTCCATGATAAGTGGATAAGATACTCTTGATTCTTGCATCAACACCCATAGTATCAATAACTACACCCTCTATTTTTCGGTTTGTGATTTGCTCAATGCACCTATGGAAAAATTTCAATTCCAATCGAAGTGTAGCATCCGATATATACCTCTGGATAAAATATTTCAAATTCATAAAAATATCAGAATCCCTGTATCTAAAATTTCTCCCTAGAAAACCAATAGAATTGTACAATCGCTCTGCAAAATCAACTTCTGAATATTCCATCGAAAACAGATCGTCTGTTTGCATTTTAAACAATTGCTGATGTTCATAAAACCAGGATGAATTGGTGGTCCTGATATATGATGAAACTTCTTTTAATATGTCAGAAAGATTTGTCCATGAGGACGGAACTTCATCATCGGATGCTTCAATATCAGTAGTAGATAGATTACGAAGAAAATTTGTATCCACTTGAAAAGTGCCTTCGCTCAACTGTTCTAAAATGTCAGGTGTTAAATAACATTCATCATCCAGGAGTTCAATATTTTGTATTCGTTGACCTATATCTTGATAGTAATAACTTTCTTCGAATGTTACTTTACCTTTTCGGATATAATCAATGAATCTATTGAAAGCGATAACGGGAACAATATTTGCAGAGCTATTATCAATTGCTTTAGCAAAATCGGGATTCCATGCAATTGAACGCTTTTCATTTTCGTTCAGAGTATCCCATGTAATTTCTCCTGTTGCAAGACGATATGCCGTCTTTGCCTCATTTCTGTGGAACTTCACGCCTTGAGTCATGTTCGATGTTAAGCTGTTAATCAATTTCATGATCGATTGACATGAATCGGAATGATTCTCCAAGAGTTTTATTCGTGTTTGAAGTTCTTCATCAATTAAAACATCCGAGCATTTAAGAAGAATATTTGGCTCGATCTTTTCTGAATTTGCAAGTTGTTTGATGTCTTTTCGCAGTTTTTCTAGTGCTTCTTTACGAAACTGATTTTCCGTTTTTTGTCGTGATGCATTATCTGACTGCCGCATTCTTCCCTGTTTGTGTATTATCTCGTCAATGAAAAGATCCATACATTCAATAACATAGGCTGCCTGCAACTCAAAAAATAACCTTATCTGAGCCCCAATTTTCTGATTTGGATGTATTGAGGTAAGAATATTTTTCAGAAATCGATTCCTTGTCAATATTTGGGAATAAAATCGATCAGCTTTGACATCATACATTGAAAACCATTCTTTGCTTTTGGTTAATCGGTCACAAATCGCATTTAGGTTAGCGCTGGGGTGGTGAAAAAGAGGTCATGCAACGATAATAAATTGATTCCTTTTTTGTTCCATAAAAGTCATGGAAGTATTGCTCTGCGCTTCTGGATTTATTTGGCATAATAAAAAACTTGCCACAGAGTTTCAGAGAACATAGAGGTTAATGCTATTGGTTTTTAGCTATTCTGACCGTTTTAATGTCTCTATGAGGCTTATATGAAGCTCCTCAGAACCCATTGTTTAGTGACATTTCATGGCTAAGGCGATTGGAATTGCATTGATCGTGTTTTTGTCCCAACCACAAGAAAAAGGAACAAAAAACGGTATGAACTTACATAGGAAAACTTGCCTGAAATGGCTAATTTTCATCACCCCAGCTATACCCCAATAAAGGGTACCGCCGAGATTCGTCCGAAAATATACTCTAAGGAAAATTATCTCAGCAAATCATTATTGAACTCGTAAGAGTATATAAAACTCATGATTATGGAAAATTGGTGGCTTATTTTATATTTAAAGGATTAATATGGCTTATTTATTAACTAATAATGGTTTTTTGCCACTTTTTTACAAAGCCTGTCGTCCTCATAATACAGAATAATGTTGTCTATTCAATCGGACTGACATAAATAAGATATAAATCCAAGCTTGCTTCTTCTTCTATGAATAAACTGCATTTCACTCAAGAGCAATTAGTACAGGTCGCAAAGTTATCAGATGCAGACATAAGGATTATCAACGAGTGCAGAGGAGAACACAATAAATTTGGTTTTGCGTATCAACTC
>CBFFLL010000276.1:0-3103 GCA_965642175.1 Candidatus Methanoperedens nitratireducens | reverse complement strand
TATGGACTGGCGATCCATATCATAAACCTCCAGGCGATAACACTTGCCCCTATTTTTAAAAATTTTTCATCAGAAATAAAGATGATCCATCAAAGCCTGATCCTGCTGCTTCTCATGCGGATCGTAAATCTTGCGATGCCCCAGTTCTTCACTATGACGCTGCTGTGGTACCCATTGACTTACGGGATCATGTATATTGCCGTATATTCAGTTATCAAGAGCCAGCGGATATCTTATAAAGAACTTGGCTTTATTTTCACACGACTTCATATTTATCTGCCCGCTGCCATTATTATTGGAGCTGTTTCAGCATTTATTGAATACAGGATCCTGAAACCTTTACCACTTATAGATGATATTGGACTTTCTAATCTAATTATGATAACTGTAGTGATGTTCATATTTGTGGGAGCGATCGAAGAACTCTTATTCAGATCGATACTTCTGACAAGGCTTGAAAAAGTCCTTAAACCTGGAACAGCCCTATTAATAAGCGGAATCCTGTTCGGTGTAATGCACTCAGGCTACGGGCACATTGATGAGATCCTGTATACCATGATCTTTGGCATTGCTATTGGGTATTTATTCCAGAAAACAAGAAGCTTTCCATTCATTATGATGATCCACGGCACTGCGAACGTATTCCTGTTTGGGATACTGCCTATAATATTACCATGATCTTAAAAGTTACAATTGCTGCAAATAATAAAAGAAGTGTATTAGAACTGAAATCAAGATTGCTTGATGTCCATTTGTTCCAGTATTTTGTGTCTGCGATCAATAGCGCGATACTGAGAGAAAGTATCAGAGAAACTGTAGCAAGGGCTCCACCATAAAAGACAATCTCAGTCGGGAATGATGTTTGCGTTGTTGAAATAATAGCCACTATGCTCATACTGTGTAAAACTCCTTTATGACGCTTAATTCTTTCGTCTCAACCCCATAAATAATATACCCAGTGGAATAAGAACAGCCAGCACAATTGCCAGTATTCCGATATTTCCATAACTCCTCTTAATATCCTCAGCAACAGTTATTTTCTCAGGAAGTGCTCTTTCATACATGGTCTCAAATAACTGCCCTTCCACAAAACCTTTCATGGAATCAAATGTGGCAGTTACATTACTTCTGACAGGAGAAGAAAGCCGTATCATGGTCACCGCGTCGCTTGAGCCGAACTTCTTGAACATGAACCAGTAGATCATCACCTGTTTCTTAGTTCCTTTGCTGACATCCAGCCTGTTAGCATAGAGTTTTGTAAAAGGATTGGTTGAAGAAGCGATCCTGAACTCTGTTATACTTTCGTTGTCAACATGCCATCCTGCCCCTTCCACGCATATCCGCTGTTTGTGAAAACTTTCACCCACCTTGCTGTTAATTATGTCCATCCATACCAGGCTATTATTGGTATTATAGCCCCTGGTTAAAAGTACTTCAGCGTTCAACTTCTCATAGACTGCATCAGGATATATGATATTATAGCTTTTCCAGTTCCCTATTTCTTTTGGAAAGACTTGAATAGCTTCCTTATTATTATAATCGTATGATGTTTTCAGAAGAAGCCGATTCCCTGTTTCTCGCCAGTATTCAGTATCAGCGACAGTGTAATCTGCTATATCCCTGGGCGCCATGAGGAATATGACCACATATGAAAGAGAAAGGATCCCTATGAGTATTAAAAGATCTTTTTGAAGTGAAGCCGTCCAAAACACCTCCCTACAATAAATAATCCCAGTAATGCAACGCTGAACATAAGAAGGCTTGAAAGATCATGGAAATAATTCATGGCAACATCATTTCCATACTTATTTGCAATAGCCAGCACAGATACTATCCGTATTATATTGCCAGCAAGAGCCAGAGGGACTGCTGATAATAGTATTGCGAATTTCATGGTCCTTTTGCCTTCCAGGATGAAAGCGAACAGGATCCCTATGGTGAGAAGGGAAATTATTGAATTTATGCCGCTGCAGGGAAGCCCCACCTCAAATAAACCTGCAGAAGTAGAAAGAACAAGCCCTTCCCTCTGCACATGCAGGCCTAAAAGGTTTGAAAGACCTGATGAGGCCACGGCAGAAATCGTCTGAACTGGCGCTGCTATCATATCTACAAAAGGGAGAGGCACCATCAAAAGCAGGAACGAGAGTGGGAACCAGATCTTTTTTATGAATTCCCTGCCAAATACGTACAGGATGACACCAGATATCGTTAATATGAGCGACAGACCGGATAAAAAGCGGATCGTCCAGAGCACGCTTATGCCATGAAGGATCAGTCCTGCAGCAAAAACTGCCAGCCCTTCTCGCGCCTGTTTCTTTTCCAGGGCTGCAAGTTCCTTCCTCATGTTCCATATAATATATCCTGAGATCAGAGGTACGAGTAAACCATGGGAATAATATACATTGTATATCCACGAGTTGACAAGCCAGCCAATGGTATTATAATAGAAAGCTACAATGGCTGCGATGAAGATTATCAGAACATAATTCATGTTTACACCGTTATTTTTATTTTTCCATTGATCAGTGATACCTGATTATCTGCTTCTATTCTTATAGTCTGTATATTCTTCATTATTATCATATTATCGGTAATATTGCTGATCTGGAATTCATTATATGTGGTTCCAACATTGAACATTTTCCTGTCCCCGAACTGAGTGATATTGAGTATCATATCACTTTTGTTCATTTTGACTGGATCGATCTCAAGGACCTTTTGCTTCTTATAGTCGTCAATTTCATTCCAGTATTCCTTTGTAGAATTGTCAGTGATCAGGATATCCCGTAATGTCCTGTTTACATTAAAAATGCTAAATCTAAGACCGCTGTTGTTCTTCAAAGTGATACCGTAACCGTTCTTGAGCTTTATGGTACCATTCTCCTTAAGTTTCAGACCTTTTGAATCAAAGATGACAGGAGATAACTGGTTCAGATGGCCGGGGATCATCCGCCGGTATGTTTCGTTCAGGAATATGATTTTATCTCCACTGGCTGTTGCTGTGTATATAGCGTCACCCTTTAGCACCGTGCCATTGGTTATCCTGAGTTCAAGCTTTTCTCCTGATAAAAATGAGTGGGTTATGCTGCTTCCATTCTTTACT
>CBFFLL010000275.1:928-3124 GCA_965642175.1 Candidatus Methanoperedens nitratireducens | reverse complement strand
GGGAGTCTAACAAATATACACCACCGTTATAATTTCAGTTAATGAGCTTCAATTTTCATGGGATTAATTTCCTACATCTCTCATATATTCTGCTTGCTGATTTCTGCAATTCCAGTGCAGAATCTTCACTATATACACTTCCATAATCTGCCCCTTCCCGGATCTTCATGGCATAGCTAAAATCCTGCAATAGTCGGTTATCCAGAGCGCCTGTGTCCACGAAGAGAGATTCGATTGCGTATTTTATGCAAGTGTGGCTTTTTTCTCTGTAGCCTTTGCTGAAGATTAGAGATCTAAATGAATGGAACATAGAATAATAAGCCTGGATTATCGCCCATTTGAAATTCCTCTCCTGCATGGATCTTTCACATGAATTAAGATCGTTTTTTGCTTCATTGATCTCTTTTGAAATAATGTCAGGCGCAATTTCAATCTTTACTATTTTGCCTCTTTCAAGACACTGTTCAAACTGATATCTCATTATGCTTCATGGATTACTTTTCCCATGTTAATCCTTTCGAAAAGTGGTCTATCCTTTGCTTCAAGGTTCCTGAATTCAGAGGAGTTCAGAATGATGGGAGATATCTTCCTGGGGATCTTCTCCTGATAACTATCATGAAGCCCTGCAACCGCTCTTTTATTATCGGATTCAATAAAAATATCGATATCGCTGTCTATAGTATCTTCCCCTACAGCACAGCTTCCAAACAGGATGATCCTTGAAGAGACTTCCTTTAAGAGCATGATGAACGGATCTATTTCCAGAACAGTGAGAAGTATCTTGAACTCTCTGAGCAGAAAATTTCCCATGTTCGCCCTGTATATTACCAGCCTGCCTTTGTGCTCTTTAAAAACGAGTCCGGCTTCTTCGAGTGTTCTCAGGCTCTGGCTCGCTGACCCCAGACTGATATCAAGATTTCTTGAGATCTCACGGACATAATAGCCATTCCGATATCTTCTTCCAAGGTATTGTATTATCTGTATTGAGGGCTTTGAGAATACGTTCATTATTTTGAACATATGTTCATTTATATGAACAAAGGTATTTAAGATTTGTGGGTGGATTTTTGATTAAATAATATGTCTGGAATAATAATACTTTGCAAGAAATTTATTCGGAGTAAGAGGATTAAAAAATAAATGTATTAGGCTGCAGAAACACCACGAATTTATGAAAACTCTCCAGGGTGTTTCTGTGAATTATGGATAGAAAGATATTTAAATTCAAATAAGAATAGAATTCATTAATTAAACCATGAATTACATTGATTTATTTGCTGGTGCTGGTGGACTTTCAGAAGGATTTGTTCGTTCTGGTTTTGCCTCTATTGCTCATCTGGAAATGGATGAGCATGCGTGTGACACCTTAAAAACAAGAATCGCTTATCATTACTTGAAAGCAAATAAACAACTTGATATTTATATCAATTACTTGCAAGAAAAAATTACAAAAGAAGAACTATATTCATCAATACCACAAGAAGAACTTGACACTGTTATTTGTGAAAAAATTGATAGTTCAACAATTGATGTTATTTTTGAGAAAATAGATGATTTGAAGAAAAATAAAAAAGTTGATTTAATTATCGGTGGTCCTCCCTGTCAGGCATATTCACTTGTTGGTCGTTCGAGAGACCGCAACAGAATGAAAAATGACACCAGGAATTACTTATTTAGATATTATGCTGATTTTCTCAAAAAATATAAGCCGAAATATTTTGTATTTGAAAATGTAACTGGTTTGCTTACTGCAAGTAATTACTTTGAACAAATGAAGACTCTGTTTGAAAGTAAAGACGTTGGATACAATATTTCCTCGCAAATATTAGATGCCACAGATTATGGTGTGCTGCAAAAAAGGAAAAGAGTCATCGTTATCGGCAAAAGAGGTAATAATAAATTCGAATTTCCTGAACTTGGAAAGACAGATAATAAATGGAAAATAAAATCTGATTTATTTGCTGATTTACCTTCTTTGAAGCCAGGAGGTGGGGAAAAAATAATGCAATATAAAACTGGCATAACAAGTTATCTGGAAAAATTTGAAATCAGGAATGGAGTTGAATTTGTAACCCAACATATCACCAGACCCCATAATGAAAGAGATCTTTCAATTTACAAGATTGCAATACAAAAATGGTTGAATAATAGAGAAAGATTGAAGTATCCAGATTTACCAGAGAATCTAAAAACACA
>CBFFLL010000275.1:0-918 GCA_965642175.1 Candidatus Methanoperedens nitratireducens | reverse complement strand
ATAGGTTTAAAGTTGTAGATCCAGATGGATATTCACATACTATGGTTGCTCATATAGCTAAAGATGGACATTATTATATTTATCCTGATTTGGAACAGATTCGTTCTTTATCTATTCGCGAAGCTGCAAGAATTCAATCATTTCCTGATGATTACTATTTTGAAGGAAGTAGAAGTGCTGCATTTCGACAAATAGGTAATGCAGTACCTCCATTGATGGCAGTGGCAGCATAAAAAACCCATGGTAAAATTAATAAAGAAGTTTTAAATAATAGAATTGATGAATTAAATCCATATGCAGCTTGATACTAAAATGAATACAGAGGTTTTGAAAAATAAAATCGATGACCTAAAATCATATGCAGTTTTATATGAACATGGAATTAAATCAAATATGATTGAAAGATGTACATTTATTGTTGAAGTTGGAGCTCTAACTATTGGAACTGATGACACGGGAAAAGTAATTACCCAGAATACAAATACTCCAACTCAATTTTCTCAAGAAGCTGTTGATGAAATTATGACTATATGTTTTAAAAATGGGAGTGGTGAAAAAATCCTTCCGAAAGTTTATGGCAGAAATGAATGGTATCGAAGTAGGTTAGAAATGGTTAATGAAACCTTAGAATTATTAGAGAAAATGACATCTTGAATTATGTTTAACGAAAAAATCGAAGGAATATACGAGCAGCTAATAAGCAAAATCATTGAATTAAAATTAAAAAGTGTAGATATAAAACAATTCTTCGTTAAGGATTCTATAATAGATAAATCCGAGGCGGCTAAATTACTCAGTCAATATTTGAGTGAAGTGATAAACCGTGCTTTGAGTTTGATTCCAGATAACAGCATTGAACAGCAAATAGAAGTTTCAAACAAAATTATACGACTTTTAAGGGATGAGTTAAAAGATATC
>CBFFLL010000274.1:0-3180 GCA_965642175.1 Candidatus Methanoperedens nitratireducens | reverse complement strand
TCCAGAGGCGCGACTCTGGAGGCTCGTGACTCTGGGCGCCATCATCTGCGGCTAATTTTTTCAAAAGCTGAACCAAGTAATTCTTGCATGCGCGCAATTGCGCCGCATCCATAACAATATATCAAGTTTTTTTTTGTTTTATGGAAAACTATAATTATCTCGATATCATTTGACAATTTAACCTTGACAGGACACTAGCCTTATAACAGCCCCAGCTCTCTTTGCATTTCACGCGTCGGCATCCCATTCACATCCCAGCCCCTCAGGAGATAATACTCATCCAGCGCCATCTCAAACTTCGCCCTGTCGATCCCACCACTCTCAAAGAACCTGTCAGGCAAAGTATCATCCTTTCTCGAAAATCCTGCCCTGACATTGAACATCCGTTCAAGGTTCCATATCCACTCTCCGCATTTCATGAAGTTCTCCATGGAATAATCCACGCCAGTAGCAGTTCTTAGCAATGCAGCGAATTCTTCCTTAGCCATTGCGAACGATGCGAACAGGCACAGAGCCAGCGAATCAAGCGCAGCGTTCTCATTCTGTAATTTCAGAACCAGCTGTGCCTTTCCTGAGAACGTGAAACGATCAACCTTCGAAGGCTTTCCCAGTATCTCAGGCGATACAGTGTAGGCCCGCAGGTGACATCCGCCACGGTTGCTGGTGGCATACGCAAGAGCCATACCAAGCATGCCGCGCGGGTCATAGCCAGGGAGTTCAAGCCCTTTTGAGTGCATCGCTGCGTCCTTTCCATGGGATTTTGCAAGGGCCCTTGACCCTCTGCCTAGTTCTTTCCCGATTCCTTCGCTTTCTCCTATATTTTTTACGAGTTCGGAAAATTCCTTGATATCTTCACCCATTATTTCTGCATAAGCCGCGATCGTGCTTCCGGAGGATATCGTATCTATCCCGTAATCATTGCACAGGCGGTTTGCACTGATAACAGCTTCGATATCCGCATTTTTATTATCAGGGCCGTAAGCCCACAGGGTCTCGTATTCTGGGATCTCATGACCCTCAAGTGCGCCGCTTTTTATCACATGCCTGCATGCGATCATGCAGTTATAGCAGGTATTGTTCTTAATATCATAATTTTCCTTTATAAAGTCCCCCGAAACCTTATCCGCGCCACTGAACTCGTTATCACGGAAGTTCCCGGTAGGCATTACTTTCAGGTAATTGATCAGGTTAAGAAGCGCTGACGTCCCGTAGGTATGCAGTCCTTTTGAGGACATGGGCCCTTCTTTTATGAGCCGCAGGGCTTCATTTCTTGCTTTCCTGAACCCTTCCTCGTCCGCTATAGAAGGCTTTTTATCTCCCTTTACCACAAGCGCTTTGAGCTTCTTTGAGCCCATCACGGCGCCCAGCCCCCCGCGCCCGCAGGCATGGGAATGATCGTTCATAACATTAGCCATGGGAACCAGCCTCTCGCCTGCCCGCCCGATGCATGCCACGCGGCCCTGTGATGAAAGTTTATCAGTACATGACCTGACGTTCTCGCCCCACAATCCGTTCGCCTGATGTATATCGATGGCGTCGTTGTTGATAGATATGTAAACAGGCTTTTCCGCCGCTCCCTTCATTATAAGCGCATCGATCCCTGCGAATTTCAGTTCTTTACCAAAGAACCCGCCGCTGCTTGAATCAAATATCGTTCCAGTGAGGGGTGATTTTGACACCATGGCGTGCCTGCCCGACATGGGAGCGAGAGTACCTGTGAGGGGACCTGTAGCGAAAATAAGGATATTTTCGGGGCTTAACGGGTCGATAGACGGGTCAACTGCATCGTAATACAGTTTTACTCCAAGACCCCTTCCACCGATAAAAGAATGAAGAGTACCTGTATCGCTCTTTGTTTCTGTGATGCTGCTGTCTGTCAGATCGATAGTTACGGTTTTTCCTGTCCAGCCGTACATAAGGGTTTTAAATTGGAAGCATATTGTAATAAATGTATGTTTGTTCAGGCTATATGGTAGAATATTTATCTTGAGTGGGGGAATATTCGATTGATCTAATGGAGAAATAATGTCAATAAGAGAAATTGAAGCAGAAATTAAAAATGAAATTAGAGAAATTGAAAAGGAAATCAGAGAAATCGAAAAAGTAAAGGGCCATTACAAATCAGGTAGTTTAGAATGGAACAACATTGAAGCCATAATCACTGAAAAGAAAAGAAAGATCAGCAGGCTGAAAACGCAAGAATATGGTGAAGAAGATGACGTATCTGGCGGCTGTGGAGGAGATTGCGGCAGTTGTGGCGGGGTAAGGTAATTTGAATGTGGAAAGTACGACCTTTATAATGAGTGCAAATTAATTTAACATATGAACTTTAAGCGCGCTTCCGGGGTGTTATTATTCACAGGAGCGGTGCTTGTCATTATAGGAATACACCTGGCAGAGTTCCTTTATCCAGGTTACAGCGTATCAGGGAATTACATAAGCGACCTTGGCGCCACCTGCCGCACTACATGCATCGTATATCAGCCTTCTGCCTTCATCTTTAATTCCTCTTTAATTATTCTTGGCATTTTTATCATATCATCTTCCTATTTTATCTGGCGCGAATTCCATAGTTCATTTATAACAGCATTGATGTGTCTTTCAGGGCTGGGGGCTGCTGGTGTGGGTTTATTCCCCGAGACAGCAGGTTTCCTGCATGTGATCGTATCGTTCATAACCTTCTTCTTTGGAGCCCTGGCAGCCATCGCAGCAAGCAGACTGGTAAAAGCGCCGTTCTCATATTTTTCGGTGCTGATGGGATTGGCAAGCTTATCAGCCCTTGTTTTGTATGGTCTTAATATCTATCTCGGACTGGGTCCGGGCGGGATGGAAAGGATGATAGCATACCCGGTACTGCTCTGGGCGATAGGATTTGGGGGATATATGATGTCCCCTCAGCAAACAACTTGAAGAGTACCTTTAGCGGCTCTTACTTCCACCATGATCTCCAATATCGAATCAATATCCATAGCCCCATTCACACGTTCACGTACTGATTTTATGTCCGCCCTGTTCTTGAGGAAACTCTGCGCTTTTATCTTAATGTCACTGTATGCAAGCATTTCATATCTTCGGCACAACTTCACATACTCAAAAAAATCATCCAGCCGTTCATCGAACGTCCTGTGAGGCAGCATTTCGCCTGTTTCGATATAGTGCGATATCCTTCGGAATATGTAT
>CBFFLL010000273.1:0-3198 GCA_965642175.1 Candidatus Methanoperedens nitratireducens | reverse complement strand
GGGACTAAAACAGTATTAAAAATTGTATGGAGTTTGGGACTTATCCGACAGTATCTCAATAGATACATTCATATTGAGTTCTAAGAATTTTTCAGATTATCTGACTATGGTTCAGAGTGGCAGGGCAAATCCATATACACCCTATTCAACTGGAAAGGGGTTGAATTTAAAATATATTACTTATTCATTTAAAGTTCCGGAAGACGGCACATATTATATCGTTGAAGATAATTCATATCTTCCAAATAATGGCGGGACACCAGGTGGAAGTGTAGACGTAAATATAAAATTCGATAAAAGCAGATGCTTTGAATGTGAAGAAGCTGCGCTTGAGGCCAGGAAAAGTGAAGAAGCGGCCCTGCAATACGAAGAAGCGAAAAGAAAAATTCAGGAAGAAATGAACAATAGTAAAGTACCCGAATCCACTCCCGGATTCGAGATCATTCTTTCAGTACTGGTTATGGTATCAGTATATCTATTTGGCAGAAAACAGATGTAGCTATGTGTAATAAACGAACGAAAAAGATTACCTGCCATTCCTTGTATCATCTTTATTGATGGTTTTCTCAGCGGCAATATACTGGAAAAAATAATGCGTTACAGGTTCAGGATTGTCATTTCTGTTCCATCATTCGCTTCTTGATTTCCTTCGCCGCTACCTTCGCATCCTTCTTTTCCCAGGCTCGTCTCACCTGCTTACTGGAAAGGAGCGGCAGCAGTCCTGAAATCCTTTCATCTACTAACTTAAGCTTTCCATTGACTTTACGTATAGCGATGGGAGGCTCTACTTTCCTCTCTGCCTTTTCAACGCTCAACGTGCGCGACACATCGGGTCTTACCCTATGATCTGTTGTCAGGCAAATGATCGCATCCTTCCATTCCTTTGCCCATGGCGTATCTTTTATTTCGGTATGCTTTGCCGCTGTCCTTTTCACACCTATTGCATTAACATGGCATGCTTTCTCGCACGCTCCGCAGTAAGTGCAGAAATCCCGCACCACATCGATCTTTTTATCTTTGGGTATGATCCATGCCTTTGAGGGACAGACATTGAAACAGCCATGGCACCCCACAGGGTCGCAGCCTTTGAGTTTAGCTTCTATCAGCTCTATATCACCCTCGAAAGGTTTTGTTACCTTCGCTGCATCGTAAGGACACACCGCTTCGCACCAGCCGCACCGCGTGCACTTGTTATCATCCACTTTGATATTTCCGGCAAGTTTTGGCGCTTCCCCGAAAAAGTCTCCCTTCACTTTTATGGCATCCTCAGGACAGAAAGGTACGCAGATGCCGCAGTAGTCACACTTTTCGCGGTCAACAAGGAGGTTATCAAAAGGCACAAGGGCATCAGCAGTAGACTTTTTCTCCACAAGCACGAAAGCAGGGCAGAGCTCGGCGCATGCCCCGCACAGGGTACATTTCTCCATGTCCACTTCTATCTCGCCCTTCCTGCCAGACTTGAAAGGCGCAACCGTCTCTTTTTTCGGGAAGGTGAATTCAACGCTTATCGCTTCTTCAGGACACGCTTTCTTGCATAGCAGGCATGGAAGGCACTTATCAGTCCCCGTATTTAAATACGGGGTCTTTATCACCACGCTTGAATCAAGATGCGGGAACTCAGTTAATTCAAGTATGTCCTTATCATTCACCGACATCCTGACCGCTTTTACGGGGCAGAAGGCTGCGCACATGCCGCAGAATGAACATTTCGTATGGTCAATGATAACCGGCGGGGCATCCATCCCTGTTGCTATTTCTATCAACGGCCCTGCCTCGATGGCTTTTTTCGGGCATATCTCAATGCAGATGCCGCAGCCGTTGCAGCGCTTGTAATCATAATCAAGGAGTTTTTTTGACTTCCCCGTCTTTTGCGTGTACAGGAAATGTGAATCCCTGACATCGCTGTCAACCGTTACTTCCAGTTTTTCCTCAGTCATTGTGTTCTCCGTGGAGCGCAGGGGTAGTGGATACCCCGTATTTCAATACAGGGAGGAAGCGTACCCTGCCTTATAGCGAATAATAGTTTCACAACACTATCATAACCGATATATATTCTAAGAATCCATACCGAAACTACATGGACAGAACGATCAAACTCAAACTGAATTTGTCTGATGAAAGTAAAGATACGCTTAGACAGACAATGGTTTTGAGTAATCAGGTTTTTAATGAAATTGCCAGATACGGTTTTGAAAACCATACTTGCAGCAAAGTATCTGTTCACCATGCTACTTATTACGGTATTCGAGAACAGCATCCTGAACTTCCGTGTTCTATTCTTCAAGGAATCAGAGATGTTGCCTGTGAATCTCTCAAAGGACTCGAACTGAAAAAACTTCCTGTGAGCAAACCATTCTCTGCTATTCGATATAACAAACGTGTGCATAGAATGAATCTTCTTAAACAAACTGTCAGTCTTTCCTCGATAAAAGGGAGAGTGACCGCTACTTTTTCCGTTCCTGAATATTACAGGCAATATCTTAACTGGGAATTTAAAACGTCCACTCTTCGATATAGCAGACAGCAAAATACTTTTTATTTGCATGTAGTTATTCATAAACCTTCTCCTGAACCCGTTGGCGATAAGGTTCTCGGAATTGATAGAGGGATTGTTAATATCGCCGTGACTTCCAATAATAGATTTTTCAATAGTAAACCCGTCAAAATTGTGAGAGCAAAGTATGCATTTCTTAGAGCGAAACTTCAAAGCAAAGGCACTAAATCTGCTAAAAAACTTCTCAGGAAGATCAGCAGAAAAGAGCAACGGTTTGTTTCCGAAGTCAATCACTGTATCTCGAAAGACATTGTGGCTATGCCTTTTGATATTTTTGCTATTGAAGATTTGACCAGCATAAGAGTTCAGAGCAGAACCAGAGGAATAGATTTTACCCGCAAATTGAATAATTGGGCGTTCTATGAACTTGAACAGTTTATCAGATATAAATCTGAGGCTATGGGAAAGTCTGTTGTGACTATTGACCCACGGTACACAAGCCAGAAGTGTTCTGTCTGTGGACATATTCACAAAGGGAATCGAAATGGACATTCGTTCAAGTGTGTTAAATGTGGTTTTCAAATACATGCTGACCTCAATGCTGCCCGGAATATTGCCGTTCTCGGTATATCTGGAAACGGTAGGCTGTCTGTAACTCAGCCATACATCGCGTGTGATGAAGTTGAAGCCCGTAAGGGAATTGA
>CBFFLL010000272.1:0-3250 GCA_965642175.1 Candidatus Methanoperedens nitratireducens | reverse complement strand
GAGGGATAGGTGAAGGTTTGTCCTATACTCGCACTCTTACAACCGCGATAACGCTGGAAACGAGCAGGGGCGATATTTCAACGTCTATCGCCCTTGGAATTATCCTTATCACCATCGTTCTTTTTGTTAACCTGCTTGCAAACGCTATCCAGAGGAGGGATTGAATGGAAATTTTCAGGATAGAGAACCTCCGGGTAAAATATGGCGAAAAGGTAGCCTTAAAGAATATAGATCTTATTATCCAGCGCGGTGAAATATTCGCGCTTATGGGTCCAAGCGGTGCAGGTAAGACCACGCTTCTGCGTATCCTGAACCTTTTTGAAAAGCCCACAGATGGATGCCTTGTTTTTGAGGGCAAACGGTTAAACGGAACGCACACTGAAAAGCTCAATGCCAGGCGAAAGATGTCTCTTCTATTCCAGACGCCTTCTGTGTTTAACGCATCGGTTTTTGAAAATGTTGCATACGGTTTGAAGATCAGGGGAGCTGATAAAGATACAATTGAAGAAAAGGTCATTAATGCTTTGACGATCGTCGGACTTGAAGGAAATGAGAGGCAAAAAGCCCGCACACTCTCTGGCGGTGAGGCGCAGCGCATGGCTTTTGCAAGAGCTATCGTTTACGACCCTGATATCCTCCTGCTTGATGAGCCAACATCTAACCTTGACCCTGCGAACGTGGCAAAGATAGAGGAGATCATTATGCGGATAAGCCGCGAAAAGGGGACGACCATTGTTTTCGCAACGCATAACATTCACCAGGTGAAGCGTATCGCAGACAGGGTGGGTATTTTGCTGAACGGGCAACTGATCGAGGTGAACAGTAAGGAGAGGATATTCGCAGCGCCTGAGGATGTAAGGACGAAGGCCTTTGTGAATGGGGATATGATATATTGAAAAACGATTAGTTTCACATCGCTTGAGAAGGAAGCATTATCTGTTGCTGTCAGGCTTATCAGGCAAAAGGAGGAGAAAAACCGAATCCTGTAAAATAATACTCAGATCATATCTGATCGTAATGCTGCGGTTCCTTATGGACCTTATCAATAAAACCGTGGTTGAAAATCTCGCTTTCTGAAAGATTCTTTGAAATATATTTCAACCTGCGAAGCACAGGCAGGAAAGCCATCGTGGAATCCACGAAATCGAGGGACAGGGAAGCGCAATATTTAGGGGAAACGCGGTATGCTTCAATAACGAAATCCTCATCCACGATACCTGTGAGTTCCGAAACGATCCTCGCAGATTCTGCCGGGTTATTCCTGATGAAATTACTTGCTTTTTCATGCAGTTCTAAGAATCCTGTGATCAAGGAAGGAGAATCCAGCAATTCCTTTCTTACAACTATCCCGTAACTTGGATTGTAACGCCACAGGGTGTCTGTAGGAATTACGATCCTTGCGCCGCATGCATGGGCTGCTGCAACAGCAAGAGAAGGTGTACCGACAGCAGCTTCGATCTGCCCATCGACCAGCGCTTCAAGCACAAAGTCAGTCCATGGGAAGTTCCTGATAGTTATATCAAGACCAGCTTCCTCAATGGCGTTATTTATGATGACGTCATGGATAGAACCTTTTGGCGGCGATCCGATAACCTTTCCTTCAAATTGTGCAAGCGCCTCATTAATATTATTGAGTTCATCAAGCGTATGGTATTCTTTTTTGGCTATCATGACCGTTCCCTCAACATGACCGCCAGCCACGCATATAATGGGGACGCCCCTGTCAATGCCGATGATGGCAGGGGGAAGACCTATGTATGCGAGGTCGATTTCCTTTTTTTCAAATGCTTTTACGATATCAGGACCTGAAGCAAAGAGCTTCCAATGTGCAAGGATGCCTGCTTTTTCAAGCCAGTCAGTACCCATGAGAATGAATGAGGTGTGATAGACTGTGGATAGGTGGGCGATGGAAAGGTGATATAAGCCATCTTTATTAGTGTCGTTCTGTTTCAAGATCAGATACTTCCTTTACGAATTTCCTGTACGGTACAAATTATATATGAAGAAATCCAATTAGCCCTTTGACTTAATAAGCTATCTCCTTTTTCGGTATGACCTGATTTCACAATAACTGGAAAAACGTTTAAAATGATAGTTAATAATCACTAATTATGATCCTTCAGTTCATCAAAGTAAAAATGCGGTTTTCAAAGTTGGTTGGATTTCTTCTTAGAAATATCCTTTCATTTTAGCAAATTATTTATAGTGTTAGATTGTATAAGTTTTTTGTAGCAACCCTATAATACGTGAAAATTCTATGGCAGTGGAGAAGTAGCGTAGTATAATAAAAACGTTACGGTAACAACAGGAGGTAAAATATTATGAGAATCAGAGTAGTTAGCTCAAAAGAAGAGATCAACTCGTTGGGATCGAGTGAAAAGATCATTCATCTTGCATTCAGACCATCGAATAAGGATATTTTTTCACTTGTGCAGACATGTCCCAATGTAAAGGCAATACATATTCCAAGTTCTTATATCAAAACGATTTCCAACTCCACCAAGATGTTCCTTGAAATGCAGGATGTTTCGCTGCTTGAAGGCGATGTCTGGGGACACAGGAAAGACATAAATGAATATTCTGAGATAAAACCAGAGGTCTTTGAACGAATGCAGGAACTCAAGGCAGGCGGCTCATCTGAACAAGCAGTGCTTGACAGGCTGGGAAGGGAGACCAGGTTGAGCAAGGATCTGTTGAAGTTCCTGATAAAAGAGAAGTCAAAGAAGAAATAAATCTTTTTATATTTTGGGGCTGTCTAAAAGTTTGGTGATGGGGGGCTATCATGAAATATTTGAAAAAATATGAAACCGCAGATAAGCGTACTATTAACACTTTCGGTCAATATTATCTAAACGGCGCTGGGGTTGCGACCCCAGACCCCGGTGAGGCGCCGCCGCTGGCGGAGTTTAACATGAAATCACAGGTTGCATATAATCACAACACTCCATACTTGCATGAAATAAAAAAATAGTATCCACTATCGGTTTGTCTGGTCAGTATCCCTTTCAATAGACTGCGCTTAATTCAGTTGTGTCTGATACTCCTTGTTATTCTTCAGGACCCAGTACGTGATTCTCAACAATTTAGCAGCCACTGCATTCAAAGCAGAAAAATGATGTTTTCCCTCGCTGATCTTCTTATCATAAAACCGTTTCAAATTCTCATCATTTTGTCTTGCAACATTAGCTGCAAGAAAAAGAGCTTTTCTAAGCAGTGGAGAACCTCTTTTTGAGATCGGTCCGGATTTATT
>CBFFLL010000271.1:0-3277 GCA_965642175.1 Candidatus Methanoperedens nitratireducens | reverse complement strand
ATAGTCAATTACGATAAAAAGCATGTCGAGAAAGCCATAGAGATGATCTTTGAAAAAAAGCCAGCTATCGTTTCTATGAACCTCCTGGCGTTTTACAAAGCTTACGATCATGTCAAAGAAAAGTTTGGGGACACAGGAATGCAGCTTAAGACCGTAAATACTGATGAAGAACGGATATTCATTCAGGGGACGCAGGCAGTGGCTCTGGGAAAACTTGCCGGAGGGTGCCGCGTCCAGGCCTATTATCCGATCACACCTGCTGCTGACGAGAGCGAATACCTGGAAGAGAACCAGGTGCTTGAGACCGGGAATGGGAATGGGGCTATTATTGTCATGCAGACAGAGGACGAGATAGCAGCCATCACCATGGCGATCGGAGCATCTCTAACGGGCGCCCGCTCGGCTACTAGCACTTCAGGACCAGGATTTTCGCTGATGGTGGAAGGGTTGGGGTGGGCAGGTATTAATGAAGTGCCTGTGGTCATCAATTATTACCAGCGTGGTGCGCCTGCAACAGGGCTTCCTACACGGCACGGGCAGGATGACTTGAGGTTCGCAATTCATGCCTCCCACGGTGAGTTCCCCCGGATTATCTTATGCTCTGGCGATATCGAGGAATGCTTCTATGACGCTGCACGGGCTTTTAATTATGCGGACCAGTACCAGACCCCTGTCATCCATCTCATAGACAAAGCGCTTGCAAACAGCAATATGAGCTGCAAGATGTTCGATGAGCATCTAGTGAGAATAGAGCGTGGGGAACTGCTCAATGAAACCGATGTTGCGGGAAAAAATTATAGACGGTTTGAATTCACTTACAATGGCATTTCTCCCAGGCTGCCTCTCGGGACTCCTGGCGCCGTGTTCTGGAACACAGGTGACGAGCACAGTGAAACAGGACACATAACAGAAGAGCCCGTGATGCGAACGCGCATGCTTGAGAAGCGAATGAAAAAACTGGAGACTGCGGACAGGGAGATTCCGCTTGAGGAAAAGATCAAATTCTTCGGGGACCCGGATGCTCCCGCTATGATCGTGAGTTGGGGCTCGCCCAAGGGCGCGATCCTGGAAGCCATGGAAATGCTAAAAAAGGACGGCTACAGTACAGGTTTCATCCAGGTGCGCATGCCTCACCCACTGCCGAAAGAATACATTACGAAAATGCTGGGAAATGCTTCAAAGAAGATTGATATCGAGAGCAATTATTCAGGGCAGCTTGCAGGCATAATAAGGGAAATGACAGGCATTGCGATGGATCACCTCGTGCTGAAATGGAACGGCAGACCCATGTCATCTGATGAAGTTTATGATGCCCTTTTGCGTATCATGCAGGATAAAGCTCCAGAAAGGCAGGTGTTGAACAGTGGCTCTTAAAATATCAGATTTTAAAACTGCGGTATTCAATGACTGGTGCCCAGGATGCGGGAATTTCGGTATACTTATTTCCCTCCAGATGGCACTGGTTGACCTGAATATCCCGTTACACAGGGTTGCGATATTCTCAGGTATCGGCTGCCATGCCAAGATACCGCACTTCATGAACACATACGGCGTCCACACGCTGCATGGAAGGTCGCTGCCCTTTGCGATAGGTGCAAAACTTGCGAATCCTGAACTTGAAGTCATAGTACACAGCGGTGACGGCGACGGGCTGGGGATAGGGGCAGGTCATTTTGTCAATACTGGAAGAAGGAACATGGACATGACCTGCATCATCCACGACAACGGTGTTTATGGCCTTACAAAAGGGCAGCCTTCGCCTACGCTGCGGCTGGGCGTGAAGACAAAAGCGATCCCGAAGCCCAATATCAATGAGGGCATAAACCCGATAGCACTGGCGCTGGCAACAGGTTATACCTTCATAGCCAGAAGCTACTGCTACGATGTAGCGCACCTGAAAGAGATAATAAAAAAAGCTGTCAACCACAGGGGAATGGCTCTTGTGATAGTCCAGCAGTGCTGCCCGACCTACAACGACATCAATACAAAAGAATGGTACGGAGGCGAGGACAGGCCCGACCCCGCCACCGGCAAACCCGTTCCCCGGCTTTATAAACTTGAGGAGACAGGATACGACGGGGTGGTGAGAAAACATGAAGAAGCGCTCCCCAAAACCGCTGCTGCATTTACAAAGGCTTACGAGTGGGGGGACAGGATCCCGCTTGGTGTGTTCTACCAGAACGAGCTTGTGTCCACTTTCCAGGAGAGGATCTCGCAGAGGATCGGGGATTATCTGAAAAACCCTCCCGCAAAACAGGTCATCGCAGATGGAGAAGGCAAATCAGTAACTAATATAAAGAAATTGCTTTATGATTTGAAAGTAACATAGCGATGGTGATAAAAGATGGTAAAAAATATACCACCAGAACAGTACCGAATACGTAAGTACAGCTTTAAAAAACGGGATAGTACCTTATAATGAACGTAATATCTGGTGGAATCTTTCGAACAGGCTAACAGGTATTAATTTTCCAAGGGGCTACAGTGATTCAGGCACGGGAGAGGTATGGATAAACGATGATGCGTTTTATATTGGGGATCGCGATAAGGATCTTCTCCTCAGGCATGAACTCGGGCATATTGAAGGAAAGGAACACACGATGTTCGGATTGATGTGCCCTTATGGTCTGTTGAGATACCTGACCACACGGGAATAGCTTTTAATTATGCCGGACTGACTGACAGCAATATTATATTTCATTTGCGCTTCATCACTGCCCCGAAAAATCCATCCATGTCATGAACATGCGGCAGCGACCTGAAAAAGTATTCATCTGTCGTGAATCTGACAAACAGATCAGGATTCACCTCATGCGGGGAAATTAGGGAAAAATTCTTATTCTCTTCCAGGAACTCGCTCACAACTTCCTCATTCTCTTCCCTGCTAATCGTGCAGGTGGCATAGACCAGTCTCCCTCTCGGCTTTACAAGTTCGCTGTAATCCCTGAGTATCTCTTTCTGCTTTGCTGCAAGCTCCAAAATATCCTTTATGGCCAGCCGCCATTTTGCATCCGGGTTCCTCCTGAACACCCCCATCCCTGAGCAGGGGGCGTCAATGAAAACACAATCTGCCTTCCCGATGTATTCATGCAACCCCTCGATATCAACGGTCTTGACATTCGCAGCACCCGCCCTCTCTGCTCGCCGCCTCAGATTTCCGAGTTTCGCTGTGTTTATCTCTGAGGCTATCACTGTCCCTTTGTTTTTCATAAGCCCTGAGATGAAGAGGGTTTTCCCTCCATTCCCTGCGCATGTATCGATGACTATCTCTTCCGGC
>CBFFLL010000270.1:0-3306 GCA_965642175.1 Candidatus Methanoperedens nitratireducens | reverse complement strand
AAATAGTAAAAAGTGCTTATGAATCTTCAAGAAGTGAAATATTAGCTGAATTGCCAGTTTCAGGGATTTACACGATCATAGCTGAAAATGGTTATCAGCCAACATATACAGGTGATTACACTATTTTTGCACAAAGTGTAAACAATCCTGGCAATGGTAATTCTCTTCAATTCGGTGTAACAAAATCCGCTTCAATCAATTCTCCCGATGATATTCATACATATTCATTCAACGCAAATAGCGCAGATACTATTAATATCAAAATGATAAAAACATCAGGTTCAATATGGCCAAAGATCACTTTGTATTCACCAGGTGGAAAAATAGTAAAAAGTGCTTATGAATCTTCAAGAAGTGAAATATTAGCTGAATTGCCCGATACAGGAACCTATCTAATAATAGCTGAAAATGGCTACATGGCAGCCTATACAGGTGGATATACCATTTTTGTGCAGCGGACTAACTCCGGGGGTGCTTCAGAACCAAAGATCACTGTTTCTCCTGAAAATGCCCAGGTTATGAACGATCCAGAAAATACTGAGGTTATAGGAGAACTACAATCACAAATAGCAAATAATAATATCACAATAAATTCCATACTGCCTTTTATTTTTTTATTACTGATCGCTGCTTTTATTGGTGCATGGTATGTAAATAAGAAGAAAAAAGAGAATAATAAACGACAAAAAATAACTGATCATCCCCCTCCAATCATTCCACCCACACCACCTCCTCTGTCTCCTACAAAGCATGATGTTTTCATCAGTTATTCATCAGAAGATAAAAAAATAGCTGATGCAACATGTGCAAATCTTGAATCAAGAAGGATAAGATGCTGGATAGCTCCTCGAGACGTCATTCCTGGCAAGAATTTTCAAGGGGAAATAATAGATGCGATAGAAAATAGTCGTATCATGGTACTAATCTTCTCATCAAATTCGAATACATCACCTTACATAATTCGGGAATTGACAGAGGCAGTGGAAAAAGGTGTTATAATAATTCCATTCCGAATTGAGGATGTATTGCCTTCTAAAGAAATGAGATTCCTTATCAATGTGCCTCATTGGTTGGATGCAATGTCACCACCGCTTGAACAACATCTCGAGAAACTTGCTAAGACGATAAAACAATTTCTCAATAATGAAACATGAAACGATAATTTTATGTGAGATGGAGGTACCATGAGCGGAATAATTAAAAAATTGTTTGGATGGAGTAGCAAGAAAAAAGAGACTGAAAGAATTACTGATAAAATAGAACGAACACAAAATACAACAGGTCAAAAAGCTGAACCCACAGAATTCATTCAACCATCTCAAATAAAAAATAATATTAAAACAACGAAATTGGAAAAAGTTCATGTCCGAGCAGCCGACGCCAAAGATCGGGTCGTCCGCGTCTTTATCTCCTCAACATTCCGTGACATGCAGGATGAGCGCGACCTCCTTATTAAGAAGATCTTCCCGCAGCTTCGAAAGCTCTGCGAGGAGCGATCTGTCACATGGACAGAGGTTGATCTGCGCTGGGGCATAACGGCAGAAGAATCTGCTGAGGGAAAGGTTCTACCATTGTGTCTTGCGGAAATTCAGCGCTGCCGTCCATATTTCATCGGGCTTCTGGGTGAGCGCTACGGCTGGGTGCCGGACTCGATCCCTGCTGACCTGCTTGAATCACAGCCGTGGTTGAAAGAACATCTCCAGCATTCTGTTACTGAACTGGAGATCCTCCACGGCGTTTTCAGCAAGGAGCAGATGCACGGGCACGCCTACTTTTACTTTCGCGACCCGATGTATGCAGAATCAGTGCCGGACGGCAAACGGCAGGATTTCATCATAGAGAGCGATGAAGCAGCAGGGAAACTTGTAAAGCTCAAACAAAAGATCCAGATCGCTCGCGATGAAAAGATATGTGAATTGCGCGAAGGTTATGCGAAACCAGAACAGCTTGGTGAGTGGATACTGGAAGATTTCACAGCGCTCATTGACCGGCTCTATCCAAAAGACCAGATACCAGACCCGCTCGACCAGGAAGCTATGCGCCACGAAGCATACGCACAGAGCCGTAGGCTCGCCTTCGTGGGACGAAACGACCTGGTAAGGCAGATGGACGATCACGTGGGCGCTGTAGGCGCAAAACCATTCGTGCTCACCGGTGAATCAGGCTGTGGCAAATCCGCCCTGCTTGCAGAGTGGGTGGCACGCTGGCGCATGGAAAATCCTGAAGACCTTATCATCCAGCACTACACGGGCAGCACGCAGGAAAGCGCAGATTGGCAGGGACTGGTACGACGCGTCCTCGGTGAACTCAAACGTGAATTTGACATCACAGACGAACTGCCGATGCAGCCCGAAGCCCTTCGCAAAGCCATGCAGGACTGGCTGGTAAAGGCTGCGGGATCGCGCCGTGTGGTGATCGTGCTTGATGCGCTTAACCAGCTTTTCGGAGGCGACGCAGCAGCACGGCAACTTGGCTGGCTGCCCTTTGCCCTGCCGCCAAATGTCAGGCTTCTTGTCTCTTCTCTTCCTGGCGAGAGTCTTGACGCCCTGCACAAGCGCGGCTGGAAGGAGCTTGCTGTCCCCCTTTTTGCACGGAGCGACATAGCACCCGCCGCCAGAGCTTACTTTGACATATTCAGCAAGAAGCTCCCGAAGGAGATCCTCGCGAAGATCGAGAACACCCATGCCGCTGCAAACGCACTTTACCTGCGTGCAGTTCTTGACGAACTGCGCCAGTTCGGCATACACGAGGAACTGGAAGCAAAGGCATCAGGATATCTTTCAGCCCCTGATCTTCAGACACTCTTTGACCGCATACTAACCAGGTGGCATGAGGACTTTGGACAGGACAGTGAGCATCCAGATCTTGTCCGCCGCAGCCTCGGTCTTATTGCCTGCTCAAGGTTTGGACTTTCAGAGGCTGAACTGCTCGACCTGCTCGGGAAGAAGTCTGACGGAAAGAACAAACCTCTTCCCAGACGCCCCTGGACGCCTTTTTACCTTGCCGCCGAAAACTCTCTCGCACAGCGCGCCGGCTTGCTCACCTTCGGACACGATTACCTGCGCGCTGCAGTACAGAAGCGCTACCTTGCTAACGGCACTGCTGTACGATCCTTCCAGTTTCAGCTTGCCGGTTACTTCGGAAGTATTACTGAACCCACTGACCGGAAGCTCGATGAACTGCCCGTGCTTCTGAGGGACACTGATCAGTGGGACCCCCTCAAAGACCTGCTTGCCGACCTGCCAACCTTCGCACGCCTGCGCAAACACCGGCGCTGGAAATGGGAGCTGCACGGGTTCTGGCTGG
>CBFFLL010000269.1:0-3328 GCA_965642175.1 Candidatus Methanoperedens nitratireducens | reverse complement strand
CAGAAAAGATGCAAGACGGTATCCATGAATTGGAAACCAAATTTGGAGAATTCCAGAACGAGACTACAAACTACATAAAAGATTTCTACTATGGCTAAACCATAGTATTTTTTTTTATGTACGTAAATATCGAAAATCGTTACGAAAGAGGAGATATACATGAAATTTAAAGAAACACATCCAAGAAAGGTGAGGGGAGATTCCGTTCATATAACAAAAGAAGAAAAAATGGAGGAATTAACCATCAAAGGGTCACAGCTTCAAGTGACAATGTCCACGGATGAACCCGGGCTTGATAATAGTGGACAATTACATGATCTGAGGGGAACGGAGCTTGAATCGGTCGAAGCTGCATATCTTATACCTGATAATAATAACTTCATTGATACGCCAGATGTGAAAAAGCTGGATGAAAGGATAAGACTATGGCTTAAAACAGGGCACCCTGTGCACCTGATCGGACCTACTGGCTGCGGAAAGACAAGTCTTGCGATGCATACTGCAAAAGAGCTGGGGCGACCGGTTGTCTGGATCAATGGTGACGAATCAGTCACTACCACAGATCTGATAGGTGGATACTCGCAGATAGAACAGGAAAGCCTGAGAGATAAGTATATTCACAATGTATTTAAAAGCAGTGATATACTGAAAGCAGACTGGATCGATAATCCCCTTGCTATCGCATGCAAATACGGTTACACACTGGTCTATAATGAATTCTCCCGTACAAAACCATCAGCAAACAATGTTCTGCTATCGGTTTTTGAAGAAAAGATACTTGAATTACCCACCAAGTTCGGAGAGGAGAGATATATCGAAGTGCATCCAGATTTCAAAGCAATACTGACCAGTAATTCCATCGAATATGCTGGAGTCCACAAACCACAGGATGCTCTGCTTGACAGGCTGGTTAGCATATACATGGACTATTACAGTTTTAATACAGAGGTAAAGATCGTCCAGGCACACACCGATTTACCGCTGCATGATGTCAAAAAGATAGTGAGTGTTGTCACATCTTTAAGAGAGAAATTGCCTGATGCCCAGAAGCCTGGAACAAGAGCATGTATAATGATAGGTAAGGGGTTGGCGGCTTCGAATGGTTCAGGTAATGCGGATTTCGAGCAGATATGCATTGACGTAATGGCTACTAAAACAAGCTCCAGAATAGACCTGATGGAGAAACAAAAACTGGTGAAAGAAGCCATCCAGGCCCTTAAATAGGGGGATGTATGGACAAAATGGAAAGGAAATACTGTGGAGGTGGTGTTTGATGAAAAAGACGGAAGCATCTACATCCCATGATGGAGTTGACATGACGACAAATAAAAAACATGTAAATATAAAAGAAATATGCCAGAAAGCTCCTGCCCTGTTAGAGAGCATTTTGAACAAGAAAGCAGAGAGCATTACATCCGTGGCCAAAGAAGGTGAAGAATGGAAGGTACAGATCGAAGTGCTTGAGAGAAAAGCAGTTCCCGATACCCAGGATATTCTAAACACTTATGAGCTTAAACTCACCCAGGACCTGGAGTTCACCGGATACAGACGGGTCGGGATGCGCCACAGGGGAGACATGATCGTAGAAGAAGAAGACGAAGCGTAAATCGAGCGGCTGCGTACTATACGACTGCCAGAAGTATTCAAATAAGGATGGGATAATGAACAGGAATGAAGCAATAATACCTACAAGCATAGATGCGATTTTAGCAGGGTCACTGGCTTTAAGTAAGCACATATTATTCCTGTACACTTCACATTTGAACAAATATGCGATCCAGTCATCCTTCTTTGCTATGTCTGATGATGACGAGAAACTCCTGTATGTAACCTGTGAGCAACCTGAGTTAATAAAAAGCAGGTTTGAGAAGAATCCCAACATATCTTTTCTCAGTCCAGAAAATATCGGCGTCCTGAAAACCATGGGAGGCAAATTGAGAATAATCATGGATATGAGTTCCATTGATGATGGACATGAAAATCTGGAAGAATTCCTTGCTGAAAATAAAAATATTATCGCTTTATGTATGTATGACCTTTCCCATCTTCCTCCGGAAAAGATCCAGAAACTTACTGCAACCCATGACAGGCTCATCCTCAATACTCCGGATATCACAGTTCTTTCCGGGGAAAAACTGGATATTGCAGATGCTACTTTAGAACGGTTCGTTAAGGAATATTTAGATATTGTAATTCTTGCAATGATTGCCGGCAAACCAATGTGCGGTACTGATATATTGAATATTGTTCACAAGAACTTCAATGTACTGCTGAGTCCAGGTACTATATACCCTCTTCTTCACAGGCTAAAAAAAGAAGGGCTGCTGGAATATGAATGCAGTATTAAAAAGAAAGTATATAAACCAGCAAGGGGCAGCGAAGAAAATATCAGGCGTATAATTGAGGAACACAGTCAGGCAAATGAAATCTTAAATGACTTTTTAAAATCCAGAAATTCGGGGGCGAATACAACATGAAAGAAGAGAGCGGAAGATATGTATATTGTATAATGAAATCTCCGGGTGAAAAAAAGAGCTTTGGGAATATCGGGTTTGGTGGGCAGGAAGTTTACACTTTAGAGTACAGGGATTTTGCGCCAGTGATGAGCAACGCTGCGGTAAAAAAGTATGAGGCAAGTGATGAAGAGGTTGAACTTCACAGAAAAGTAGTAGAACAGGTGATGAAAGAGCATAGTGTGCTTCCTGTGGCTTATGGAATGGCGTTCAAGAACAAGAAACTGCTTTTGATCGCGATGAGTGTGGGATATAAAGCCATGAAGAAAGCTATGAATGAGGTTGATAATAGAGTAGAACTCGGGGTCAAGCTATTCCTGCCAAAAGAAAATGCTACATGGGATGGAAAAGAAGAATGCAAATCTGTTTTTCTTGAGACACTTAAAAAGAAAGCTATCCAATCAAAAGAACTCAAGCTGTTCAGCGAGCGACTGATCTTGAATACCTCATTTCTTATTGACAGGGATAAGATAAATGATTTTTCTTCTGAGGTAGAACAGCTCGGGAATAAATATCCAGATCTTAAAATCCAGTACAGCGGACCATGGCCACCATATAATTTTGTGGATATCCAGATCCTGTCCAGAAAGCGGGGAGGGTTCAGGTAATGTTCATTATCGACGATATTTTGCTCAGGGCAGCAGGGATCACGATACCGGGATTGAGCCTTATCTGGACACTTGAACAGATACGTGATATGGCGTACAAGGAGCTGTACAATCCTGAAAAAATAAAGAATAAGATAAAAGAGAATCGATTGCTATTCGAGTTTGGGGAATTGACATCTGGTGAATACGAGAACGAAAATGCAAAGC
>CBFFLL010000268.1:1458-3343 GCA_965642175.1 Candidatus Methanoperedens nitratireducens | reverse complement strand
ATTGAAGCCGCCAAGCGGTACAGTGAACCGCTGCTCAACCATCAGGTTATTTGCAATTGTATCCTTATTACGCTCCCAGAATACATCAAGTGCTCCAGTTGCAGCTTCTATATCTACACCCTTAAATTCAGGCTCTTTAGCGACAGTATCTCTTATCTCATACAGCCGATCCTTTGAGGTTATTTTCTTACTCACCGCCTTTTCAAGCACCTTATGAACAAAATTCCCGCGTCTCATGGCACCTGTAGAATCTTCTGAATCTCTCGTTGGCATTCTGAGAAGGTCTGCAAGTTCATACTGACGCGGACACTGCTCATAGGAACTTATTGAGGAATAGCTGAAAGTCATGCTTGCAGGATTGAATTTCAACCCGTTCTTATTCTCTTTGATTTTGCCCAGAATATTCTCAGCATCCAGCGCAGGATTTATTTTTTCCCAGTTGGAATTGAAAACTTCCTTGAAATCCGGCGCTTTTCCAGGCTTCAAAGCCTGATACAACAGTGTGTTTTTCATGATCTCAGTAAAATCACCAGAATCAAGCGACTCGATGAGTAGTCTTTTGCGCATGGCTTTTTCCCGCTCAAGGGCACTGTCCTTTACCATCTCCCGGACTTTGGTATCAGTATCCCTGAAATAACTGAGATCTCCAACCGTGATATTCCCGCCAGCTCTCCAGTTATCATATCCGATATCCGTAAGGAACTCAGAAGGCTCTCTTTCATCGTCAGCATATTTTATTGCCAGCGTCAGGAAAAGATGTTCTTTTGCTCTTGTGAGTGCAACATACGCAAGCCGTCTCTCTTCTTCTTTTTTGATCTCTTTCTTGCGCTCTCTGACTGCTTTTTCAGTGTCTTTGATGGATTCGTCCTTAAATATGTCCCTGTACTGTTCCATCAATTCAGGCGGAATGAGCGGCTCTGCCCCTCCCCTGTAGAGGGGGAATTTATCTTTGGCAAGATTTGTGACAAATACAACCTTGAATTCCAGCCCCTTTGCCGAATGTATGGTCATGAGGTTTATGGCATCCTCATCTGCTATTCTTGCTGGCGCCGGGTTGCCATCCATCTCGTCAAGGATCTCAAGATAATCAATGAATAAACTCAGGTCTTTTCCGTGAAACTCCTCAAAATTACTGGCTAATTCATGAAGCTGCCTGAGGTTCAACAGCGCTTCCCTGCTGCGCTTTGTGTCAGTATGAGAGAACTGCCTTGAGAGACCTGACAGGTCATAGACCTCAAGAATGAGGTCTGATACATCAAGGTTCTTCTTACCGCAAAGCGAATCTATACTCTTTTTCACATTGTTTATGGTCTCAAGTCCACTCTTTGAAAGTCCAAGTTCTCCAATGTGATGATAGATGGCTTCCTGAAATGAGACCCATTTTTTCTTGAGGTATTCTCCTATCCTTATGGAATCTTCCTGGCTCAGGGCATTGTTGTAATGGAATATCCTCCACCACGCTTCTGTCCCGCGAGCTGTGGGATGGGAGATGTTGTTGATAATATACAGGTAAGCAAGGGCTGTCTTTATTTCAGGCTGTTTCAGGAAATCAGTATCGTCTTTGACCCGGAAGGGAAGACCTCTGTTCTCAAGAGCCTGTCTTACCTTTCTTCCCTGGGCATGCGTCCTGTATAATATGGCAATCTCTTTTGGAGGGATACCCTGTGTCAGATATTCCTCGATCTTTTCGACTATGGCTCTTGCTTCTTCATTATCATCCTCTGTTTCGATGATATTGACGTTCTCCCCTTCAATATCTTTGTGATTCTTGATGAGCAGGCATTCTTTCTTTTTATCATCTCCATAGTTCTTTTCGATAAGGGTATGGGCTACTCGGAGTATCTTATTGGTTGACCTGAAACTGACATCCAGTGACACTATCGCC
>CBFFLL010000268.1:0-1448 GCA_965642175.1 Candidatus Methanoperedens nitratireducens | reverse complement strand
TTGAATACCTCGATGTTATTGGTGTACGCTCCGCGGAACGCATATATGGTCTGGTTGGGGTCTGCCACCACTGTTATGTTCTTATTTGCTGCTGTGAGCTTCTTGATCAGCTCGAACTGAACGTAATTGGTATCCTGGAATTCATCAATGATTATGTAGCGGAATGTGTCGTTCAATTCCTGGGTGCCATACACATCGAGATACCAGAGTGCGATCTTATTCAGGTCGCCGTAATCCAGTGCGCCTATAGCTGATTTCTTTTCTGCGTATTTCTCCCAGGCTGATATGAAGTTTGAATATTTCAGGTATTCTTCATAAAGGTCTATGAATTCTGAGCATCTTTTTTTCTCTGCCTGTTTTGCCTTTTTATCTTCTTTATCTTTGAAGGTTAGGAGATGGAAGGTATTGAGCTTGAATTTGGATTCGCGATATAGTTCCTTCCATGTGCTCTCATCTTTTTCGATATTCTGAACCTGTTTTTTAAGAGCTTCAAGAAATTCTTTGAATTTATCTATCGAGATATTCAGGTCTTTGGCTTTTCCGATCGTGTTCGCGTACAGCCTGGCTGTATATGCATCGACTTTGAGTTCCCTGAATATGAAAATAGCAGAATCCATTTCCTCGAATCTCTTGAAGTCTCCGGGGACTTTGCATCTGTCGGCGTGGTCTTTTATGAGTTCGGCGCAGAATGAGTGAAACGTTTTTACATGGATTTCCTTTCCCTGAAGGAGCTTCTCGACCTTTTCATGCATATGCCTTGCGGCTTCTTTGGAGAATGTGAGTGCGAGAATCTGAGAGGGGTCGATGTTTTCCTTTTCGACCATGTATGCTATTTTTGCTGTGATGGTCGTGGTCTTGCCCGTGCCTGCGCCTGCGAGGATCAGTTGGGGGGCTTGTGTGTGTTTGATGGCTTCAAGCTGGCGGGGTTTTAGGGTTGAGAGGAGGGGGTCTAATGTGATGGGTACCACCTTTTTAATATTCATTTACATTTCATAATTGATAATTGTGAATTGCCTCAATAAAACGTGCGCGATCATTTAAATGAGCGATTAATATCATAATATGCGCTTCGTCTTTTTCATTATGCGGTATATACCAAAATCAAGGTCTTCCGAATCGAACTGGAATAATTTTCTGAATAAACTCTGAAGCCTTTCTCTATAATCCTCTGCCATTTCCCTGATTTCCTGTAATTTTATCATATTCATACTGGCTCATGAATTATATTACTGGCTCATTATTAGCTCACAAGGGGACTTTTTTTGAGCTAGTAAGTTCAATCTCATATGTTTACCTTTCCGATTTTTTTTTCGACCATATTAATAACTTCATTGCATATCGAGAGCGCCCTATCAGCATCTTCTTTTTGATATGCTTCTGAAGGTATCCCGCCCGGAAGTCCATTCGGATAACGCGTCGGGATGTAATAAATATCAATCGTTGCAGCA
>CBFFLL010000267.1:0-3352 GCA_965642175.1 Candidatus Methanoperedens nitratireducens | reverse complement strand
CGAATTCTCCGCTATACAGAAAATCATAATAAGTGATCTTTTCCAGGAAGCCGCATTTACAACGCAATTCGATAGTGTTTTTCAAGAATTTATTTTTCTTGTTTTGCTCCAATAATGAGATAATGGCGTCTTTCATTGCTATTTAGATTCACTTTCCGGTATTAAATTCCTTCGGCTAAAATAATTTGAAACCCTGAGCGATTAAAAGCAAGATAAGTGCGGGTTGATGAAACAAATAAACAGTTAGTGAATGTTTACCCAGAAATGTGAATATACTGGAAATTTTACTCTTAAACTTTATATTTGCAGTTTTCTCAATGAAATATCTCCCATAATAAACACCAAGTAAAATGACACCAAACCATGGTATCAGAGGAAAATAATCGAATGTAGAAAGGTTTTCTGGAACGAAACCAAGCCAAAATAGATATGAAAAGTTGAAAGTTTGTTGCCATAAATAAACGCCTGATAGAATAATCGATAAGCCAGCGATCAGGTTTAGTTTATTATATTTAATAAAAAATGGAATGATAAAAGAAGATACCGCAAAGAAATGTAGTATTCCGAAAAATATCGTATATTGGGGTATAAAAACATAACTGAACATCGTTATTAATGCTGCAAAAAAAAGAAGTTTTATCCCTCGTATGAAATATTTTCGGGTTAATTTTTCCTTGTGTTTTTCATAGCTTATATATGAATTAACCCCTGACATGAAAATAAAAATAAAGGCGATAGAAATGGGAAGGATGTATTGGTATAAATAATTAGACGGTTTTGGGATTAGCCTGAAATAATCCAAAGTGACGGAATAGTTAAACAATACCATAAAAACAATATCAATACCCTTTATGTAATCAATAGCCTGGATTCGTTCCTTTTCGAGTAGAGGTTTTTCAATGTTCATAGTCATGCATATCAGGATACTTTCCAGGTTTCATCTTTAAAGTTCCTACCACCTTCTTGTTAAATATATCTGACGTCTGCTGTATGTTAAGTCGGTCACAAATCCGAAGGGATTTAGTAGAAGAAGATAAATCTTAAACCGATGAAAGAACTGCTCGTTTCTTTGTCGCAGAAAAACAGGTATAACAGGTTCCTGAAAAACAAGATCGAACTCAGTTGCAAATGCGGTCATCTGGATACGATTACTTATTATGATTTCCTTTCTGGCGGAGAGTTTGAAATAGGGCAACCAGCTTCAATTATCAGTCCCTTCATTTCAGAATCCATTTATGATGAGACCATCACTGTAACGCCGATCCTTCTGACAAGAAAATGTCCTGACTGCGGCGAAGAGATCACGGCGGTATTCCCTTTATCTGTGGAAAACCTTGTACCTATCCTGCAGGTACAGCCGCCTGACCCGCAGATGTACGGGTGATAGCATGGATGTCATTGAAGTAATAAAGTCGAGACGCAGCGTCCGTGAATTTACAGATGATGTCGTGAACGATACTGAGCTTGAAGAGATAATGGATGCTGGAAGATGGGCTCCATCAGGTCTTAACAACCAGGCATGGAGGTTCATAGTTGTACGTGACGCGGTCACAAAGGAAAAACTTTCCGGGCTTACGCATTACGGTTCTATCGTAAAGAACGCGCCAGTGCTGATAGCGGTATTTCTTGACAAGAACGAAATGTACGATCATACCAAGGATGTCCAGTCCATCGGCGCTTGCATACAGAATATGCTGCTTGCTGTTCATTCCATGGGCCTTGGCTCTGTGTGGCTGGGTGAGATATTAAAGAAAAAAGAGGGTGTTAATTCAGTCCTTGGCGCGCCGGATTTCTATGAACTTATGGCTGTGGTAGCTCTCGGGCATCCTGTCAGGAAAATGAGAGTTTCTGAAAGAAAAGAGCTTTACAGCCTTGTTTTCCGGGAAAAGTTCGGGCAGGGATGGTAGACCATTTTCCTCACATTCTTCTACCACTATTAGATTTTTCAATGCGAACATTGTCATTCTCTTAATAATATAAGCAACGGTTAATATTATATACTGTTCGGTGCATTTACAATCATAACGAGTATTCAAAAATAAAGAATTTAAGGAGGATTTAATAAATGGGAATTCTTGATGTTACGGAAGATCAAATATTTCAGACACTGGGGAAGGGTAAAGATCCAAACTATAAACCAGTTAAATTAACCGACCGTAAAATAGAGATTAAACCTTTCGATTTCACTCGATTACTGAAATAAATTTATTATGTGATCGATATTTTTTTCCTTTTTTCTTGTTCATATCCTATCCGATAGAAGACTTTTTTCGGGTGTTTCAGTACCTCTTTTCTCGATTTCCCTTAGCTCAAAAAACGATACGGTTTTAGCACCAACCTTTTTACGGGTGTACATCAAATGTCCTCCTTTTTTAAGGAAAAGCGAATATACTTCCTCGAACTGGGCTTTCTCCTCATCCGTAAGTTCGATTGAAGACAGCTTCCCGGACATGTGATTTATAGCCATCATCACATTTACTTCCCTGACCCTTTTCAGTTTTTCCTTCTCGTCTTCATTCTGGACGTAAACACTTCTTTTTAGTTCTGTAGACCAGCCCACGAGTCTTCTCTTGAACTCGACAAATGTTATAGGGACATACTCTCCTTCTTCTGGTTTCGAGAAAAGTTTGCTTAAATGATATTCGTCCATTTATTTGAATCTCGAAAGTGTTTCACACATAAGGGTTACAGTATCCTTTACTGTCTTTAGACCCACCTCATCTGAATCCACAGGCTTGAAAGCTATACCGCCGAAGTGCGACATATCCCCGACAACGATCATTCCGTGTATGTGCATCCATGAATGTATCGCCTGGATAGTAAATTCCTGCCCTCCGTTGCGGGAGCCGCCGACTGCTATAGCTCCACCAACTTTGCCTTTCAGCAAGAACCCGTTCCTTCGCAAAAGGATGCTTCGGTCAAAAAGCGCCTTTACTTGAGCTGTCAAGCTCCCAAAATACACAGGCGAAGATACTATAATCCCATCGCTTGCTTCAAGTTTTTCATTGATCCCAGCCATATCGTCTTCAATTGGGCAAACCTTCCCTTTCCTGCACGTCCCGCAGTCGTCGCATGGTGAGACTTTAAGTTTTGACAGCAATATTTTTTCGGTCTTGACTCCTTTCTCTTTCGCAATGTTAAGAGCCAGTTCAATTATCTTCTCGTTGTTTCCTCCGGCGTTCGGACTTCCTGAAATACCTGTAATTTTCATATTTCCTCCATCGACTTCAAACGATTTAACAATTCTCTTATGCTCAAACACAGGACTACAGACCTCTCTATCATCAGGTTCACAGTGCCTTCCATCCCAAGCGTCCTGAAATCAGTTCTCAGTCCAAGTATCGACTTACCC
>CBFFLL010000266.1:0-3405 GCA_965642175.1 Candidatus Methanoperedens nitratireducens | reverse complement strand
TTGATACAGCGCAGCCACTTCCTTTACTACATCAGTGATCTCCCTAAAGTCAGGCTTCCCATAGAATGGCTCAGTGCAGAATGAACAGTGGGAATGCCGCGGACATCCGCGGTATGTCTCAAGCTCGCACATGACATAAGGAAAATCAGGATGCTGTTTGATAATGAACGCTCCCTTCTCACTCCACCGCGCTATTTCTTCTGTGGTCCGCATCCTGTGCCCCACGCTGTCCGGGTCAGAAATTTTGTCCAGAACATCATGAACGAATGCCTCTATATCCTTTTTTGCATGTAAGAATCCGGTCACTTCCAGCTCTTTTGCTGAAGTGCCGCCTTCTTCCCCGAACCCTAGCCTGACAGGCCCTCCCAGTATCTTTGTGCTTTCCAGATGGGAAAGTTCCTTAAGTTCATTCCTGCTTATCGGGGTCGCACGCAGGTATTTTCCCGGCACTGTCATCCCTGCCACGACCACTGTGATATCATGATCCAGTTTATCTTTGCTTACGCGAAGCTGGTCTATTGTCCGGTAGGTGATATCCTCATGCCTTACTCCTTTTTCTACAAGGGCGCCCGCTATATACCTTGGATACGGCGCCATATAAGGCGGAACGCCAAGGCAGGCGGGTTCATCCACATAACCATCTATTATGAGAGCGCGCATTAGTTATCTTTATCATACTTCAATTTTAATTAACCTTCGATGACCGACATATTTGAGATAGCACGCAAATCCCTGGAATACGCAGAAAAAGCTGGCGCTGACGAAGCAGAGATATATTGCATAAGGGGCAGGTCTGTGACTATCGATGTACAGAAGGACGAGATCGACCTTGCAAAAGAGAGCCTTATCTCTGGCATAGGGATACGTGCAATCGTGAAAGGCGCAGTTGGCTTTTCAAGCACTAATGACCCTTCGCGCGCAGAAGAGGCATCCATCCTGGCAGTGAAATCTGCCCGTGTCAGGAAAGGAGACACTGAGTGGTCTGGTCTTCCTGAGAAAAAAAAGTGTCCGGTCGTCAGGGACATCCTCGACAGAAAGCTTGTGAACATCGACATCGAGTCCTGTATAGAGCATACAGCACAGATGATAGAAGGAGCAAAAAGCATACCTTCGGTATCCCCAACGTCCGGGAATTTCATGAGCCTGAACTCTACAACGCTAATTCTTAATTCCAATGGAGTTGAGGTTGAAGAGGAGGATTCTTTTGTCAATGCTTCCATAGATACAACCACAAAAGGCGCGGAAATATCCACAGGATCTGAATTTGACGCATCAAGGATGCTTGACATCGATTTTTATAGTATAGGAAAAACCGCAGCGCTTCTTGCTTCCAGGTCTCAGAACGGGGTGAGTGTCGGAACCGGTGACATGATCGTGCTCCTTGAACCCATGGCTTTTGCTGACATCATTGAGAATACTTTCCTGACATCACTGAACTCAGATAACGTACAGAAAGGAAGGTCAGCTCTCACCGGAAAAATTGGAAGCCTGATAGCGCATGAAAAATTGTCACTTATAGACGACGGCACACTTTCAGGCGGAATAGGTACAGCATCATCAGACGATGAAGGGACGCCGTCAAGAATAAATGAGCTTTTGAAGAACGGGACGCTTAATTCATTCATTTATGACTGCTATACTGCAGGAAAAGAGAAAAGAGAAAGCACTGGAAACGCGGTGCGCGGCTCGTTCACCTCCACGCCGTCAATAAGTATCCGAAACCTTATCGTTGATTACCCGACATCAGATATTTTAAGCGAAACAAAAGATGGCGTGATCGTCAATTCCGTGATCGGAGCCCATACGGCAAATCCCATATCAGGCGACTTTTCAGTGGAAGCCAGGAATTCTTTTTTGATAAGGGACGCAGAGGTGGCGTCGCCCATAAAGTCGATGATGATATCAGGGAATATCTTTGAGCTGCTGAAAAACATCGACGGCGCAGGAAAGGATGTAAGAAGAGTGGGTAATATCATTACACCGACACTGAAGGTCTCGAAAATGAAGGTAATCGGGTAACAGCGCTAATAAATTCTTCAAGTTGATGACGCGCCTCTTCCTCACGCATCTGCTGCGGTGGATGCTTCATGAAATATGCACAAGCAGGTAATATCGGGCCTCCGATCTTCCTGTCCATTGCGATCTTTGCCACGCGGACGGCGTCCACAACCACTCCGGCACTGTTCGGGCTATCCTCCACCGATAACTTGAGGTCAAGATTAGCAGGTACATCTCCAAACAGTTTGAAATCTATCTTCAGGTGGCAGATCTTGTTGTCTTTAAGGCTGTCGATGCACCCGTTGGGTCCTGCATACACATACGCGTCGTAAGGTATCTGCGATGACACGGATTCGGTCTTTGAGATCTTCTTGGACTTAAGCCTTGACTGGTCAGTCATATTCCTGAAATCCGTATTCCCTCCAACGTTCAACTGATACGTGCTGTCTATCTTTGCCCCACGATCGATTATTATCTGGGTCAGTGTGCGGTGAACAATTGTGGCGCCCACGAGGCTTTTTATGTCGTCCCCAATGACGGGGAGACCTGCATTGAGGAACTTATCAGCCCACTGCCTGTCTGATGCGATGAATACAGGGATGCAGTTTATAAATGCGCATCCTGCCTCCAGTGCCTGTTCAGCATACCATTTGACCGCTTTCTCAGAACCCACTGGCAGGTAATTTATTAAAACATCAGCCTTAGATTTTTTCAAAACAGATGCGACATCTACCGGTTCCTGCGTATCATCCACACGGAAATAATCCTTCATGTGAGGCGCAACTCCGTCAAGAACCTGCCCTTTCATAACCTCAATACCCAGTTCAGGGATATCTGAAAACTTTTTTGTACAATTCGGTTCGGAAAAAAGAGCATGAGAAAGGTCTTTACCTACTTTTCTTTTGTCAACATCAAATGCCGCCACCGGTTTTATATCCGATATCAGATAGCTTCCAAGGGAATTATGCATAAGACCTGGAATTAGGTCGTCAGAAGCATTTACGTTTTTATAGTACTCAAGTCCCTGAACCAGTGATGACGCGCAATTACCTGCACCTATGATTGCTATTCTAATGCCTTCCATTTTAATACCTTTTCAGTCATAACTTTTATTTGACTTAAAAGTTGTTATTTAAGTGTTCCTTTGACATACGCGATTCTCTGGAAAACTGTAAAGTAAGAAATTACTGTTACCAGAAGAACAGCCCAGTTTACCATGTAAATGAACGCGCCAAATATCAGTATCATCATCCTGACCGCCCGTTCTCCAACACCAACTGAAGCAGTGGTTCCGGCAGCCTCTGCTCGTGCTCTTGTATAGCTTACCATTAACGAGCCCACTATTGCCAGTGAGCCCAGGAACCAATCGGGAAACAAATCCGAAAAGAGCGGAAACGCGGTCAGACC
>CBFFLL010000265.1:0-3424 GCA_965642175.1 Candidatus Methanoperedens nitratireducens | reverse complement strand
GATGAAAAACTCTACGCACTGCGTAGAGAATTGACATGGACTCACTATCGCCTGATCATGCGGCTGGAGAATCCATCTGCCCGTGATTATTATATGCGGGAGGCTGCGGAGCAAAATTGGAGTACCCGTGCATTAGAGCGTCAGATTAATTCGTTTTATTACGAACGTCTTCTTACAAGCCGGAACAAAACGCCTGTCATCGAGGAGATGCAGGAAAAGACTGCAAGTCTTGCCCAAACTCCGCACGATTTCATAAAAGATCCTTATGTTCTTGAGTTTCTTGGTATGCCTGACTCTTCGCATTTCAGGGAGTCAGATCTGGAACAGGCTATTATTGACAATCTGAAACATTTTATCCTTGAACTTGGAAAAGGATTTGCATTTGTTGCCCGGCAAAAGAGAATAACTACCGAAACATCGGATTTCTACATTGACCTTGTTTTTTATAATTACATCCTCAAATGTTTTGTAATCATAGATCTTAAGACCGGAAAGCTCACCCATCAGGACATAGGGCAAATGGACATGTATGTGCGCCTGTTTGAAGACAGAATGAAAACTGAAGGTGATAATCCCACAATAGGGCTTCTTCTGTGCACGGAAAAGGATGAAATCATTGCTCGTTATAGCGTGTTGAAGGAAAGCAAACAGCTCTTTGCCTCAAAATACCGCCTGATATTGCCGACAGAAGAAGAACTGAAGGCTGAATTAGAACGGGAAAGGAACCTGATTTTAGAACAAAAAAGGGTATATGAAATAAGGAGGGCGGTTCGGAATGAGTGAGTGGAAGGAATGTAAATTAGGGGAAGTAGCAGAAGTTCAAACTGGTCCCTTTGGAAGTCAGCTTAAAAATGAGCAATACATAACTGGTGGTACACCAGTTGTAACTGTTGAGCACATCACCAACTTTCGTATTATTGATTTTGACTATCCGAGTGTAACAGATGAAGACAAGAACAGACTTTCAAAGTATTTGCTAAAATCAGGTGATATTGTTTTTACCCGTGTAGGATCAGTTGATTTAAGTGCATTCGTAAAGCCTCACCAAAATGGTTGGATGTTTTCTTCGCGGATGTTACGAGTCAGGCCAAACCAAGATGTTGATGCAAGATTTCTCAGCTACTATTTTCAACAAAATAAGTTTAGAGAATATATACTTAACATCTCAGTTGGCGCTACTATGCCATCAATCAATACTGGAATTTTGAAAGGAATTCCAATTTCTTATCCTCCTCTCCCCGAACAGCGCGCCATCGCCTCAGTCCTTTCCAGCCTCGACAATAAAATAGACCTGCTCCACCGCCAGAACCAGACCCTCGAAGCCATGGCGGAAACGCTGTTCAGGCAGTGGTTTGTGGAGGAAGCGGAGGAGGGGTGGGAAGTATGTAGGCTTAGAGAGGTATGTTCCCTTATTACAGATGGTAAACACGGGGATTGTCAAAATGAGACAAAATCGGGTTACTTTTTCATAAGTGTTAAAGATGTAAAAGATGGTAATGTTTGTTATGATAATGCAAGAGAAATAACAAAGTCTGATTTTGAAGAAACTCACCGTAGAACTAATTTAACAGCAGGTGATGTTTTGATTACCAATAGCGGTACAATTGGTAGGATGGCAATTATTAAGGACATTCCTGAAACAAGAAGAACTACATTCCAAAAAAGTGTTGCTATCCTTAAACCAAATATAGAAAAGATAACCAGCAAGTTTCTTTATTGTTTACTTCAATCAAATCTTCGCGCTGTAGTTGAATTGGCTGGAGGCACTACACAACAAAACCTGCTTCTTGGAGATTTAAGAGATTTTGAATTTAAGTGTCCAGATAATTTAGCAATCAAAGAATTTGACGAGAATGTGACACCATGTTTTGAAAAAATGTTTGTAAATGACACCCAAATCCACACACTCACTCGCTTACGCGATACGCTGCTGCCGAAGTTGATGAGCGGGGAAGTTAGAGTAGGTGATTAAGAACATGGCAAATATATCACAAATCGAAAAACTGAAACTGGAAAAGATATTCTCTATGGCTGGGGGGTATGTACTGGATTTCTCAAGTAGCTCATTTCAAAGGTTTATATATGATATTGTTAAGCTAGATATCAATAATTCAAAATATGATAAATACGGAAGTTCTAAGGCAAATCGACTACGAACATTATGGGAAATGGAAGCGGATAGCATTGTTGGTAAAATAACTGAAGAGATGCTCTTATACTATAAGGCTAAACAATTATTAGATGATCAAGTATCTGAATCCTTTGATAAGAATCTATTTGAAGAATGTTTGAATACAGCGTATAAATTACAAGGAAAGGAACTGAATAAGGAAGAAACTGTAGGTACTATTGAAGATTTCTTAGAGAAAGAAGTTGATGAGATTTCAATAAACGCACTGAATATTGATGGTGTGGTAACTGTTGTTTTAGAGCAAAGAATTGTTGAAGTGAAACAGTGTCTAAATGCAGGAGCCCCTCTTTCCGTAATTTTTCTATGTGGTAGCATTTTAGAAGGACTGTTACTAAGCATTGCCACGAATAATCCCACGCAGTTTAATCAATCTTCTGTTTGCCCGAAACGTAAGGATGCGATTACAGTAAAACAGTTTCATGAATGGTCTTTAAACAATTTCATTGACGTAGCACATGACATTGGTTTTATTGGATTAGATGTGAAAAAATATAGCCATACATTGAGATATTTTAGAAATTATATCCATCCATATCAGCAAATGAGTTCAGAGTTCAATCCTGATATGCATACAGCAAAAATTAGTTGGCAAGTATTGAAAGCAGCAATGCACGATATTTATGAAAACGTGAAATAAAATCAAAATCTAACCAACATACTGGATACACTATTACTAAAAATCATGAGCGGTGAAATGAGAGTACAATTAGCTCAAGGGGAGGCAGCCATATGAACAAAGATGAAATTGCAAAACAACAATCCGATTTCATCCTCTATAGTTCAAATGATGGGAATGTAAATGTGGAAGTTGTATTACAGGATGAAAACATCTGGCTGACACAAAAGGCTATGGGGGAGCTTTTTGGTAAAGAAAGAAGCGTTATCACTAAACACACAAAAAACATTTTTGATAGTGGTGAATTGGATGAAGAAAGCAATGTGCAAAAAATGCACTTTGCTCATTCTGATAAACCCATCAAATTCTATAACCTTGATGTAATTATCTCGGTAGGCTACCGCGTAAACTCCTACCAGGCCACCCAATTCCGCATCTGGGCTACCAGAACCCTGAAAGAATTCATCATCAAAGGATTTGTGCTGGATGATGAACGACTCAAACAGGGGAAGCTATTCGGCAAAGACTATTTCGAGGAACTCCTTGAGCGTATACGTGAAATCCGCGCAAGCGAGCGGCGGTTTTACCAGAAGATCACCGACATCTACGCACTTTCA
>CBFFLL010000264.1:533-3427 GCA_965642175.1 Candidatus Methanoperedens nitratireducens | reverse complement strand
AAGAGCATCCTTCGCATCGGTAAGCTCACCTCGTAAAAACACTTTCCCTTCACCAATCACTGCCAATGCCATATGCGCCAAATGAACAAGATCGCCGGAAGCTCCCACGCTGCCATTGCGGGGAATATAAGGTGCGATTCCATTATTAATCATATCTTTGAGAAATTCGAGCAACTCAACACGTACACCGCTGAATCCTTTCACCAAAGCATTCAATCTTACGGCCAATACGGCTATAGTAATATAATATTGCAAAGGATCCCCCATCCCGGCAGCATGGCTGCGTATAAGATTCAACTGCAAAGTCGTAAATTGATTGTCATCTATGATCTTGTTGCACATGGGGCCAAAAGACGTATTCACTCCATAGATGATACGTCTGAGTTCAATCTCCTTTGTGAGGAAAGCTCTGCTTTGCCGACAGCGATCCAGGGCCTCGTCATCCAGCTCAACGTGTTTATCTCCAATACCAATCGCAACGATATCTTCAATTGTGAGATCGTAACCATTAAGTTTAACTGTTGCTTTTTGATCTGTTTTCATTGTAACCAAAACCCATAAAAAACTTTGTAATGCAAGCCCTGCCTGTCATACAGGTTTATTGTTTACGATAGTCAAAAAAAGTGGTCGCCTTTCTCTTGCCATCCTGAAATATCTTCGTAGCCACATTTGCTGACGCATCTACAACAACCTCTGGCTTGACCCGGATATATCCACGAATTTTTTCTGCGATACTGTCTGCCGATAGATGAGCACTATCGTCCATCCCTACAACAACTCGAACAGTTTCAGACAGTTCATATTCCCCATTCACCTCAATATAACAATTCTTTATTTCCGGAATGCCCTGTAAAACCGAAAATATAGCATTAGGAAAAACAGTGGTCCCACGAATCTTCATCTTCTGTTGTTTCCTGCCAATAATCGGGCTCAAGCGATATGTTTTCCTGCCGCATGGACAGGGCTCGGTAAAATAAGCGGCGACATCTCCTGTACAGTATCGCAACAACGGCATGCCCGTAACCTGCAATGGAGTAGCAATAACCTCGCCCGGCTGTCCAGGTGGAACTTCCCGACCATTTTCATCAACAACCTCTACGGCAATCAATTCCGGGTGAAAATGCCCTCCCCTGCCTTGACAACAATCAGTAAACGAAGTAGCTATTTCCGTACTGGCATACGTTCCGATTATATCGCAATTCCATTTTTTTCGAAGTCTCTCTCCCAGCTGGGAATACTCTAAACTCACTGTTCTTACCGGCTCACCAATGCAGATCAGCATTCGCACTCCCATGTTAGTGGGATCTGTGCCGGACTCCAGAATCTTTTCGGCCATTAATAACGCCTGAGAGGGCACGCAAACGATGATACTTGGACGATACAATAATACAGCTTGAGCCAGTATGTCAAGATTCCCGGAACCGGTCCGCACCGCGGTAGCACCGATTTGCCGTACTCCCTCAAAATAGGCAAGCCCCGCCATGAAACATCTACCCAAAGCGCAGGTAATCATCACCCTATCATTTTCTGTCATTCCCACAGCACTAAATGATATTTTTTCATTGTAACCCAAGCGTTCAAGATCCGAAGCAGTTTGCGACAAAATTACCGGTTTGCCTGTAGTACCTGAAGTCTGACACATATCTACAATATCCCGTTCTGGCACACAAAGAAAATCTTCAGCATGCTGTTCCAGGTCTTCTTTCGAAGTTAGAGGCAACAACCGTAAATCTTCCTCTGTCTTGATATGCTCCGGCTTTACTCCACATTCTTCAAACTGTCGACGATAATAAGGAGACTTCTCATAACAATATTGCACATGTTCTCTAAGCAATCGATTATTAAACTCTTCGATTCTTTCGATTGATTCGAATTCTATAGCATTATTAATTTGCATCTGTCTTTTTGTTTTCCATTTGTTCAATGGCTTCGATCATTTGCCCACGCACTTGCCTGCACATTTCGATATGCGCTATCTCGCCACAATATTTGTCAGGGAACACCGGCTCCAAAAGTTGCATCTCTATCCTGGCTGGCTTTACCCACCATCGACTCGGCGGCAACAAAGTCTGCGTGCCCCATATACACAGCGGCAGAATAGGAACTTTCAATTGTATCGCTAATTTAAATGCCCCCGAATGAAACCTTCCCGGTTTACCGGTTCGTGAGCGATGCCCCTCGGGAAATACAATCAGAAACCGCCCTTTACGTGTAACTTCTTCAGCACTGGCCAGAATCTGCTCCCAGGATAATTTTTCCAGATCTAAATATTCTGCCATACGCATAAAAATGGAATACCAGAACATTTGAAACGGCCAGGATCTTAAGCAGATATGAGCATCAAAAGCCGGCAGCATACAAAGTAAATAAGTATCAAGAAAAGAATAGTGATTCATGACAACGATCCCGGGACGGGGAAGAAATTCCTGTCGCATATCTTTACATCTCAATCGAAGAAACGGCCGTAATATCAACATGCAGCCCCGCCCATAGATCCAGACAAACAGGTGCATGATTTTTGCATTCGGCCATCCCGTTACCAATCGCCATGCAAGCAAAGCCGGGAACGCTATCAACGAACCAATTAAGGTCCATATGATGATTAAGGGATATACCCATAAATTCATTAGAAGAACAATAACCTGGTTAAATATTTTCATCAAAGCAAACTTGTCTAAATAAACTCAACACATAGTGGTCTGTAATAGTAAAACTGCAGGATGCCGGCAATGAGAAAAGCCGTCGCCACGACGTAATGGACAGGTCTGTTAAAACAGATTCCTCACCTTCGTTCGGAGTGACGGCCCTGCACTTCATCTGTTACAGACTGCTGTTATAAATGCGTGAACCCAGTTACTTTCTCTCCGCTTCCAATTGCCTCTTCTTTTGCAGAA
>CBFFLL010000264.1:0-523 GCA_965642175.1 Candidatus Methanoperedens nitratireducens | reverse complement strand
TTCTCTAACACTGGAATCGTTGCGCAATTTTATTCCGAAAGCCTCTTGCAAAACCACGACTAGATCTACAAAGTCCAGACTATCCATTTCCAGATCTTTGACCAGATGGGCTTCTGGAGTCATCATCTCAGGATCTAACTCAAACTCTTTCACCATACTATCATTAATAATCCCAATAGCTTCAGCGTCAGTCATGAATATTTCTCCTGATAAGAATTGTTGCGCTGATACCACCTAAAGCAAAACTATTTTTAAGAATAACACTGCCCGTAATATTCTGAGGAATAAGGATAAGATTAATCACATCACACTTGGGGTCCGGCGTTACCAGATTGCGGGTAGGAATCAGAACACCGTTACGCATCATCTGCAGTGAGGCAATAAGCTCCAGGGCCCCGCTGGCCGCCATGGTATGACCCATGTGGCCCTTCAAACTGCTAACAGGTACTTTCTCACCCAGGACAGCACTTATTGCCTGTGCTTCAGCGATGTCACCCTGAATAGTAGCCGTTGCATGAGCGTT
>CBFFLL010000263.1:2280-3436 GCA_965642175.1 Candidatus Methanoperedens nitratireducens | reverse complement strand
CTGCTCCATAATTATTAATCTCCCTTTAAAGCTAAATCGTTACCTGAATAAATTCATATTATTCCAACTTCTTAATTTCTTTTTTTCCAGTGGATGGGATAGATTGTATTATCCTGAATGCTCCTTCAGTATTTACACAATTCATTTTCTGCTTTCCGCCGGAGGTATCTAAAGAAAGGGTATGTACAATTTGTATCCACCCTTTAGCCAACGGTTCATCCCTTTGTTTCATTTTCTGAATGTACTGTTTAGGATCGCTGGAATCAGTCAAGACATAGACAATATCTTCTAAAACAAACCACCATTCGTCATTATTCCATATGCGTCTTACTTTCTTTTCTTCAAAAACAACAAGAGCTTCTTTTGAGTCCATGTTTATCTCTCTTCAATATGTATTTCTTCCATGGTCAAGAGATCATTAAAGAGGATAAGAGTAAGCATAGCGGTGTGAAAGTGATATACTGCAAATATCTTCATATCGTTACCTCAATTATCTTCATCGTATCATTCCCGAATATATCCACAACCTTGACAGCTATCTTCTTCCTTCCTTTCGTGCATTCCTTAAAAATGCTTATCATCTCAAGAGTCCTGTTTTTCTTTGTCCTGAACGACTGCCACTCGTTCTCAAAGACAAAATCCCCTGTCCAGACCTCTTCTATCTGGTTATCCGCATTCCGTATCTGGATTATCTCTTTTTTGTTCTCAAAATCGAAATCCACAGACCAGTAATCTATCCAGTCAGTCCATTTTTTGGTGAGCGTTTCGCGCCTTATTATCCCGTTCTTGTCCTTTATGACCTTGATTATCTGTCCGTTCTCCACAACTATCTTATTGCTGCCGTTCTTCAGGCTGGCTTCAGCATGGGCGATAGAATCCTGGTTATAAAATACCGAAAAGTCAGTTAGCTCAACTGCGCGCTTGTCAAATACATCGCGCGGTATGTATTTCATGGCAAGGTCAATGCCTTTGCTCTTTGCTTCTTCCTGTATGTTGGGGAAAAGCCCCATCTCGAACTCAAAAGCCAGAACATCCACTTTCGTGATATGCTTTGAGCGGCATTCCAGTATGACCTCTTCCACAAAGAGCCGTGTAACAGGCAGGTTAATGGGACCCACAGCCACAAGACGGTTGGCTTTCTTTCCATGGAATGTCC
>CBFFLL010000263.1:0-2270 GCA_965642175.1 Candidatus Methanoperedens nitratireducens | reverse complement strand
GCGCGGTATGCATACAGAATAAGGTTCAGGAAGTCTTTTTCTTTCTGTGCAAGCTGCTTCTCCTTCTCCTCATCCCGCAAATTCGGGTTCACGCCTATGTAATGCTGGCGCTCGTATTTTCCAAGGTTCAACACCTCAAAGGCGCGGTAATCCCTGCCCTCTTTCTTGAGTTCGCGCTGGACGCCGATCATCCTTTTTCGTGTGGTGTGTATGGCGAATTTGCCAAGGTCTGCGCCTATCCATTTCCTTCCAAGCTTTTCTGCGACTGAGAGGGTGGTGCCTGAGCCGCAGAAGATGTCGGCAACGAGGTCGCCTTCGTTGGAGGAGGCTTTGATGATGCGATCGAGCAGAGCTTCTGGTTTTTGCGTGGGATAGTTATGTGATTCTTTAGCTCCACCGGCGATATATTTAATATCGCTCCATAGATCACCTAAGGGAACGCCGGGCATTTCATCGAGAAACATAATTCGACATCGTTTAATTGGCTCCCCATCTTTACCAAGTTTTATTCTACCGTGACTATCTGGCACTTCCGTTTGTGGGGAGTTCCATAATCCTTCCATTTTTTCGGGTGTTGATCGCCATCTAGCTTTGGTGCCATGGAATTCATAATCTGCCATTTTTCCTTGTGGATCGAGCATATTCTCTGCTTTGTAATAACGTCCTGAAGGCAATTTCCTCCATTCGGCAGAAATATATTCCTCGGTATAAGGGGTGTATAAGATATTCAGCTTGGTGATTTCAGACTTAGCGTAAAAGTAGATAGTATCCTTTACGCGTCCATAACGCCCGGAAGTGTCATTATGAGAAGCTGTTCTCATCCAAGTTAATTCACTTCTGAGGTTATTTGTTCCAAAAACCTCATCCATCGCCAGTCTAATATAACTATTTACTCGAAAATCGCAATGCACATATATACTCCCATCCTCAGCCAGTAAATCCCTCATCAAACTCAACCGCTCATATATCATAGCAATAAAACTATCCGCCCCTCTTCCCCAAGTATCCCTGTATGCTATCTCCTCCAGAACCCCCGGCGCCTTCGTGAACTGCTCGTCCCCGATCTCGATATTCATGGAAAAATCCGCGCCCACATCAAAAGGCGGATCAATATATATCAGCTTAATCCCGCCCTGCTTCTCGATCTCCTCGCGCATCGGCCCGTTTTTCAGGCTGCTAAGAATGAGCTTGTTGTCGCCCCAGATGAGCTTATTCGTCCAGCCCTTCTGCTGCCTTCCCCTGTAGTCTATATCAAAAAGCGTTTTCTGGAAACTGACATTTTTCTCTGCTCTTGGCTCATCCACCTGCTCGATGACCTGGAAGGGCAAAACCACATTGCAGACCTCATTTGTCTTCCCGTTCCAGACAAGTTCCACTTCTCTTTTATCCTCGAACAATAAAAAGCGGTAATTCTCAGGAAGAGGTTTTCCTTCTTCAAGATACCTGTTAATGTCCCGGATTTCGTTATCGGTGAGTTTCATAGTGAAATGAGATTAAATGTGGAGATTAAATGGAAGCAATCACTTATAAAAGTCATTATCAAACATTGGGCAATATTTCTCTTTTTCAGATAGACATCGGGTCGGACAAACTATACAAACGTCCAAATGTTCCTCCCAGGCTTTTGAGATTACATCAAGCATTTTGCCAACCATTCTATCATTAAGCATAGGGAAATAAAATTCGATCGGTTCATACGACATAATTACAGTTTTTATTTTTCCACTCAGCTTTTGTAAAACGATATCTTTCATTACATTTGAATAATAAATTGAAAACTCAGCGATATCCTTTTCATCGATCTTATATTTTATAAGCTCCTTTCCAAGATTTCTCTTGATATCTAATTCAATACTCAAAGCTATCTCATAACAAAACCAGTTCAATTTTGTTTTCTCGCTTTCACGAGAATAGAAAGAAGTCGGTTTAATAATATCTTCCTTTGCCAGTTCATGTGCCTCTTTTTTTCGAGTAACCGAATTAGCCACTCGAATTAATGGGGCGGCAAGTTTCTGGAACAGCTTTTGTGCTTCATTGTCTGCCAAAACCTTAACCCTAGACTTTTCTATATCCTCCTTTATTGTTTGTTTTTGTATCATTGGTTAAAACCTTTTACCTTCAATGTAATATAAGGATTCAGTCTTTATTAATCTTCACATATGTTAACTCCCTCACAACCATTGCCTCAAGGTGCCTGAACCTCTCAATTACACACCGCAATAAATTCACCACCCCCTCTGCCTCATCTATTATCACTCCATCGCTTGACG
>CBFFLL010000262.1:0-3480 GCA_965642175.1 Candidatus Methanoperedens nitratireducens | reverse complement strand
AACGCCTCAAGAAAGCCAAGAAAGCTATACAGGGAGACTGAATTTGTGGGATGCGCTTAACAGACAGGACATCCCTGCCTGCCTTCGCATCTGTGCTGGTACTGATGGTTCTGTCACACTGCTGCTTGAGCTGCTCACAGGTAAAGCAGTAACTGTAAGGACGCTGGAGCAGAGTGTTGTAAAAGCCACCACGGATATTGCTGAGCTTCTGGAGATAGATAAGGGCGATGAGGTCAATAACAGGCTTGTGACATTGAGCGCTGACGGCGTAGTATATGTGCTTGCAAAGTCCCTGTCTGCTATCAAAAGGATGCCGCAGGAGGTCAGGAGCGACCTGATGCGCGCAGATATCCCTATCGGAAAAATCCTGAGAGAACATAAACTTGAGACGCGGCGTGATATTCTTAAGATGGAGATGGTGAGTTCTGAGTTTTTCGGAGATGTGCCTGTGCTATCCAGGGAGTACAGGATCATATATAAGGGCAAAGTGCTGATGTGGATAAACGAGGGCTTTCCTGTGGATGGGAGATGGAGTATATTATGAAATAATGTGCGAAAAATATGTCAGTAAGTTTTTCGACTTTATTCTCATTCGGGTTTTCAAAATACTTATAGCCAATAAGACATTATTAGCATCCAGGTGACGTTCATGGCAGAAAAGCAAACAGAAGAAAAAAAAGCAGCGCTTCCATCAAAATCCAATTTCAGCGAATGGTATAACGAACTTCTCATGATGGGAGAGATCATGGACGTGCGCTACCCGGTAAAGGGCCTGTATGTCTGGTTCCCCTTTGGCTTTGATGTACGTAAACGAACCTATGCCATTATCCGAGAACTGCTAGATAAAGACCACCAGGAAGCCCTTTTTCCCCTGCTAATCCCGGAGAATGAGTTCATGAAGGAAGCTGAACACATCAAAGGCTTTGAGAACGAAGTGTACTGGGTCACCCATGGCGGCAAGAACGAGCTTGATGTCAAACTTGCTTTGAGACCGACATCAGAAACTGCGATCTATCCAATGTATAAGGTCTGGGTGCGCTCACATGCCGACCTTCCCATCAGGATCTACCAGATCGTCAATACTTTCAGGTATGAAACAAAACACACCCGCCCCCTTATTCGCCTTCGCGAAATAACCTCGTTCAAGGAGGCGCATACTGTGCATGCCACATGGGATGAGGCGGCAGAACAGGTGAAGGAAGCCACGCGCTTATACCAGGAGTTCTACAGAAGACTTGCAATACCCACGATAGTCTCAAAGCGTCCTGACTGGGATAAGTTCCCTGGCGCTGACTACACAATGGCTGTGGACACGCTGATGCCGGACGGAAAGACGCTTCAGATAGGCACGGCGCATCATCTCGGAAGTAACTTTGCAAAGACATTTGACATAAAATACGAAGACTTAAGCGGCGAGCAGATTTACGCACACCAGACCTGCTACGGTATCTCAGAGCGCAGCATCGCGGCGCTTATTTCCATCCACGGGGACGATAAGGGTCTGGTGTTCCCTCCTGAAGTGGCGCCTGTCCAGGTCGTGGTCATCCCGATAATATTCGGAAATAGCGAAGAAATAATAAAAGTATGCAGTGATGTTGCAGAATTACTGAAAAAAGAAGGTATCCGCACAGCGCTTGACACAAGCGATGAACGCCCGGGGGCCAAGTATTACAAGTGGGAAATGAAAGGCGTGCCTGTGAGAGTGGAAATAGGTCCGCGCGACCTGAAAAATAACGTAGCAACTATCGTAAGAAGGGACAACGGGAAAAAGGAAACAGCCCCGCTTGCTAATATCGTGGAAGACGTAAGAAAACGCTTCCTGGCTATCAATGAAAGCCTGCTTGAAAAAGCCACAACATCACTGAGAGGACGAATAAAAGACTGCAATACCCTGGATGAAGTTAAAGAAAATATCCAGGAGGGTATAGCAAGGATAGCCTGGTGCGGCGAACGGGAATGCGGGCTTTCGATGGAAGAAACAGTGGGTGCGGGAATACTCGGTATCCCGGAAGGAGAACTCGGACGCGGCGCGGAGAAGTGCCCTGTATGCGGGAATAAAACTGAAAATATGGCGATAATGGCAAAGACCTATTAACCTGTCTTTATTTCAAACCCTTCGAACATCTTCCTCATTATAGTGTCCTGACAGGTGCCAAAACCTGTAGTTGCTATCCTGCGTCCATTAAGGTCACCGAGAGTCATTATGCCAGAATCCGCCCTGACCACAAGCGAAGAGCCGCCTGTATTCACTCCGCTTATTACAGCGATCCTTCCATTCCTGTATCCTGTGAACTGGATGTTTTTCCCCGGGACAAGACCTGTTTTTTCAAAATAGCCTTCCTTCTGGGCTACATATATCGCAAGATAGTGGATATTGCCATCAATATATCCGAACCTTATGCTTTCATTAACAGCAGTAGGCGTCCAGTCAGGGTTTTCATCGAGCCTCTGCCTTACCTCAGTATAATATTTATCTATGAAAAAATTTTCCAGGAACTCATCCACATCTTTATATCCAATTGAATTCATGCTATTTTTTAGCGCCCCCGCTTCATAAAGTATCTTCAATCCTTCTTTTGTCTGGTCGATGTCAGGAAATTCGACATACTGTGTATTATAAATAGCCAGTGAGACCAATTCCCTGTCAAGTCCTGAAAACTCTCCCCCGTATCCCAATACTTTTTCCCGGTTGGCAGGGTCGTTGATAAATCTCGTGCCTTTAACAAGCGCCCACACAATGGCTATTTTTGTATTTTCATCTTTTATGTCTTCGGAGAGTGCAAGCGAGCACGAAGGATGGTTTTCCCATGCGTCTTTTGAATTGACAAGAGACTTTCCATAACCATCAAATGCCGCTTTTGTCGGAAAGGGTTCCCAGGAAATAAAACCATCAATTGTTCCGTTCTTCAATGCTCCTGACATCTCATTCGCTGTCATGGACACAACATATATCGTTTTTTCTTGCGGGGTCATCTCATAGAACGCAAGTCCCAAGAATAGCACAAGCACCAACAAGATAACATAATATTTATTCATGGAGCTGTTTTTTATCATTGCACACAACTATCCTGGACTGTGAGATAACTCGCAAGTCATCTTTTCTCGCAGCCATCCAGTTATCAATGGCATTCCCGGTATTTTCTGTCGCCCCGAGAAGTTTTTCCATCACTGATCCACTGATGGCTTCTTTGCTGCTATCATAGGAGATATAAGCTACAATGGAAAGCGGGATCACAGATATCAAAAGAAAAAAAAGGATAATTTCTGATCGTATTCTCACATATCCACCACAGGGATCATAAGTTACTTGTTCTTCGAAGCGCAGTTTTTATGCGGGCTTTTAATTCACTTAGATTGAAAGGTTTTGTTACATAGTCATCGGCGCCGAGTTCAAGACCCCTGACTTTATCTCCGACATCATCTCTTGCTGTCAGCATGATTATCTGAGTGTTCTTTAAGGACATTTCTGTTTTTAACCGG
>CBFFLL010000261.1:0-3485 GCA_965642175.1 Candidatus Methanoperedens nitratireducens | reverse complement strand
TACATGCTCAAATAAATATTGGTGCTCTCTACGAAATGCTCAAACATTTCCCTGGGAAATTTCTGCCGTTTTTTCGGATAATTTCATCATGGATTCATTCAAGGGCATGCAAAGCTTTTCAAATGAGCTCTTATATAGTTTTGACATCTGCAAAAAGCTCCCTGAATAGATATCTGGTATTTCCATATAACTTCCAAATATCTCTTTTGTGCCTTCTTGCGATGGCAGCTCCATTAGCTCACCGAATATTTTTTCAACCATAATTACCTCATATAATTTAGTTTGACATAAATCGCAATAATATTTTCCACTCTTAAACTATAATTTTAGAGCCTGGATACTATTTCTCCCAGATTTTGGGTATATTGATAAATGTATCTGCATATATCTTTGCCGCATTCTTTACAGGCTCAAAAATCTCTTTAAACGGGCCTACTGTGGGGGTGTGCTCAAAGAAGTTCTTAAACGCCTTTTCATATGTTTTTGCCCAGAGATTATAATATTCCTTATAGGTCTCAGGATCAACATTTTGTTCTGACAGTTCCTTGATCTTCTGTGACAGTTTTTCAAGGGTGGCTATCCAGGACTTGTAGAGGGTCATATCAACACTGGTGTTTCGGACGAAATTTTCAAATGTTTCTTTTGAAGTCCGCATAGACTGGCTATCAAACAGTTTGCCATAGGTCTCCTGATATGTATTCTGCCACATGGTATAAAATTCCTTATAGGCTTCTGGGCTGGCATTTCCCATGGAGATTTCTGATGATTTCTCAGAAAGCTTCAATATGGAGTTTATCCATGGCCTGTACAGCTTCGAATATGAATCGTCCCATATTTTTAATATCTGCTCAAAGGTATTTGAATAGATGTCCGGGGCGCCTGTGAGTTTCTCAAAGATCTCTTTTATATTTTGCCTGAATGGCAGTGTAAGAAGATCATCGAATACTTTTCCATACGATTTTAACCACATATCATAGGCTTCTTTATATTTCGCAGGATCTTGTTCCCCTTTTAGCAGATCGTGGGCTACCCTGGAATTCTCTTCTAAATCAGCTATCCATCCCCTGTACATCTTATTGGAGTCCTCTGCGCTGGCAAGAAGTTTTTCAAATGTTTCTTTACTGGATTCAAGAGCATGGATTTGATAAAAATTGTTAAAGGTATTCTGGTAGGTTTTCACCCATTCTTCATAAAATTCCTGGTATTTCTGTGGTGTGGCTCCTTTTGAGAGTTCAACTACTTTCTCAAACAGCTCTCTTTTGGGTCCTAACCAGGGCTTGTATAGATTTAAGTAGGAATCCTCCCACATTTTTGAAACGGCAGTGTAGCTGTCTGCCCATGTCTTGAAGATATCCTTATTTTCTTCGTTTATATCTTTTTTTTCTTCTGTTTTTTTGACCATATTAAGTTACTCCTTTTAATTTATTTTTTTGTATCTTAAGACCCCTATTTCAAGTATATCAATCATTTATATTACCCTTGATAAATTGAAAGGGAACATGAAAAGAGATAAATGAACGTTTCTCTCCCAGGATGCACCACCCATTATCTGCTTTCATTAAGACTATCCCATAACCACATTCATAACAGGATAATGTTTGTTATTACGAATGTTCACAATTCATAAATTTCGATAAAGTTAGACGGAAGGTTAATTAAGCGCTGTAATGTTTAGTGAATAGCCATATGAATCTCAGGAAAAGCATATCTCTAGACGAGGAGTACCTAAAAAAAATCGAGCCGCTGATTCAAAAACACAATGGCAATCTCAGTGCTGTTATACGTGAGATAATTGATCTTGCAGATGTTGCTTTTAAGGATCCGGATTCTGTGAAAAGGCTTATTTTGGGATTAAGAAATAAGCAGAGTTTGACCTCATCGACTCTTATCTGGGCATTAAAAAATCTTGCTGGCAGACTCCCGGATGAAGAGATCGTTCACAATATCATTGGTAATGATATAACTTCCATCTCTTCTCTTGAAAAACGTTTGAATGAGCTTATGGGAGAAGTCTATTGGGATTCTTCAATTGAAATAATTTCTGATGATGATAGATCGCCAGAAAAAGTCTCTTTTACCATATCAGGAACGAACCAGGATATGAATAGGTTTCTGGCTGCAGTTGTTGCTGTATTCACATCGAAAAAATATAATCTGGGCGTATTGAGTATCAGAAATGAAAATACCTCTCTTGAGATGTATATGAAAAAAGGGGAGAAGGAAGTGGTCCTCAAAAGCATATCCGACAATTTCGGGTATATGGATAATGCTTTTTTTGAGTTATACAAAAAACCAGATTTCTGGAACACGATACTGGCTCTTTATGTAAAAATGAACTATGACATGGTGGCAATACCCAAGCAATTCTTTGAGGAAATTCTTAGCGGAAAAACATCTCATAACATCACTACATGCATTGAAAGGTTTTATGGCTGCCCTATAAACCAGATTCCTTTGGAAGATCTATTAATAAAAATTAAGCATATATATCAATATATTGGCATAATTGAAAATGTTGACATCGATAAAGATTCTTTAATAATACACCATACATTTACCGAGCCTGAGGCTATTAAAAAGCTTGCCTATATGTTCGTGGAATTACTGAGAATGAGTGGACATACCTATAATTCCATAACCAGTAGAAATCTCATAGTTCTCAAACCTGTGTCCAGAGCAAGCAAGATACTTATTAAAATGATAGATGAACTAAAAACCAAAGAAGAACCTTTCGAAAACTATCATAAAGATCTCCTAAAAATGTTAGATCTTCTAAAAAATATGCCAACTAATGAGGAAATGATAAACTCGTTAGGTTGCGAATTTGGCAAAATGATGATACAAAATTATGAAAAAGACAAAAAGATAGGTGTTTGGGATACAGAAGCATTTATAAGATATATGCAAGAAACAAGTGTGATCCTTAAACAGAATTCAAAATGGGAGATCATTAGCAAAAATGTCATTCATGGCAAAATTATCGCCTGTCCATTGGTAAAACATGATGATAAATTCAATAACCTAAATTGTATCTTTTTAAAGGGCATATTCGATGGGTGGATTTCGCATGTTTTCGGTGAACAGATAGAAATACTTCATGCAATGCCACAAACAACAACCACTGGAAACGGTTTTTGTGAGATTTATGTTGCTTTAAGATTATGATATGAAAGATAAAGATAAGACGAAAGAACAGCTCATAAATGAATTAGTGGAGCTGCGCCAAAGCATTGCTGGATTGAAAGAACTGGAAGCAAAGCAGAAGCAGGTGGATGAAGAGATCCGTCTCTTGCCAGCAATTCCCGCTAAGATTGTAATCGAATGCAGCTAAAGGGTCACTATTTTATACTTTCGTAAACATTATATATAGTATTAAGTAATAAAGTGAATAATTCCAAGGAATTATTAGCAATCTTTGAATTTTATGGATGGTTGAATGACTCAAAAAATTAAACTTCGAAATGATTTGAACGCTGATGCACTAT
>CBFFLL010000260.1:2085-3491 GCA_965642175.1 Candidatus Methanoperedens nitratireducens | reverse complement strand
CGGAAGTAACTGGCTTAAAAAGACATGCAATATCTCACGCGACGCTTTTTTCAAAGAGATTTCCCGATATTTTGGAACAACTTGCACTACTTTGGAGGTTGTAATAACATTGCATGAAACTTAAGACCATGATGCGAGCAATGAGTTATTTTCTGATTCCTTGCAACTTCTTCTCGCGCCTCATTTCCTGCCTCCGCAACCGCACCGACCCTGTGTCGCTCCGATCCAGTTACGGACTCTGTGCAACAAATCTGCGTTCATCCGCGTTCATCTGCGGTTCGTTTTTTGCGGAAGCACCGGAAATAAAAAGCTCCATCCGGAAGCGAACACGGATGACACAGATCAAACGGATTTTCACGGATTTTCCCATCCGTGTGAATCCGCGTCATCCGCGCAATCCGTGTTCTACGTCTGCTTCACTTTTCGCGGCTGCACCGTACAGTAAAGATTCTGACAGGATTAACAGGATGGACAGGATAAACCAATCAACTAATCCTGTAAATCCAGTTCATCCTGTCCAGTCCGGCTCTTCTTTTAGCGCGGCGCCAGATATTAATTGTTCTGAATTTATAAAAGCATGGACATCCCAGAATTCCAGAAGGTAAAATATGGTATCCTGTTTAACTCAAAAAAGGAATAAAACTGTGGAAACGAACTTATTAAAATTCAGCACAGATGTTTCATCCGAAAATCTGACTGAAAAACCTGAAATAGTTATCCCTGAACAACTAAAGGAACTATCAAAAATTGACGCTCTTGATTTTAAACTATCGCAGCGCTTCAATGACAAGTTTATTGTCCAGCCTGCTCTCACGCGACAACTTGTTAGCTTTCAGGCAAACAAAACCATGGCGTCGTATCGCTGGTACAAATACAAGGAAGCTTTTTCTGCCCCTCTTGTGGAATATCTACTTTCCAGATATGGGATCGAATCCGGCAAAGTTCTAGACCCATTCGCAGGAAGTGGCACGACCCTGTTTGCAGCCAGCGCCGTGGGCATGGATGTTGATGGTATCGAACTTCTCCCCATAGGACAGCAGATCATTGCTGCCAGGTCGTGTCTGGAAAGAGAGTTTACAGCTGATGATTTTGCCGCCGTCAAACAGTGGTTGAAAACCTGTCCATGGAAGCAATCACAGGTGAGATATCCCCTGCCTAAACTGCGAATTACGGACGGTGCATACTCCCAGGAGACATCAGATGCGATCGAGAGATACATGGGCGCCCTGCAGAAGGAGAATGAGCAGGTACAGCTTATCTTGCGTTTTGCCCTGCTGTGCATCCTGGAATCCATCAGTTACACTCGCAAAGATGGTCAGTATCTCAGGTGGGATTATAGATCCGGACGCAGGAAAGGAGGAAAACCGTTCAATAAGGGGGATATTCTTAATTTTGACGAGGCGATA
>CBFFLL010000260.1:1514-2075 GCA_965642175.1 Candidatus Methanoperedens nitratireducens | reverse complement strand
ATCTGGAGGAGCGCGATCAGGGCAATATCCATCTTTTTCATGGCTCATGCCTGGATGTAATGCCAGCGCTGCCGCGTGATTCATACGATGCGATAGTAACCTCTCCCCCATACTGTAACCGTTATGACTACACCCGGACTTATGCTCTGGAACTGGCTTTGCTTGGCGTCAGTGAGAGAGAACTCATCAACCTCAGGCAGCAAATGCTAAGCTGTACCGTTGAAAATCGTGCCAAAGACTTGCTGACAATCAATCCCCGATGGGCTGACGCAGTAGAAGCAGCTGACCAGCAGGAATTGCTGCAGGCTATCCTGAAGTACCTGGAAGACCTGAAGGCGCAGGGTAAGCTGAACAACACTGGCATCCCCCGCATGGTTCGAGGATACTTCTATGAAATGGCATGCATTATCGCTGAATGTTCGCGCACAATGAAACAAAATGCATACATGTTCATGGTCAATGACAATGTGCGTTATGCTGGCGCAAGCGTCTCGGTAGATATGATACTTTCATCCATAGCTGAGAAACTGGGACTCAATGTAGAGAATATTCTTGTACTGC
>CBFFLL010000260.1:0-1504 GCA_965642175.1 Candidatus Methanoperedens nitratireducens | reverse complement strand
CAACAGCAGCCAGCAAATGGGGGAGCATGGGCGTGATCCTTTGCGAAAATGCGTGTATATATGGAGGAAAGCATAGTGCCGCCGAACAAACCACACTTCCAGCATTTAACCAGTAGTGAAAGCCTTGTAACAACTTATGAGGAGACACGGGCTGGTTTCGTTGCCCTGGCGCTCGAAAAGAACCGCAGGGCAACGCCTTTCATTGAAGAAGCAAGATCCCTGAAGGCTGTTGCATCTAAAATCTCAACACCTGCTTCATTGGTCAATATTGCCGGGATACAGGCTGCCCTTTTGACTGTGGCAGGAGTTTCCAATAAAGCTGCCGGGCATATGGAACCCCAGGACCAGGAGGAGGCGATAAAAGGACTGATAAAACAATTTCTTGAACCTGCCGGTTCTAATTTTGTTGAGGAGTTGGTCTTTAGATTCCTTTTGACGCGGGGGGACGCATTAGGCGGGTCTATGAGAAACGTTGGCGGAGCAATAGCACAACGCAAGCTCACTCGCGCGATTATTGCTACGCTTTCTGTTGCAGGAATTTCATATGATTGGCTTTCTGCTAAGAGCAATACCTGGATACATGGAACGAGAGATGATCCCGATATAGAGATGGATGCAAATGGGCTTAGTTGGTCAAACGGTCATCAGGATCGTACCATAAGATACAACCTTACTGTTCCATTTGTCAAGAAAAACGTAGACCTGTGCCTTTTCAATTGTCATTATCAGGCACTTTCCGTCAGTTACAAGAATCCTGCTTTTTATCTTGCACTTGGAGAACTTAAAGGTGGTATCGATCCCGCCGGGGCAGATGAGCACTGGAAAACGGCAAGAACATCCTTAACCCGCATTAATCTGGCATTTGCAAATCATGGGCTTTCACCCCACTTATTCTTTGTCGGAGCCGCGATTGAAAATAGCATGGCTGAGGAAATCTGGTACCAATTGGAAGAAGGCACTCTTAGCAACGCTGCCAACCTGACTGATGCAAACCAGGTCGCTTCTCTGTGCAGGTGGTTATGCAACCTGTAAATAAACATCATTTCGGATGGATGGTTAATCAATGTAAATCCCTGCCCCCCTCACACCAATCCCCAGCCTCCTCGCGCCTCCACTGGCGCAGCCCCGCAGGCAGCGAGCCCGTGGTGGAAGCGAACACGGATGACATAGATCAATATGCACAGATTTTTCATCCGTTACAAGATCAAGAAAAGAAATTAACAAGCATTATCTGCGGCTTTTTAAGAACTCTGTGATACCTTATGTTTTGCGATAAGTTCCCGTATTTTTGTAACTAACTGGGTTGGGACTTCCATCGCTGTTCGAGTCCTGTTCTTGAAGGCATTTTCATCTTCTGCCATGGCTTCATCTTCAGTCTGTTGTTCATAATGAGCAAGAACCGTCCTAACTCTCTTCTCGTCCCATCCTTTTGGATATTTACTTTTTTTCAACGTATAGGAAACTATAAACACATATCCATATCTTGCAGTTGAATTTTCGCCGT
>CBFFLL010000259.1:0-3507 GCA_965642175.1 Candidatus Methanoperedens nitratireducens | reverse complement strand
TAGCCTTTCCTCAGGCTGGATTTGCACCAGCTGGCGACTACGAGCTTTGCTCGGCACGCCCGCGTAATGTCGAGTAGAGCCCATAGCGCACCTTTTGATGGGGTAATAACCCCAAGGTTACTATGAGCCCCCTCACAGAACCGGACTTGAAGATTTCCCTCATCCGGCTCTTCAGAAGCACATCCTCTATGCGTTTTTGTATAGCTTTTAGAGTTCTTAGACATCAGTTTTGTTGTCATCTATTTCCCACCTCTAAGTGTGGTAGATGTGACCCTAATGTCACTCGTACTTCTGTCAGTCCCTTCCCTCCACAGGAATTACCCGCCGAATAAGAAGGAGCGATTACTCGCTCCAACTCTTCTAAGAACCGTACGTGAAACTTTCGCTTCATACGGCTCAAGCATTTTATAACCCTTTAGGTCGGGCAGCAGTTATTAATCATGGTCTTATTTTCAGGTTTATTAAAATTCTTTGCTTTGTCCCACACTCTTTTAGCAAGACTGTTCGTTTTCTTGATTCCGAGTTTTAACTTACGTAAAACAAAGTAGTCTCTATCAAGATAAGGGTTCATATCTGTTCTCAGTTGAGTATGTCTTACTATTTTCGTGTCTGATAGAAGTTTCAATTCATTTTTATCCGTAGAGAAGACCCAGTTTCTATTTCCAACAGAATGCCAATATTTATTAGCAATCCATTGCTTGGATTTTTCAGGGTGTCTTCTTTTAGCCCAATGCCAGAGCATATTCCATACCCTTGAATCAAGTTTATTAAATATTTCGCTGGCAACAGATGAACGATGATAATTCGTCCAACCTGTAATAATTGGGTTGAGGTTATTAATCAAAGCTTCTTGTGTCCATGCTTTTCCATGTTCGATTTTATCACTGATTCCTTCAGTAAATTTCTTGATGGATTTTTCAGAGGGTTTAACAAGTAGTTTGCCCCCATATTTTCTGAAATTCCATCCGAGGAAATCAAAACCATCGTTGATGTGGGTGATCAACGTTTTCTCATCAGAAAGTTCAAGACCTCTATATTTCATGAATTCTTTAATCAGTTCCTTAGCTTCTTTAGCGGTTTCCTCAGTTTTTGCAGTAACAATGAAATCATCCGCATAGCGGACGAAATTAATTTTGTGTTTCGATGCTTCATGTTTAGAAGTCATTCCGTTTTTCCCAGTGTGGTATTTATCATTCAGTAACTTTTCAATCCCATCCAACGTCATATTAGCCAGGATTGGTGATATTATACCTCCTTGTGGCGTACCTGCATCTGTAGGAAATAATTTGTGATCATATACATAACCAGCTTTTAAGAATTGCTTTAGAATTGAGGTATCGCCGAATAAGAAGGAGGGATTGCTCCCTCCCCCTCTTCTCAGAACCGTACTTGCGACTTTCACCGCATACGGCTCAAGCCTCTTATAACCCTTTATTCGGGCAGCAGTTATTGGTCATGGTCACAGTTTCAGGTTTGCAAATATTCTTCGCTTTATCCAACGTTTTCTTAGCTACATCTGTTACTTTTTCAGCTATACCTATTACTTTCTCCGTTATGCTTGTTGGTTTCTTTACTTTCAGTTTCGATTTTCGTGAATCGAAGTATTCTTTATCAAGGTATGGATTCATGTCTAACTTTAGTCTTAAGTGTCTAACTATTTTCGTATCGGATAGAAGATTTAATTTATTTGTACCATCAGAAAATACCCAGTTCCTTTTTCCAACTGAATGCCAATAGTTATCGACAATCCACTGTTTGGATTTTTCTGGATGTCTTCTTTTAGCCCAATGCCACAGCATACCCCATATTCTTGAATCAAGATTACGGAATATTTCACTGGAAACGACAGACCGATGATAGTTTGACCAGCCTGTAATTTTTGGGTTAAGGGTTTTAATCAAATCCCCTTGTATCCACGCTTTTCCTCTTTTGATTGTGTCACTGATATTCTCAGTAATTTTATCAATAGATTTCTTAGATGGTTTAACAAGAAGCTTTCCTTTATATTTTCTAAAGTTCCATCCGAGAAAATCAAAGCCGTTGTCAATGTTGGTTATCAACGTTTTCTCTTCTGATAGTTCCAGACCTCTTTCTTTTAAGAAATCTGCAATCAATTCTTTAACTTCTTTTGCTATTTCCTCAGTTTTTGCAGTGACAATGAAATCATCCGCATATCGACAAAAGTTGACTTTGTATATATTAGAGAGATGATGGTTTATTTTTCCATTTTTTGTTTTGTATTTCTCCACAAGTATTTTCTCAATCCCATCTAACGTCATATTAGCCAGTATTGGCGAGATAATTCCCCCTTGTGGAGTGCCTGCGTCTGTTGAAAATAGCTGCCGTTCATATATAAAACCTGCTTTGAGAAATTGATTCAAAACTGATTTATCCATCGGAATATTTTTTGATAACCATTGATGAGAAATATTATCAAAACATCCTTTTATATCTCCTTCCAAGATCCATACAGGTGAACTTTTCTTGCATAGATATAGGAATGCGTATTCACAAGCATCATTTGCGCTTCTGAATTTTCGGAATCCGAATGATGTTCGGTCGCCTTTTATTTCTGCAATTGGTTCTAATGCCATAGCATAGAGTGATTGCATAGACCTGTCATACATTGTGGGAATTCCTAACGGACGTTTCTTCTTTTTCCCGGGTTTTTCAATGAAAACCCTTTTCAACGGCTTTGAAGCATACCGTTTATCAGTTAAACTTAGGGCAGCTTTCATTTTGGCTCCTGATGATGACCATGTTTCACCATCGACACCTGCCGTTCTTTTACCTTGATTTTGATTCACTTTCTTTACTGCCAACAACTTCGCATAATGCGATTGAGTTAGAAGATACTGTAACCTTTTAACCAGATTCCATTTTCCCATTCTAACTGCTTTTGCAATCCGGGTTTGAAGTCTATTAACGAAATTTTCAACTGTCTCCCAATCGATATTATTCCATTGGTCTTTCAGTTTAGTGTTTGTAAGCTTCTCGCCTTTCGGCGTAATTGAATGACTTACATTCATAGGTCGTTCCTCCTTTCATGCAATAAGACACCATTGAGTAAGTTAGCATCCTTTCGGATTAAGGCAAATACTGAACCTCTATACAGTTCATTACAAACTGTCCTTTGCTTTTTACTCATTCCTTTGCCCTCTGCTCCATTGTTACTCTTTGCAGAGTTTCTACCAGTTTCCTGGAGAGAAAAGGGTTTACCATGCTCCACATCACAAATAATTTTAAATACTTTAGAAGCCACCTGTAAGCCGAAAATCGTCTGTCCATTTACCATAATGTCCAATGAGCCATTATAGTCTGATTTTGTACCTTTTGGTCTAAGCGTAATCAGTCTTGTTTCGCTTATGCACGGTAACGACTTTTGCGGTGATTCAACGTTATGTTTCTTCATGGTATTTTTATCCTGACAGATTGGTCGGATAAGACTTCCGACATTTCCATATTGTCCTGTAAGCTCCAGACCTCAGCATTACTGCCGACGCATGT
>CBFFLL010000258.1:0-3544 GCA_965642175.1 Candidatus Methanoperedens nitratireducens | reverse complement strand
CAGGCTGTCATGAAATAACAAACCATAATAGTTCATTCTATGATGTGCATACAACATCGCAGATAAACTGCATCGACTGCCATTCAGGAAAGGGCGTCCAGGCTTATGTTGAAGCAAGAACTGAATTATTAGATGCTGTTCTATTGAAAAAATCAGCTTCAGTTATTGAGCCGAATATATCCATCGGTTTCAGACATGCCGCTGCGCAAGCTAATTGCATAAAATGCCACTCGATAGTGAAGAGCGCGGTTTTCGATCATTCATCATCTGCGAACTGCACACGATGCCACAACATCTCAGGACAGCAGGAAATATCAGGGGAAGGATTCTGGAAAAAAATGGGTGCAGGCGGTCACAGGAATAAAACATGCGAGGACTGCCACACAACAGGCTTCCAGATACCTGCGTGCATGCAGTGCCATACAACTCACATTGAGGGAGCGAACTGGAATAACAGCGCATGTCTTGCCTGCCATAACAGCCCGCACATACCTGTGATCAATGGTGTATTTGAGGCGGGCATTCCCAAGATCAACTGCGGCGCTTGTCATAAGGATGTTTATGATAAACTTGAGTTCTACAACAGCAGGCATAATCAACTGGGTTCATGCGTGAACTGCCATCCTGCTCACGGTGAGATAAAGAAATGTTTCTCATGTCACACATTAGACCACAGGTCTCATCCATTTGCTGGCGAAAACTGCGCCGGATGCCATGGAAAAGCTTCCTGCAAGGACTGCCACAGGCAGGGCCATGCTCCTTTTATGGGAGTGCCGAAGATAGCTTCAAAAGAGCAGTTCAATGACTATGCATCATCGCGCAGAACCGGTTGATATTATCCCGCTTCAAATCTACTGATACCTCCCTTTCGGCTCATCGATATTCTCATGATCATATGTCACCGGAAGTATCAATGTGATATTTGTGCTAACATCAGAATGACATCCAAGGCACACGTAATAACCACGGGACACATACGAATTGTTCACGTTCCCGTGCGTGTACCCAAAAACATCCACAGCCTGATATGTGGAAGTCTGGTTGCTCATTGAGAGATAATAACGCTGGTGGATGTTACCCAGGCTCAGGTTGTACCCTGCAGCCGTAACATTTCCATAGATGCCAAGCAGGTTCGGGTCGTTAAATTGATAACCCCTGTTCCCATGGCACCTGTCCTCATCGCATGCGCTTACGAAATCAGTGCCTGCATGCGTTTCAGCGCCAAGAAGCGAGCGGCTGTGGCAGAGCAAACAGACCTCGTCTGATCCGATAGCGCCGTTGCTGTTTGCATCAAGCGACACATTCAAGTACTGCAAAGGATTGCTGTTGTTTTTCCACATGCTGCCGTTCCATGTCCAAACGGCTCCGCCAGAAACGGTAATGGTTCCTGCGGCTTTATTATACGACACTCCGCCGATAGCAAGATAAGTGGTATAATTATGGCTCAATGCAGCATCTTTATGTTTCACGTTCACAAAGTTGTCAAGGTCGAGCTGGTTCTTTATATCTGAATGGCAGGTTACGCAGTTTAAACCCACGTCGCTATAAAAGGAAAGCTGGCCAGCGAACACTGAGATCACATTGGGCATTGCTGAAACAGTAAGCGCCAGAAGGGCGACATATAGCAAAACTGATCTTTTCATCTTCTACCTCCTGCTGTTGTTAAAGAATTGTCCCGCCCGTCGGTACATTTCGTCTTTGTTTGAGCTGTTGATCAGGTAGTGGGCGGATTGTTTGTTCGCAGTGATCTCACCGTTATGTATCGTGATGTTCCCTGTTGTGAGATCGTAGTTGGTGTGGCAGTCGGTGCAGTAGATGTTCTTGGTCAGGTTGTGTGCTGCATTGATGTTGTAAAGCTCTGTGGAATTCGGGTTATACCCGTGGCATGCGCATCCGATGTTCCTGTGGGCGTTTGTGGCGATGGATATTGTCGCTACCTTATCAGGATGGCACCTGGTGCAGAAGGCAGAAGCAGTGGTCTTGTTCTCGAATAACGTATGGCTTCCTGCGAAAAGCCCTGAGGCTGTTATCATTATCAGACCCAATACAATGCCTGACGCGATCGTTATCAGGATATGTTTTCGATTCAAGTCCATAATTCCTCATTCATAATATTTATCTGGATAAGTGTGACAGTAGTCGCAGTCCTTTGATTTCGAGTACCCGTAAGTGCTGATAGACCTGTTATATAGGTCAGAGTCATGGCATACGGTGCAGTCCGTGATGCCGACAACGTTATTTCCGCCAACGGAATATGTGCTCGGCGTGGGTGTGATGTTGTGCCTGTCCTTGTCAGTTATCGGGTTAGCCTGAACCGCATGGCAGTCCTCGCAGGCTTTTCGCGCACCTATGTTCCTGTGCCCCTGCGTGTGGCAGTTCGTGCATAATAATGACCTGTGCAGGCTTGTGTTGTACATGCCAGAATCTACGTACCTGTCGGGTCTTGTGGTGTTGTTCATGGCTTCGAACGAGTAATGGCAGCCGGTGCATGAGCCCCAGGAAATGTTATGAAGGAACGCACTTACCCCGGAAGTGGAAGACAGGTTAGCTCCGTGGCAGAGTATACATACTGCATCGCTGTAATTTTTCAGTGAGTGGTTATAGTAATTCGAACGGTTGTAGATATTGACGGCATAGCTCCCGTTCGTTATCTCAGGCGGCACAGGCAGGTTCGCTAAGGTGAACGCCCAGGTCATGTCGCTGTAATTCTTCCCTCCGCTTGAATAATTCCTGTAATGGCATGAGGCGCACCATGTGCCCGTGGATATACCTGAGCCAACCACGTTGTTTCCTTTCCAGTTTGCTGGTCTTCCCAGTGCTGTCGCGTTGTGTTTCGTATCGTTGTGGCAGTATATGCACGAGGTCAGGGGGTTTGTGGGCGTCCAGTAGGCAGTGGAGTTCCAGAGCGTTCCGTTAGAGGTATTCTCGCTGTGGCGCAGGGGCATGGGCACCATTGGCGAATTAGAGAAACCTGTCAAACCTGTCTGATGACAGTTAATACAGTTCACTGCTGTAGAATTACCTGTGCTGTAACTTGCATTCGACTGTAAATATTTGGCTGGATGAATATCTCTGCTGGTGTTAAGATGACACCTGGTACAATCAACAGTGCCTTTATGCTTTGCTAAATTCCTTATGCTGGCGCTTCCACTTGAGCCGTGGCAATTGGTACAGTAAGCTGAACTTGGCAGGGTTAAACTGGGTTTGGCAAGAGTATCGTCATGTATCAGGCCAGTTTTATGGCATTGTGAAGACGTGCAGCCTGGATTGGAGGAACTGTACCTCAGGCTGTGGTTGCTGATACTGCTGTTATAAGCCGGGTCTATCATGGCAGAGGCGAACGCAGTGCTTGTGTTCTGGTGGCAGTACGAACAGTTGGTGCTTGCTCCTATTCTTAGATCCGTTCTCTTCAATCCATAATGACTGGTGCTGTTATTGCCGCCATTAGCGCCTCCATAGACAGCACCGCTACCAGTATCTGGATCGTTGGCATAAACCAGCATCTCAGTCTTATTATGGCAGTCATAGCATGTAGTGGCTGCAG
>CBFFLL010000257.1:0-3571 GCA_965642175.1 Candidatus Methanoperedens nitratireducens | reverse complement strand
GGGGTCTTGCCCGCACAATAGTAGGCGCATGGTTTTTGACAATCCCGGCGACCACTTTTGGAGGTTTTGTTGTCTATAAGGCGTTTGTTCTTCTGAATATCACTTTATAAATCCGCAGAGGAAAGAAACGTCCTGGTTTCTGGAAAAGTATTATAGTTAAACAAGGCAATCTGGATATGATGTTGAAGGATAAGACAAAGCTTGTTATCTGGCCGGTGTATATGGACGCAACGAAATCAAGGGGAGAAGGCAGGATACTTCCCGCGAAAGTTTCAGTTAAATCACCGGTTTTAAGAGAGATAGAAAAAGCTGCAAGGGAATTGAACCTGAGTCCGGTCGTGGAAACTGATAAATCCTATCCCAGATCATGGTGGTCAACCGGGGGGAGGGTGCTTGTAGATAAGAAAAGTCCGAAATCCCTTATAACAAAACAGATAGCTTTGAAGATAAATGAAACCAGGACAAAAAAATGATAGACCTGCACACGCATTCCACGTTCAGCGATGGCGAATTGATACCCAGCGAGCTTGTCCGCCGGGCAGTTGTAAAGGGGTATAAGGCAATAGCGATAACAGATCACGCCGACTTTACTAATATCGAGCATATATTATCATGCATGAAGAATATTAAATCTCTTGAGGATGATTATGACATCAGGGTCTTTACGGGTGTTGAATTGACGCACGTACCTCCAGGGAAGATCCCGAAGCTTGTTACGAAGGCAAGACTTCTTGGGGCTGAGATAATCGTGGTGCACGGTGAAACAATAGTTGAACCGGTTCCAGAAGGTACGAACCATGCTGCTGTAACGCTTGATATTGATATCCTTGCTCATCCTGGGCTTATTACTACAGAGGACGCAGAAACTGCAAGGGATAATGAAATAGCGCTTGAAATAACTTCCAGGCGAGGGCACAACCGCACGAACGGTCATGTGGCGCGTGTTGCTCAGGAAACAGGGGCAGCCCTGATCGTAAATACTGATACTCATGCTCCGGAAGATATGCTCACTGATGAGATGGCGTTTAAGGTCGCATTGGGGGCTGGTCTTGATGAAAAAAATGCGCGTAAAGCCATACTCTCGCAACCTTTAAGCCTGATAAAAAACATATAAATAAATGTTTTTCGAAAGGTATATATACCTGTTGTGGCATGTATAGCTTACATTTTTAGAGGTCGAAAATTGAAACGATTGGGAGCTATAATTCATATAATGGACAATCTTTTGATCGTGCGCGCAGATAGCACGATTGAGCATAGCGATTTTCGTGAAAATCTATTAGTCATGACCAGCAGGATGAAGAAACTAGGAAAGATCAAGGAAATTTTCGGGCCTGTAAAAGCTCCATACATTTCGATCAAAATGTTCAAAGATATCAATTCCTCTGAGATAAAAGGTCTGAAAAACGAAAGAGTGTATTTACAATAATTTATTAGGAAGGATCCCTGAATGATAGAGAAAGAAAAAGTAAAAGAAATTGTAAGTGAAAAGTCGGAACGCGAGAAAATAAAAGAGGGCATACGAAATAAGAAAGAAAAACAGAAGCTGGGGCAGTTCGAAAAAGCCACCATTGAGTGCCCTGAATGCAAGAGTCATGCCCTTGTGCACGACTATGAACGCGCAGAGCTTGTATGCAATGAATGCGGTCTTGTTGTTGACGATGAATTCATAGACCAGGGACCTGAGTGGAGAGCTTTTGACCACGACCAGAGGATGAAGCGCTCAAGAGTTGGAGCGCCGATGACCTATACCATACACGATAAAGGTCTATCAACGATGATCGACTGGAGGAACAGGGACTCTTACGGGAAATCCATATCTTCCAAAAGCAGGGCTCAGCTTTACCGCCTCCGAAAATGGCAGAGGAGAATCCGCGTTAGCAATGCGACTGAAAGGAATCTTGCTTTTGCTCTTTCAGAGCTAGACAGGATGGCATCAGCTCTTGGTTTATCGAGGAACGTAAGGGAGACAGCGGCTGTTGTTTACCGAAAAGCCGTAGAGAAGAACCTGATAAGGGGCCGTAGCATTGAGGGCGTGGCGGCAGCTGCGCTGTATGCTGCATGCAGGCAGTGCAATGTTCCGCGCACCCTGGATGAGATCGGCGAAGTCTCAAGAGTCAGCAGGAAGGAAATTGGAAGGACTTACAGGTTCATCTCAAGGGAACTCGGTCTCAAGCTGATACCCACATCCCCTATCGACTATGTGCCCCGCTTCTGCTCAGGATTGACCCTGCGCGGCGAGGTGCAGTCAAAAGCCGTAGAGATACTCAGGCAGGCTTCAGAGAAGGAACTCACAAGCGGCAGAGGTCCGACTGGTGTGGCTGCAGCAGCCATATACATCGCATCTATCCTGTGCGGAGACCGAAGGACGCAGCGCGAGGTCGCCGAGGTCGCAGGCATCACTGAAGTCACCATACGCAACAGGTATAAGGAACTGGCTGAAGAACTGGACATCGAGATCATCCTTTAATGTACGTCAAAGATTCCATTATAGAAGCCCAGATAGAAAAAGACCAGAAAAAGGAGTTAAAACTCCTCCTGGATTGATTTTTATCCCGTAAGAACTGGCAGAAGTAGATGATAAGTGAATACTGAAAGTCAGACCTTATACTTATTATACAGTTCTTTCCTTACAGGGCATGTGCACACAAAAGAATATCCAAACGGTATCCTGTAATTACATGTATTTTCATTTTTACATTTGATAAAATGTATCTTATCTCCTACGTTCATTTCTACCTTGCAAAGATCGGTTTCATCACTAGAAAGACATGAAAAATTTTTTTTACACCGATTGGCAGTCTTTATGAGGTCATCATCGACTTTCAGGTTATTTTTTTGAGCCATTTTTCTCCATTGATCCCCTGATATTTTTTAGTAATTTGTATATTGCTTAATGGCTAATTATAGTTTCCCATATAACTTTATACGTTGGGGTAAAGGGGCAGAGAATACTATGCCCTTTGATGTCAATAGCGCATGAGAAAAACATATCAGTTCAGGGCATATCCAAACAAGAATTCTGAGGTCAATTGTATTAGAACCCTTTCCACATGCAGATATCTCTATAACTATTCTCTTGCTGAAAGAAAACGACAAGCAGAGCTTAACCGATTAAAAAAAATATTTGATGTATTCCCGTGGGGAAAACCTGAATGGATAAACTATTATGATCAGGCAAACGACCTATCAGGATCAAAAACCGATTTTCAAAACGAAGTCCATTCTCAGGTACTCCAAAACGTCCTGAAAAGAGTGGATAGAAGTTTTAAGAATTTCTTTAATGGCTTCGGTTATCCCTGGTTTCAGGGATGGGATAGGTATAATAGTTTCACATATCCACAATCGGGTTTTGAACTGAAATATGGAAAATTTATTCTTTCGAAAATAGGAACTTTCAAGATTATCTTGCATCGAAATATCGAAGGGAAAATCAAGACCTGTACCATTAAAAGGGATATCGACCAATGGTATGTTTCCTTTTCATGTGAAATCGAAGAACCTATCCCGATTGAGATCAAGACCAGAACAGGAATCGATGTTGGCTTAATCGATTTGATAACCTTGAGCA
>CBFFLL010000256.1:2151-3572 GCA_965642175.1 Candidatus Methanoperedens nitratireducens | reverse complement strand
TCAGGGGAATTCATGGGTGCGACTATGAATGCGGGTGTGGGTTACGGGCTTTTCGTTGTATTGCTGGGCGGTGCGGTGGCTGCAGCCGGCGGGCTTCTTACCTGAAAGGATAAAAATCATTGAGAGCCACCAAATAAACTTATTACTCACCTGTGCATAGTGAGGGTTTATGATAGTCTCCATGACACTTGAACTCAAAGATATCCCTGGACAGCTTGTCCTGGCTCTCGCACCGATATCAGAGCTTCACGGGAATATTATGAGCGTGGTTCACCAGCATGAAGAAAAAACCCCCAGGGGAACAATACCCGTACAGATAACCTTCGAGATCGACCAGAGCGTTCTTGATGAACTCATTGAGAGACTTGAAGAAAGCGGCGTCAGGGTTGCAAGGGTTGGCGAGGAGAGGCTGCGGTCATCTGTTTCTGTTGTGCTCATAGGTCATATCATCCATTCTGATATTAGTGACACAATTGACAGAATAGATAAAACCGGATTTGCTGAAGTCGTTGACCTGTCGCTTTCGATGCCTGCAATAGAGAAAACATCGTCTTCATACCTTGTTATTAATGCCGAAGGTGAGAAGGAATTGAAGCAGGCGCTTGAAATACTGCGGGAAGTCGCAACCAAAAAGGAACTTCTGATGATAGAACCCATACGGCTTAATTCGGAGGCTACATGAAGACCGTAAGATTGTCTATAATCGGCTTCGGCGCCGTTGGCCAGGGAGTGGCGCGAGCCATCCTGTCAAAGAAAGAGATGCTTATTGGACAGGGGATCGACCTTCGCGTTGTTGGGATATCGGATTCAAAAGGCAGTGAGATAAATGTCAGTGGGATCGACCTTAAGAGCGCTCTTGAGAGGAAAAAACAAAAAGGCACTGTCGCAACAGGCAATGAGAGCGCGCTTGATATCATCCGTAATGTAGAACATGAAATCGTCGTGGAAGCCACGCCTACAAATATCAAGAACGGTGAGCCGGGCTTAAGCAATATGTCTGCTGCTTTTAATTCAGGAAAACACGTTGTCACTTCAAATAAAGGCCCCCTGGCACTATGCTTCTCGCAGTTAAAGGAGTCTGCAGAAGATAACGGAATGTTTTTCAGATACGAAGCTACTGTGGGCGGCGCAGTCCCGATATTCAATCTTATCCATGAATCACTGGCAGGGAACCGCGTTATCGAGATAGAGGGCATACTAAACGGAACTACCAATTACATACTCACCAGAATGGCTGAAGAGAGGCTGCCGTATGACCTTGTGCTGAAAGAGGCGCAGGAACTGGGGATAGCCGAGACTGACCCGACATATGACGTTGAGGGCGTCGATTCAGCATGCAAACTTGTTATAATTGCTAACTCGGTTTTTGGAGAGGCTGCCTCCTATCGCGACGTTGAAGTAACGGGTATCACGAAGATAAC
>CBFFLL010000256.1:0-2141 GCA_965642175.1 Candidatus Methanoperedens nitratireducens | reverse complement strand
CTCCTGAAGCGCTTGAGCTTGCCAGCAAGAATAATTATGTGGTAAAGCTCATCTGCGAAGCAGGGAACGGAACGCTGACAGTAGCGCCAAGACTTGTCCCGAAAAAGCACCCGCTTGCAGTGGGCGGTACGCTGAACGTGGCGTCCATCCTGACAGACCTGGCCGGAAGGATAACTATCAGCGGAAAGGGCGCAGGTTCGATCGAGACCGCAAGTTCCATATTGAGCGATATATTGTATATTGTCAGAAATTCATGAAGGCTGTCCGGGTCAGGGAAGAGGAAGCTGAAACCGTAAGACAGAAACTTCTTTCAGGTGGCGCGCTGGATGGATCAAGAAAGCTTATCAGGAAGGGGGGGTTTATCGAAATTCCTGTTACAGATCTAGCGATTGAGTTTAATGTAATCGAGCAGGAAGAGCCTGAATTCTATATCCCGAAAAAAACACTTTGCAGCATTCTAAATATACCGGAAAATGAGAAAAAACTTTTGCCTTCAGGATGGCAGTTGCTCGGGGATATTATTATCATAACGCTGCGTGAAGAACTGGAGCTACGGAAATACGATATCGCACAAGCCTTATTATCCATGTACCCGGGATGCAGGACTGTGCTTCTTGACAGGGGCATCAGCGGTCAGATGAGGCAGCCAGAGCGGGAAATTATTGCAGGTGAGAAAACAGAGACCATCCACAGGGAGAACGGGTGCCAGTTCAAGCTCGATACAATGCGCATCATGTACTCGCAGGGCAACCTTGCAGAGAGAAAGCGGATGAGCAGGCATGGCAAAGGCGAGGTGGTGGTTGATATGTTCGCAGGTATCGGGTATTTTTCCATTCCTATGGCTGTGCACTCTAAACCAGACAAGATTTTCGCAATTGAGATCAATCCTGTATCATCCGGTTATCTAAGGGAAAATATCAGGTTGAACAGGGTAGAAAATATTATTGAAACCGTTGAGGGGGACTGCTCTCTTGTCACCCCTCGCGGTATCGCAGACAGGGTCATCATGGGATACCTGGACGCGCATCAGTATATCGAGCACGGCATCCGGGCACTTGTGCCGGGCGGGATCCTTCATTTCCATGAGGCTGTGCCTGAAGCTGTGGAGCAGCGACCTGTCGAGAGGATAGTTGAAGCTGCGGGAAAGCTGGGAAGGGGGGCGGAGATTATCGAGACGCGAAGGATCAAGAAATACTCACCCGGGGTGTGGCATGTGGTGGTTGATGCGAAGATTTTTTAAATTCAGACTATTTCAGCAATATTGTGAATGTATGCTTGTGCTCCTCTTCATTGCTCATTATCTCCTCGAACATGAGCCTTGTGGTAGAATCACCTTCGGTGTCAGCTAATTTTATGATCTCAGTATAGAGTTCTATGGCCTCATTTTCAGCGTTCAGGTTAGACTCTATCATTTTTTCCAGCGAACCGCCGACAATTATCGGCGTGGGCTTTGTAGTTGGAGTCCCGCCAAGATAGAAAAGCCGCTCTGCGATCTTCTCAGCATGTTTCATCTCTTCTATAGCAATGTCTTCAAAGAGATCCTTTATCTCAGGGCTTTTCATTCCCATTGCCATAACATGCTGCCACATGTATTGAACACTAACCCCAATTTCTCTTGCTATCGCTTTATTTAATAATTCCAGAAGTTTCTGCGTCACTTTTTCACCCATTGTTAATTTGCCAGTTCCCATATATAGACCTGACGGGAATTGCAGTTTTTTCTTTTTCAAGATATTCCTTTATTGCCTCACAAACCAAACATGTTATAGAAAGTAAATTATGAGCGACAAAAACCAAACATCTTCAAAACACCAGAAATTAACTGGAGAAAAGAAGAAAAAGAAAATTGGATGGATTTCAAGAAATTCTGGTTCTGGAAAGAAAGAACAAAAAGATACAACGCTTGTATATACAAGAAGACCAAATGAAACATACGAGGAATATTTGGCTTCATTTGAAACTCCAGAAGAATAATCTTTTTTAATTTTTATATAATTATGATAATATGGGAGTTTTTACATCGTGGGGTCAACTAATCATGAATCTAAAGATTCATAGATAAATAATGAAAAATAAATGTTGTTGTATCGCCATATTCTTATTTTGGTATAAGCAGAGAAAACCAATCACCCCTTTGGGCT
>CBFFLL010000255.1:0-3614 GCA_965642175.1 Candidatus Methanoperedens nitratireducens | reverse complement strand
GTTTTTATTAAAAAAACTTGTAAAACTGGGTTTCAATGCACCTGAACCAGGCGGAACTTCATAATCCAAAATAACAATTTTATAATAAAAATCAGGGCTTAATTAGATTACAAATAGGACGTAGTCTCACAATATTATATTTCGGTAATTTATTACAGTTAGTGGAATTAATAGAGAAAGAAAGATATAAGGTTTTGACTTTCTTTAACGTTAAAAATAGATATGTTTGCATTTTCAGATTATAAAAGGAAATTCGAAAAATGGCAAAAACAAATGGAAACGGTGAGAAAGTAAAATCCATGGAAAGCTGGATCTGGGATGCAGCTTGCAGTATCAGGGGCGCAGCTGATGCATCCAAGTTCAAGGATTATATTCTCCCCTTAATATTTGTAAAACGATTGTGTGATGTGTTTGACGATGAGATTGATCGCATTGCAGAAAAAGTAAATAGCAGAGCCAGAGCCCTGCAACTGGTTGAACGCGATAAGAAATTAGTCCGTTTTTACCTTCCCATTAAGCCCAAAGACCCTGAAAAAGAAAGAACATGGGATGTGATCAGAACACTATCCGATAAAATCGGACAGGGTCTCACCGATATTCTGCGTGGTATTGCCAAAGAGAACAAAGACCTGCAGGGAATCATTGATCGAATTGACTTTAACGCCACGACACACGGACAGCGAGATATTGATGACGACCGATTGAGCAAACTGATTGAAAAGATCTCAGAAAAACGATTGGGATTGAAAGATGTAGAGCCGGATATAATCGGGCGCAGTTATGAGTACCTGATACGCAAGTTCGCCGAAGGCAGCGGACAGAGCGCCGGAGAATTCTACACACCTACAGAAGTGGGTTTCATCATAGCGAAGATCATGGACGCCGAGCCCGGTATGGAAATTGATGACCCCTGCTGTGGCAGTGCAGGTTTGCTCATTAAATGCGAACTGGTAATGAAAGAAAAAATGGCTTTGCGCTCAATAGAGAAGTATGCGCCGCTTAAATTGTATGGACAGGAGTTTATCGCTTCTACCTGGGCAATGGCCAAAATGAACATGGTGATACACGACATGGATGGGAAAATTGAAATTGGCGACACAATGAGAAATCCTGTTTTTAAGGAAGGCGGCAAACTGAAAAAGTTTGATCGCGTTGTAGCTAATCCCATGTGGAACCAGAGCAAAGATAGTTTGCCCTATATCAATGACGATTTTTTTATTAATGATGAAATGGAGCGCTTTCCGGCAGGACCATGCGGGGGCAAGGTTGACTGGGGCTGGATCCAGCATATTTACAGCAGCCTGAATGATACAGGCAGAGGAGGCGTAGTACTTGATACCGGAGCCGCCAGCCGTGGCAGCGGAAACCAGGGGAGCAATAAAGAAAAGGAGTCTCGCAAATGGTTTGTTGAAAATGACTTGATTGAAGGCGTGATCTATCTGCCAGAAAATCTGTTTTACAATACCTCTGCGCCAGGGATTATCATTTTCCTGAACAAAGCCAAGCAGCATAAAAACAAAATTTTACTTTTACATGCGGGAAAAGAGTTTGAAAAGGGCGATCCTAAGAACTATATCACGCAGGAAGGGATAGAACGCATTGCTGAGACCTATAAAGCCTTCAAGGAGGTTGAGAAATTTTCCCGGCTGGTGGGTAAAGATGAAATCGTTAAGAATGATTACAATATTTCGCCCAGCCGTTACATACAGGTTAATGATGCATACATTTACCGTCCCATTGAAGAGATTGTGGACGAACTCCGGGAACAGGAGAGCGAGTATGTCACTATTGATGCGGAAGTGAAAACTATTCTCACAAAATTGGGGTTTAAATATGCATAGGCTGGCATTATGATGATTGCTATGGAATGTAAGGAAAAGGAACCGCAGATGAACGCGGATGAACGCAGATTTGTTACATCGGCTCATCGCAAAGATCGCAAAGCACAGCGGCATTTGTTAAACTTTTGTATGGTGAAACATCCCAAAAATGGGATGCGGATCGCGCGGTTTTTCGCGGATAATCGTATCCGTGTGCATCCGCGTCATCCGTGTTCTATTACGTTTGCCCTGGAAGGTAAAAGGAGCTAACGATGGTCTTTTTCTTTAATAACACGGTAGAGGATTTTGAATGATAAAATTAAAGGATTTGCTAAAAGAAGGAGAATCAGAAACAGTAGAGTTCAAACCATCTTTATCTCAAATGGATAAAATAACAGAGAGTATTTCTGCTTTTTCAAATACGAAAGGGGGAACCGTGGTCATAGGAGTGAGTGACAAAGGCGAAGTTCTTGGGGTTGATATTGGCAAAAATACGATTGAAAGTCTGGCAAATCAGATCAAGCAAAATACTGACCCAATGGCATATCCATCAATTCGTGTTGAGGAGATTGACAAAAAGCAGATTGTGGTTATAGAAGTTGTTCAGGGTGAGCAAAAACCTGTGCTTGCATTTGGAAGAGGATTTATGCGAGTTGGGAAATCAAACCAGAAACTTGGATTTGAAAGAATAAGGAATCTTGCACTTGAAACCTCAAAGGTTCACTGGGATGAACGGGTTTGTGAAGATGCGAGTTTGGCGGATCTTGATGGAGAGAAAGTGAGGTGGTTCTTAAAGGAGGCAAGGCATAGCAGGGGACTGGATATAGACGAAAATAGTCCTGTTGAGGAGGCATTGCTGCGATTGAAATTGTTGAAATCGGGAAAACCAACAAATGGCGCTGTTCTGTTGTTTGCCAGAGACCTCCAGCGAAGATTCATACAATCCGAGGTTAAATGCATCAGGTTTAAAGGTGTCGGCGTTACAGGCGAGATGATCGATCTGAGAACTGTGGGTGGTGATGTGTTTGAACAACTGATCGAGGCAGAGAAGTTCGTCTTCAACAACATTGCTTTGTCTGCATGGATAGAAGATGAAAAAATCCAGCGCCAGGAGAGATGGGAATATCCGCCAAAAGCGATAAGGGAAGTTCTTGCAAATGCCATTAGTCACAGGGACTATGAAATCTCATCCAAGGTTCAGGTAAGGATATTTGATGACAGGATGGAGTTCTGGAATCCTGGAAGGTTGCCAGAAGGCTGGAATGTCGAAACGTTGAAGAAGGCTCATGAGTCTATTCCAGGAAACCCGTCGATAGCAAAGCAGTTTTTCTGGGTCAAATATATTGAGGAAGTTGGGACGGGAACGAACAAGATCATAGAGTGGTGCATTGATTGGGGGCTGCCAGAGCCTGAATTTGAATTGAAGGAAACAAGTTTTGTTGTAACTTTCAGAAAATCCAGGCTTACGGATGCATATTTAGAACAATTGGGTCTAAATGAGAGGCAGAAGAAGGCCATAACGTATATAAAAGAGCATGGAAAAATTGACAGAAAAACTTATATCACTATTTGTAATGTTGAAAAAACACTTGCTCATGAAGAGTTAGCTGATATGGTAAATAAAGAACTTTTAGATATTTTAGGCAAGGGAAGAGGGGCATATTATATTTTACGGACGAAACGGATGATTACCGGACGATTACCGGACGATTAGCGAACGAATAAAAAAGGGATATTATGCAAGTAAGAAGAATGTTTTATGAAAATGCCCTGAATGTTGAACTCAATTTGAGG
>CBFFLL010000254.1:3115-3620 GCA_965642175.1 Candidatus Methanoperedens nitratireducens | reverse complement strand
GTGGACGTGGTCAAAATCCCTTATTCCTGCAAGATGTCTGACATTTTCATAGATATCGCTGCCCTGCGGCACGGTCATCCTGGCTACAAGGTCGCCATTAAAGCCCTTATCCCTGATAAGCCTTATATTCCGGATAATTTTATCATATACGCCGCTGCTTCTGTTCTTGTCAGTTACTTCTTTTGTGCCATCTATGGAAACAAGGATCGAATGAAATTTTTTTAAATATACAGGTTCTATTCTGTCAAGGAACATGCCGTTCGTCTGGATAACAAAGCGTCCCGGCACTTCATCCATTATCTTTTTCATGGTATCGATACGCAAAAGCGGCTCCCCGCCGTAGAACTCAAGAACTGGAGATATGTCATGAGATAAGAACGATTTCAGGTCTGATATCTTATACTCAATTTCTTTTGGTGGACTATCGCTCCCCCCTCCACAGTAACTGCAATTGAGATTACATTCCTTTGTCAGAATTATGTGATAGTGCATGGATCGATAACGG
>CBFFLL010000254.1:0-3105 GCA_965642175.1 Candidatus Methanoperedens nitratireducens | reverse complement strand
CCGATCTACAGCTCTCTCCTGAAAAGAATAGGAGGCTGCCGCCATATCCGGGCTAGGCCACGCGCCCTCTGGGTGGTGTGAGGCCTAATTATCAGTCCACTGACTTTAATGTATCGTTTAAAAGTAAAATGAATCGAGTTAAATCAATAAAAAAAAATAAAAATTGGGATATTATCCCAATTTAGTTTCTAATTTTCCTTCTTTCCGTACGACTTAACCGTCGGGTTCTTAATCTTCGTCTTCCTCGTCGTCGTTCCCCTTGCCGTTATTTATGACCCTTATAGTACCATTAGTACCACATCGACACAATACAACACTTATTAATTAAACCATTGAACGTTGAATTGCTGGTTCCTGAACTGTTCTGTCCGGACTTTAAGTTTCTGAACGATCAGTGATGAACAGAATGCTTAATATATCATCCATTCCTTTTTCAGACGATCAAAATGCCTGTTATTACGATATATTACGACGACATTGAAGAACTCTCAGGTCTGGAGAAAGAAACTGTCATCAAAAGGATCCCGATGATGGGATGCGATATCGAACGGATCGAGGACGACCATGTGGACATCGAGTTCTTCCCGAACAGACCTGACCTTTACAGCCCTGAGGGGGTTGCAAGGGCTATCCGAGGATTCCTGGAGATCGAGACTGGCCTCCGGGACTTCCAGGTGACCAACTCAGGACTTGAGATAACTAAGGATGCAGGTCTTGAAAACATACGCCCGTACCTTGCGTGCGCCGTTGTTAGCGGGATGAAGTTCAATTCACGCAGCATCGAGTCGTTGATGGCTCTTCAGGAGTCGCTCCACTGGGCTGTTGGCAGGAACCGGAAAAAAGTTTCCATCGGGGTGCACGATCTCGGAAAAATAAAACCACCATTCCGGTATATTGCGCAGGACCCGGATTTCAGGTTCAAGCCTCTTGATTTCACAGAAATGATGACAATGAGGGAGATACTTGAAAAACATCCTAAAGGCGTCAAGTTCGCATACATCCTTGAGAAATTCGATAAATACCCGCTCATTCTGGATTCTGAGGATAATGTTCTCTCATTCCCGCCGATAATCAACGGGGAACTTACGAGGGTGACAGAGGATACTACTGACCTGTTCATTGAAGTAACAGGTCTTGGTCCTGCTGTGTCCGTAGCTTTAAACATCGTTGTGGCATCGCTTGCAGAGCGCGGCGGGAAGATAGGATCAGTATCTATCGACGGCAAGATGCAGACGCCGCAGCTTGCGCCTGAAAAAATGAAGCTAACGACCAGCGAGGTACAGGAACATCTCGGGTTTATGATCACGAATGACGAGATAGTTCATTGTCTTGAAAAGATGAGATACGCGGCAAAGGCGTTGGGAAATAATATCGACGTATCCGTCCCTGCCTACCGCTCGGATATCCTTCATAACTGTGACCTGATAGAAGATATTGCGATAGGATACGGTTTTGAGAAGATAAAACCTGAACTTCCTGGAACACTGACGACTGGAAAAGCCCATCCGATCTCAAAACTCAAGGACTCTCTTTGCGAGATAATGGTAGGTCTGGGTTATTCCGAAGTAATGCCGTTCACGCTAACGAACGAGCGCATGCAGTTCGATAAGATGCGGCGGAAGAAGGCAGAAGGCATAACGCAGATCCTGTATCCGATCAGCGAAGACCATACCATAGTGCGTCCCACCATACTTCCTAATATGCTTGAGATCATCTCAATAAATAAGCATCGAGAGCTCCCCCAGCGGATATTCGAAGTAGGGGAAGTCGTTCTCGACTGCAGGACACACCAGAGGTTCGGCGCGGTCGCCATCCATCCGCAGGCTAATTTTACTGAGATACAGGCATCAGTGGATGCGGTGATGAGAGAAAGGCGCATGGAATATGAAATTGCAGAGTCAAATGACCCTGCTTTCCTGGACGGCAGGCGAGCAGATATTATGTGCAATGGCAAAAAGGTTGGAGTGTTCGGTGAGATCCATCCGGAGGTCATCTCAAATTTCGGCCTCGAACATCCGATAATAGGTTTTGAGATGGGATTGTGAAATGAAGCCATGAGATTTTTTTCAGCATTTTAAAAAATAGGATGCCAGTAGAATGATTCCCAGAGCAATGATCGAAATATATCCGGTCATGCCTGCACCTATATTATTTTCTGACATTATTCCAAAACTTTGTATCATAGCGCCTATAATGAATCATATTATGCCGAAGACTTATTACTGTTCACTTCAATAGGTATTTTTTCACGATGGAAATCTATGAAAATCGCAAGGGACACTTTAAATTTCATACTTGAAGCCAGCAAATCTTCCGTGCCTGATGAATTCGCGGGGATGCTCTCGGTAACGGGAGATGTCATAACAGACGTGGTGCTAGTCCCGGGTACAGAATCGGGCGAAGATAACGCCACGATGCAGTTGTTCATGCTTCCCAACATTTCAACTGTAGGAACTGTGCACAGCCATCCGTCCGGGAACAGGAGACCTTCCACTTATGATCTTGAGCTTTTCGACAGGAAAGGAACATACCACATTATCGTGGGCGCGCCGTTTAATGAGGCGAGCTGGACCTGCTATAATAACAAAGGGGAGCAGGTAAAGCTTGAAGTGGTGGATTATGAGTTCAAAGAAGAAGATGACAACTGGTAATTACTTTTTCTTCCTGTTCTGTATCTCTTTCTTGAGCCACGGGCCAACATCGTCGCCGTGAACGAGTGTTTTCAGTTCGTCTTTCGGGTTGGAGGGCTTTATCTTGATCAACCAGCCCTCTCCATAAGGATCTTCTGAAATGAGGCTCAGTTCATCTTCAATATCTTCATGCACTGCGATCACAGTTCCCCCTACAGGCATGAGAAGTCCGCCGACCCATTTTGCAGATTCCAGCGAGCCAAAAGCCTCACCGATCTCAAATTCATCGTCTTCCATAGGAAGATCTATGAACTCTATATTGCCCGCAGCTTTCCCGCCATAGGCATCCATTCCAACAGTGACCGTTCCATCGGGTTCTACTCTTGCCCATGTGTGATCCTTAGTATAGTACAATTCATCCGGAAGATTATATCCCTCTATCTCAGCCATAATTTTTCCTCTGTTTCTTGGTTAA
>CBFFLL010000253.1:515-3634 GCA_965642175.1 Candidatus Methanoperedens nitratireducens | reverse complement strand
TAACCGATGACCAATGGATGCGTTTTATAGGTCAAATATGAGAATCTGCCGAGAATCAGTGATGGGGCAAATACTATAACAACTTACTAAAGATTACTGTAACAAATAAAACTTTATACGAACTCACGACGACATGAGTTAGTACGAGTTCGTACGAGTTCGTACCAGTTCGTTGTTGATTTTGAATGTATCATTCTTTCAACGTTTGAAGCTGGACAATTTTTTCATATCAAGTGATCATAATTCATCTTGTTTTCCTGTTGCATCTTCTGAAAGTCAGAAAGGCGGCGACTACGACAAGTGCAATCGCAGGCACAGCTTCAAATCCAGGGGTCTTTTTTGGTGCTTGTGCCTCTGCTTCTGTATCACGTTGCGTTGATGCTGGTGCTGCTGATGCAGCCTTCGCTGTCTGTTGCGCCACTGCGTTTTGCTCCATTTCGACTACTAGAAACGAGCCTGACGGCACTGCATAGTCCCCTACCGCCTGAAACCGTATAATGTTCTTTCCAGGTTTCAGATACTTTGTGGTGTCTCGCTCATCCACATCCAGATCAGGGTAAGGCGTGCCGTCGGATATCCCTGTCCAGTTCAGGTCATTTATCCAGAGTTTATTCGCATCCCAGCCGCTGGACTGCACAATAGTCCACAACTTTGCACTCTTTACCTCTCCCTGGATTACAGGATTCATCATTTCTGTAATCGTCTGGTCAGGTGTTGCATAGTACTTCGGTGTGCCGTCCTCATTCATCTGCGAATTGAGCATGTCTGCGCCTTCATTGACCCAGTATTCGATGTCCTTTCCACCTGCATAGGTGTAAACTACGAGCAAACCCACACCGTCCATGCAGAAGAATGAGTCAGGCGGACCGCTGTTCTTTATGACTGTTGTATGACTTCTGCCTGCATTTACATAACTTGTAACATTATATGCCCATGTGCCTGTCGGGTAATCGTAATCATCTCCCCATCCTTTCCTGTCATCGTATTTGGCATCAGGAGATATCTCATTCCCGTCAAAGGTAAGATTCATTTCCGGATACCTGCCGGTTGTGCCCTTTGCACTCCATGTCCAGTAATTATAGAGCCGTGCAAACTTCACGACCGCGCCGTCGGGAAGAGAAACGGTGTGATGCACGGTATAGGCATCGCCGGCCCAGATTTTTCCGCTGTAGAGGCTGTCACCAACCGTATAGCTCAGTCCGCCTCTTATGATATCATGGTTGTAGGTTGTGAGCGGCATATCGCCCTTATATCCATTTATTTTCGGTTCCTGCGCTGCGCCTGCCTGAACTGCCAGTAAGCACAGCAATATACTCAATATAATTTTATTTGTTTTAAACATATTTTTCCTCCTTGTTAATTGATCGCTTCTGCCCAGAACACGAGAGTCCCGTTCTTTCTTCCCACGCCTTCGTATGTTTCCGGAACCTTCAGAACTACTGATGTTAATTTCGCTTCATTTTTTAAAACTATGGAGACATATTTCCTGAATGGTTTATCGTCAAGATACAGCCCATCCACATACAGGTTTCCGGCATTGTCGGTCACGTTCACAGTTACTGAAATGCTGCTTGCGCCGCGGTTCTTGACTGTTATATTATTTTTATCGCTTGTCTCTCCGGGCGCTATTTTTCCAAAGTACAGGCTATCAGGGGTAACTTCAATAGAAACCACTGGTCGTATGGTTGCACCCAGCACCACTCTTGGAGAAGTTTCTATAAATACCCCGTAAATCGAGACCTCCGGGAATTCCTGCTTGTTAAAATCCTGCTCCTTATAAGATACACCCCTGTAGACAGCGATTATCTTATCTGAATCTGACTCAGAACTATTAGTATAATACTCCCCCCACAAGTTCCAGGTCGCATGTGCCTCAGGCACCCTGTGTGCACCTATTTTTTCAGGAATCATCCAGTATGACAGGACTTTTCTTTCATGGGGCGCCAGCACAAACTCCCAGTTCAAATCCGATTTATTGTCTGTTACTGTACTCTTGTTCAGTGAAAAAAACATCGGCAGGGCATCTGTTAATCTGACCGTCACCGATCGGCTCTGAACATTTTCCACGCTCAGGGAGGTATGCACAGGTTTTCCCAGCTTTGTCTCGGATGTTGTGGTTTTCCGTACTTCAAGTGGCATTTTAACCTTCACAGTCTTTGAACTTTCAGCGAAGCCCTTTGCAGTATGTGCGTTATTCCAGCTTGCATTCACAGATATTTTGTAGACTCCTTTGATCAAAGCCGCAGGAAACTTAAATTTGATTTCCCATGATTTGTACGCTCCATCTTCGAGGCTGAAACCAGATGGCAGCTCTCCCTGAGTCAAAAGACCATCGGAATTAATGGCAAAACGTATATCATCGGCATTCCCCTCTCCTATGTTCCTGATCTTAACAGCTGCAATTATCTCCTGGTCAAGCAGGTATTCCTCTTTGTCCGTGGAAATGCTCACCGCCAGAGATGCATCATCTACCGGAGATGTCTCAATTGCGAATATGATCTCCGCTTCGGGAGAATACCTGCTGCCAAACGTCGGCATAGCATTTATATCAGTGATATTCACGCCCATTAATCGGATTCTGCCGCTGTCCATATGATACCAGTCCGTGTCATTCGTCTTCAGGAGGGCACTGCCGAGATATACTCGATTGTGCGATACATTTAAGGTGACAGTGCCGTAGCCATCGAAATCGATAACTCTTAATGTGTAGTCTCCTTTGGAGATAACAGGGTTCTCATAACTCAACACGAATGCAGCATTGTCCCAATCAGCAGCAGAAGCAATACCCGGAATGATCAATAATACGATGATGATTATCTTTTTGACCATACTTCTCTCCTGAACCAGAAAGCGATTGATGATAAAACAATGATAAATACCACGGTGAGTATTAGATTAAGTCTGACATTTCTATATACAGACTCAGCTATCGGGTTTGTATCATTATCATTTATACTATTTGCCTCCAGTGTATTTTCACTGCTTCCTGACGGCGTGCTGTTCCCATGCGATTGTACCAGCGATTTTACAAGTACGAATGCTGTCGCCGTATTATTTGCACCATCCACTGCATTAACAACGATCTTATTATCTCCATACGACAGTGAAACAGGTGCGCT
>CBFFLL010000253.1:0-505 GCA_965642175.1 Candidatus Methanoperedens nitratireducens | reverse complement strand
CCGGATAAAGCGGCAGCAGCTCCGTTCACTGAAACCGTGATATTTCCACCTGTGTCCTCAACGGTTCCGCTGACTGTGATCTTATCTGTATCAACCATTTCCCCGTCTCCAGGCTTATCGATTTTAATTTCAGGCGGCGTGAAATCGATAACATTTACTGTCAGAGGCGTGTTGTTATTATTCGTCTCGCGCAGTTCTGTTTTTCTATCATTATAGTCAGCATATACCCACAGCACATGCCTTCCCTCGCTGGTCGGTTTCCAGCTAAAATCCACGCTCCTGTTCTTGGCTGGCGACAGCGATGATACAGAAACTGTGGAAACTATTTCTCCATCAGCATAAAGAGCCGCCTGGAAACTATAAGCGGAATCCTTTCCTATGTTCTCTATAACGCCAGTAATGGTACTGCTCTTCCCCACATACAGCGCTGGAACTGAAATACCTGATACTGTCAGATCCGAATCTCCTTCAGGCTTCGTATGCAGCGTCAGCACAGCCAGCACCG
>CBFFLL010000252.1:0-3644 GCA_965642175.1 Candidatus Methanoperedens nitratireducens | reverse complement strand
TAATCATTCTTATAGTAAGAGAACTTCAAAGATAATACGATTTATCACATAGTTGAAAAAGTACAAGATGAATTTAATAACTCGAAGAATTTTCATTGTCCTTCACCCTGTTTGCTCGAATACTTCTTTATTCTATAGTAATTCTCAAATTACGAATACATCAGGCCTTGATTAATTTGTTAAATCCGCTTATTAAATGGATTGCCGTAGCCGCAAGGCGCAGGCCATGAAGTTGTGCTATTTTGGAACAAACATTAAATCCATAAACAAAGTGTTTAACGGCTTAGCAGACAAAGATAGTTATAACTTTCAATAATACAGATATATTATGCATTGTTTTATGATTTGTTCATGAGAAATGCGGGTTAGGAACACAACACACATGCGAAGCTGGAACTTCGTAACGAGATGTAACATTTTTGGGATATGAAAAAACAGTGGCATATTAAAGATATTATTGATCTGGAATATTTTTTTCACAGCGATAAAGAACACGGAGATGAAACAGGTCAAAAAGCACGGCCACAGCGCGATCGAGCTATCTATCTGAAATATATACAGCCCCTGGTGGATCATGGAAAATTGTTGTCCAGAAGAGATGTTATTAAAGTCTGGCTTAATCAGCGGAGGAACCTTGAAAAAATCTCTCGGGGTTCAAGTGCTTTTCTTCCGGGCGACGCTTTTGAGGAAATCCACCGGGTTTTGATTTATATCTTTCTCATTTTTGGTGGTATTACAGGGGCTGGTATGACGTCTACGTTCCTGGCCTATAAGGGTACTGAGCCTCTAAACGTATCCATTTACCTGGGAGGGCTGGTACTGATTCAAATCCTGTTGCTCATGTTCCTTATGGCCCTTTCCCTGATGCGGCTGATAAAGCGTTCGATATTGCGGCGTTCCGTGGTTTATTCTCTGGTAAGCGATCTAATTGTAAGAGTGGCATTGAAGGTTAAAAACAGCTCCATGAATAAACTGACAGGGTCGCAGCGTGGCAGCATTCAGGTGGCTATGGGGCTTGTCAGGGGGAAGAAGCAAATTTATGGCTCCCTGTTTTACTGGCCTGCGTTTATCCTGTCACAGATTTTTGGAGTTGGGTTCAATCTGGGCGTACTCTGCACTACCATGTTGAAGGTCATTGGGTCGGACATTGCTTTTGGCTGGCAGTCCACGGTCAAAGTCAGCCCCCAGGCGGTATACGATATTATCAGCGCCATTGCTCTACCCTGGTCATGGTTTATCTCGCCGGAGATTGCCCACCCAACCCTGGCCCAGATTGAGGGCAGTCGCATGGTGCTGAAAGACGGGATCTATCATCTGGCGACTCAGGACCTGGTATCCTGGTGGCCTTTTTTATGTTTTACCGTTCTTTTCTACGGGCTGTTGCCCAGAGCCATTCTGCTGATTACTGGACTGATGGGTCAACTCAGGAGCATTAGAGACCTGGATTTCAGCCACAGCGCCTGTGATAAGCTAATTTACCGGCTGGAAACCCCTCTGGTCAGGTCCGAAGGCCATACGGCCGCTATAGTAGATGATGAATATTTTCGTATAGTCGAGTCTCGTTCCTCTGAGGCGACTGCCCAGGTTCAGAAGAACAGCATATCGGAGAAAAGCCTGATCGCACTGGTGCCTGATGATATTTTTGATGAATGCCCGGACGATGAACTCAGGGCAGTCATATGGAAGGCTTTGAAGCTTCGTGTTCGGGAAAAAATCAGAATCGATAAGGATCATGAAACAGACTGGGTTGTGCTGGAAGGGCTTGCACAAAAGGACTGGGGAGATGTCCAGCCCGAAGTTCTTATCCTGCAAGAGGCATGGCAGCCACCCATTAAAGAGATATTGTCATTTATTCAAGATCTCCGGAAAACCCTGGGGGAAAGGTTCGGGATTCAACTGGCTTTGATCGGCAAACCCGGGCCGGATACTATTTTTACACCAGTAAAAGAGATAGACTGGAACACGTGGAATCAGAAAATCAATATCATGGGGGACCCTTATCTACGGCTGAAAAGGCTGGTCATGGATGAATGATAATATGATACCTGAATTCGCCATTGTAGGACATCCGAATGAAGGAAAATCGTCCGTCGTATCCACCCTTGCAGAGGACGACAGTGTGCGCGTCAGCGCAACGCCCGGTGAGACCATTAAGTGTCAGACCTTTCCAGTGATGATCGACGGCAAAGAGATTATAAGGTTTACGGATACACCCGGGTTTCAAAACCCGAAACAGACCCTGAAATGGATGAAGAATTATCAGGGCCAGGACAAGTTAATTATAGAGGTATTCCGGCAAACCTACAAGGACGATCAAGACTTCAGAGACGACTGCGAGCTGTTTAGCCCCATTGCCCATGGAGCCGGTATTATTTACGTCGTGGACGGGTCCCGCCCTCTCAGGAAGGTCGACAAGGCCGAAATGGAAATCCTCCGTCTTACCGGTCGTCCCCGCATGGCAATTATTAACTGCAAGGATGACGAAAAAGGTTATCTGGAGCAGTGGAAAAGCGAATTCCGAAAGCATTTCAACTCCATCCGCGTGTTCAATGCCCACAAGGCCACCTATGCCGAACGGATTGACCTGCTGGAGAGCCTCAAAAGTATCGACCAGGACTGGCAGCCGTTCCTGGAGACGGTCATTTCAGCTTTTAAAAAGGACTGGGAACATCGGAATACGCTCACAGTGGAAATCATGTGCGCCATGCTCACAGAGTGCCTGGAATGTTCCATAAGGAAAAGTTTTACGGAAAAATCCCTTGAAAAGGCAGTGAAAGAAAAGCTTCAGGAAGAGTACAACCACGCCATCGAAAAGGTTGAAAAAGCCGCCCATCAGCGGATCAGAAAGCTTTTCAAACACAATATTTTCAACTACGACCTCCCTGCTCATTCCATACTGCACGAGGACCTGTTTAATGAAAAAACCTGGCGGCTTCTTGGCTTAACGCCAGCTCAGTTGATAGCCACGGCTGGCCTTGCAGGCAGCGCTATCGGTGCTGCCATCGATGTGGCTGCAGCCGGTTTGACCTTCGGTATTTTTACAGCCATCGGCGCCGCAGCCGGTGCTGGGTGGGCCGCATTGGGCGGGGGAAAGCGCCTTATAAAGGTCAAAGTCGTGGGGATGAATCTGGGTGGATATCAGATGAAGGTCGGTCCCTTTGAAAATATACAGTTTTTCTATATACTGCTGGACCGCTTTCTAATATTCTATTCGCATGTTATCAACTGGGCACACGGACGTCGGGATTACCCTGCTGCTTCAGCTACCAGGGGTTCCGAATCAATCAAAAGCGGATTTACGGCAGAATGGGATGATAACGCTAAAAGAATATGCACAGCTTTTTTCATGACCCTTCGCAGCAGCGACGAAGTCTTGAGACAGGAGTCAAGTAAAAAGCTGAAGGGAGTGCTCAAGGACGTACTGCATAAAATATCACACAGCGAACGAAAGTAGGGGAGGGTGCTGTTCGACAGCCAGAGTCATTATGTTACAGGGTTATATGCTTGCGATATAATTAGCTATCAGCATATTTTATAAAGGAGATAAAAAAATTCAATCACTAAAAGAAGAGGTAATCGAAGTGATTTCAAGAATGCCCGAACCGGTTGATATTGCTGGGTTTGTTGGTTAGGGGTGGAGTAAG
>CBFFLL010000251.1:0-3670 GCA_965642175.1 Candidatus Methanoperedens nitratireducens | reverse complement strand
ACCCTATCAGATGGTTATACCCCATAGAAATGGAACGATTCTGAGTGCGAGCGATATCGCACGCACTCATTTTATTTTTTAGGGTTTAAGGATATAGTATTTCAGGATAAGCCCTGCGAACAGTATCGCCACGATGTTCATTACTTTTATCAGCGGGTTGATAGCAGGTCCTGCCGTATCCTTTGTCGGGTCCCCCACGGTATCGCCAACAACGGCGGCTGCATGTGTTGGGTTCTTGCTTCCGTCTGGCAGTTTCTTCCCGCCAAGGTTCCCTAACTCGATATATTTTTTGGCATTATCCCATGCTGCACCGCCAGTTGTCATCATAAGCGCAAGCAGGAGCCCTGAAATAATTACGCCGATGAGCAGACCCCCCAGCGCAACCGGGCCGAAGATCAAACCAACAACAAGAGGGGATAATACAGCAAGAAGCCCCGGGATTATCATTTCTTTCTGTGCCGCTATTGTTACGATATCCACACAGCGCCCGTAATCCGGCTTTCCAGTTCCTTCCATGATCCCTTTTATTTCCCTGAACTGCCGCCTGATCTCTGTTACTATAGTGGTAGCAGCACGCCCCACAGCCCCCATCAGGAAGCTTGTGAAAAGGAATGGTATCATTCCACCAATGAGTAAACCCACAAGAACCATCGGGTCTGAAAGGTTAAGCATCAGTTCTGGTTTACCTCCAACCATAACAACAGGTAAATTGCCTATCAGTTCAGGGGATTTTTCAAGCAGTTTGTTAACCTCACTGCTGTATGCTGCATAAAGTGCAAGTGCGCCAAGCGCAGCAGAACCTATGGCATATCCTTTTGTGACCGCCTTTGTAGTATTTCCCACTGCATCAAGAGGATCTGTTATATCCCTGACTTCTTTTGGCAGGTCTGCCATTTCAGCGATGCCGCCGGCGTTATCTGTTATTGGCCCATATGCGTCGATCGCGATTATGATCCCTGTGACCGAGAGCATGGCAGCTGCTGCTATTGCAATACCATACAAGCCAAGAGCGGGGTTGGACGCACCGCCCATTATTAAATATGAGGATAGGATGCCTGCACATATTACGATCACAGGCAGCGCCGTACTCTGCAGACCAATTGCAAGACCGGTAATTACATTTGTCCCTGGACCTGTCACCGAGGCATTGGCTATGTCTTTCACAGGTTGATGAGTCGTTGCTGTGTAGTATTCTGTTATCAGTATCATTGCTGCAGTAACGCCAAGACCAATAAGTGCGCTGAAAAAGAGGCGGATATCGTTCATCATCACATCCGTGATCACATAGAACAATATCAGCGATATTAATCCTGCAACGATCGCCCCATTATACATCGCTCCCATGATATTGCCCGACTTACCGAGCTTAACAAAGAATATCCCGATGATGGATGCAATGATGGCTGCTGCGCCAAGTGTCAGGGGATATATGACAGCATTTGGAAATTCATTCATTACCGTCACACCGATAAGCATCGCGCCAAGCGCCGTGACAGCATAGGTCTCAAAGAGGTCAGCAGCCATACCTGCACAGTCGCCCACGTTGTCTCCCACGTTGTCAGCTATTACACCGGGATTTCGCGGGTCGTCTTCAGGAATTCCTGCTTCCACTTTTCCCACAAGGTCTGTACCCACATCTGCCGCTTTTGTAAATATGCCGCCACCAATCCTTGCGAAAAGACTGATTAGCGAAGCGCCAAACCCGAACCCAACCACTTTATCGACATCCTGGACATCCCCGCCAAACGCGATAAATAATCCGCTTACACCCAGGAGAGCAAGACTTGCAACTGATATCCCTGTGACAGCGCCTCCCTTGAACGCCACATCAAGCGCTTTCGCCATGCCTTCTTTGGCTGCATTGGCGCAGCGCACGTTGCTTTTCACCGAGATGTTCATGCCCAGATACCCGGCTGCGGCTGACATTACAGCGCCGAGGACGAATCCTGCGGCTGTTTCCCATCCGATAGCTTGCCAGATCAATATAGCAAGTATGGCCGCGATGACTGCTACGGTCTTATACTGCCGGTTAAGGTAAGCCATTGCGCCTTCCTGTATGGCAGAGGCGATGGCTTTCATCTTCTCTGTACCTGCATCAAGTTTCAATATATACGAAACAAGATACAATGCGAAAACAAGTCCAATAATGCCCGCAAGTGGGGCCGAGTACAATAACTGTTCCATAATTCCTCCATGTAATTTTTTGTTTACTTGGTGTTATATATATATATTGTTTACCTATGTTTGAGTAGCGAGAGATTGGGTTCTGAAAATCTCAACATTAGTTCCTATATATACCATACAATACCAGTAGAATAATGATAAACCATGGAAACCCGTAAAGTTTACGTAAGCGGCGGCTCGACCTATGTGATCTCCCTGCCAAAGAAATGGGTAAAAAAGACCGACCTGAAAGCAGGCGACTCACTTGTAGTAACAGAACAGGGGGGCTCGCTGCTGGTTGGGGCAAGCATCAGCGAGAAAAAATCCACGACAAAAGAGGTCAGGATATCACAGATGATTTCAGGCGATGCGCTTGAACGCATAATAATCGCATTGTATCTTGTTGGTTATGATACTATCAGGATAAAGCTTGACAGGAAAGACCATCTTTCATACAGGAAGAGCATACGCAAGATGCTGGACTACCTGATAGGCATCGAGATACTTGAAGATACGAATGACTCCATGACACTTGAGATAATGGTGGATTACAGGCGCATGACCACAATGCAGATACTCCAGAGGATGTTCTCCATAAACAGGTCGATGCTGCTTGACCTTGGTAAATCTCTCAAAACAGGCGATATTGGGCTTGCAAAAGACGTGATGGTTAGGGAGCGGGAGATAGACCGGCTGTATTTCCTTGTAGTGAGGCAGCTTAAGAGCGCTGTGGAATATCCACAGGTTGCAGAGAAACTTGGGATCGAGCGCCAGAGGGACTGTCTTGGTTACAGGATAGCGGTCAAGGTGCTTGAGAGGATAGCAGACCACATAGAGAACATATCTAAAAGCTATATCCAGCTGCTTGAAGTCCAGAAAAGCATAGTTATGACTGATTTTGTCAGGCTAAATAACAGCCTGGTAACGATATTTGAAAAATCAATGAACGCGCTGTTCACAAGAGACATCGAAAAGGCTGAGAAGATATTCATGGAACTCAAGGATATCAGGAAAGCCCATACTGATCTATCAGGAGAACTGTTGCATCCGGGGAATGTCCAGTCAACCATATTGCAAAAGACAATGCTTGACAGCTTCGGGAGAGTAGCAAGTTACATCGGGGATATTGCTGAGATCGCAATAAATATGTCAGTAGATACGCTTGGAGAGGAATGATTTTCTGATTTATTTATTCAGGATAAATAACTCGAGGTAAGGATAATAAAATCCGAATAATAATATTAATAACTCTCAAAAATAATGTACGCGGAGTATTTCTCCGCTGCGATCATAATTTCAATTTTTCGCTTGTCTTGATATCATCCAGCACCTGTCCAATCAGGTTTTTGGCGTTTTCCAGATGCTTTGTACCGCTGCCTGCAAGCTGGTTGAAGTTGTCCTGAATAAGGAGTTCGTTCTCCTGCATCATATAAATGTAATACACAAGGATACTCCAGTATATAGACAATCCTAAAAAACCTGCTATACCTATAACTACAAGCTGGTC
>CBFFLL010000250.1:0-3687 GCA_965642175.1 Candidatus Methanoperedens nitratireducens | reverse complement strand
CCTGGCCATGGTGACCCCATGGACCCGCGGCTACCGCTATTGAAGTCATAGATATCATCACGACCATTATTGCTATTATTAATTCTTTTCTCATTCATTTCACCTTCCATATTTCCATTTGTTCAAAATTATTTCCAATTTTCAGAGTCTAGCCTGATTTAAGTAAAGCTAAGCCAAGTAAAGACAAACATTATGCCAATTTCACACTCGTGAAAACATTATATGGCAATATCTTTGATACATACTGTAATAAGTCCCCACTCTGCTCAATTCACAGCTTCTAATTCCTCTATGATTATTTTGTTACGAATTATTCATATATAAGCATTATGTATGTTTAATTGAGTTATATTATAACCAATAACGCTAAAAAAAATTAATAACTTCCATTATATTTGAATATGTAAATGTCCACCTTCCCAGGTATTAATATGCCAAATAATAACTACAACCTGGCTATTTTCGTTCTCTGTGAAAGCCATAATAATATATGAAAAAAGTAAACCGTTTCAATGAGTATATATTTCAGAGGCAAAGTATGAGCAGCAAAGTCAAAATAATAAAAGCGGCAACTCAGGTATATCACAATGTCCTCAGGGTGACCACATGAGCCTTATAGTGGCTGCCCTTGGCGGTAATGCTATCATCAAACCCGGGCAGAAAGGCACTATCAGGGAACAATTCGCCAACACATTTGAATCAATGGGTTATATCGCCCACCTGATCATGGCCGGTCACAGAGTGGTACTGACCCATGGGAACGGGCCCCAGGTAGGTTTCATCATGATACAGGTAGAGGCTGCCATTGGTAAAGCTCCATATATGCCGCTGAATATTGATGTGGCACAATCCCAGGGAAGCATGGGCTACATGATCGCCCAAAGTCTGAAAAACCAATTGAAAGACCACCACCTGGACACAAATGTTACTGCTGTGATGACACAGGTGCGGGTGGATCCAGATGACCCTGCCTTTGATCATCCGACCAAACCGGTGGGGCCATTTTATGATATTGAAAGGATCAAGGATTTCGAGAAGAGCGGCCACATAATGGTTGAGGACAGCGGGAGGGGCTGGCGGCGGGTGGTCCCTTCACCCAAACCTGTTGAGATCATCGAGGCAGGTATTATCAAAGACCTGATCCGGGATGGAGTGATTGTGGTGGCCTGCGGTGGTGGCGGTATTCCCGTAATTGAGGAAGAGGGTGATATCAGGGGAGTGGATGCAGTGATCGATAAGGATCTGGCATCCAGTCTGTTGGCAATGGAAATTGGAGCAGATGTGGTAATGTTTTTGACTACAGTGGATAAAGTGTCATTGAACTATAATACAGATCGCCAGCACGATCTGGATAGCCTGACAATCCAGGACGCACGACGTTATCTGGGTGAGGGACAGTTTCCGCAAGGGAGTATGGGACCAAAAATCGAAGCTGCAATTGAATTTGTGGAAAATGGTGGAGATAAGGCAATTGTCTGCAGGCCTGAAGCAGTTATGGAGGCTCTTGAAGGAAGAGCTGGAACTGTTATTTTTAAGTGATATTAGATTTCTTTGATCATTCAAGTAGATATGATAAATTGTCAAAAAAGTGGATTATTTTGTTGGTAATTTTTACTCTCTTTATTTCAGGATGTACGGATAATAATTCATCACCTGCTGATACATTTGATGGGACAAATTTAACAGGTCTTCCACTCTTCGAAGATGATTGGTGCCCTACAGATATTTCATTTGAAATGTCAAACCCCAGATCATATGAAATGCTTTCAATGAAAATCCTGGGTAATGAAACTGTTGAAGACATTGTAATGTGCAAAGCAGTATTCAAAGGAAAATGGGGCGATGATTATAAACAGGTTTGGTACTTGTGGTCTGAAGATCGAAATGATTTTATCTGGTCTTTTTATGATTCTAAGAATAATATTGTGTCCCAGGCAAAAATAATAAATGGGAAACTTACTCATATTGATGAACAGGCTTCGAATCTGAGGAAAATATTAGTATAATATGAACATTTTCATCCAATTTTCCAATATCCTTTTATTTTATTATAGATAAAATACCTTAATAATAATGGGAGGTAAACAATTTGTCAAAAAATTGGATTTTTCTATTAATAGTATTGACTGTTATCATGACAGGATGCACAGATAGCAAGACAGTTACAACAGAGGATGGAACCGAAATTGAAATGAATGTACCGGACAGTTCCCAGGATGACTGGTGCCCGACAGGAGCTTCGTGGCAGGCTTCCAATCCCCAGAGCGGGGAGAGCACATCAATGAAGGTTATAGGTACGGTAACGGTGTCCGGTGTTGAGATGTGCAAGGCGACCTTTGAATCAAATGTGGATGAAGAATTTGCAGAGGGCGAATATCTCTGGTCTGAGGATGGGGAGACGGTTACCTGGACATTCTATGATGCACAAGGAAAGGTCGTATCCAAGATGGAAATGAAAGATGGTAAGATGACCTTTACTGATGAAGAGGGTAATGTCTAGACATTTGATTCTGGTGGGAATACATGAGGATTTCGTGTATGACGAATATTTCATCCCTTAAAAACGCAACACATCGGCCTGGTACACTTCTGAGAGAAACATCATAACTTGGTAAGCTATCATCTGAGGGAGAGCAAATGTCAGATAAAAAGGATGACATTAAGAAAGATTTTGATAAAGTAGACAAACAATAGTCCCACAATGATTGCAATGCGTATGCACCACTGCCCTGTACTATCGGCCATTTCTTACAGCTGACAACAAATAAACCCAGCATGTAAGCTACTCATACTTCAAGGGTCAAATAGTTGAAAAGTTGGTCATGCAGTAATTGATGACAGCAGAAAGAGTTGGAATAGGGCAATGACTTCACTCAGATCAACCTCACCTACTAACCAACGAGGCCGCCACCCACTGCAAGAGCGCTCTGGGCGCAGACTGTGAAAGCGAGCGTGAGGGGGCCAGGTGAATGCAAACGCAGCGCAGGAAAGTGGAGATGGAGGGCGGCGGAAGAGTATAAGAAGGGACGAAATGAATGGGGCGAATCATTTCAATATTAACCATCGAGAACAAAGAGAAAAGCAATAACTCTCTGTTGGGCCATGGCAATCCATTGATTAGTACAATATCTCCTCTGCATAATGATCCTCGTGCTCATCCATGCAATCCTCGCATAAAAGCACATTTCTTCCCTCATCTTCTGAGCATTTGTAGCAAATCCATGTGGCTACTGTCTTTTTCCCCTGTTTCTTGCATGTCCCACAATAGCGGAATCTTTGCTTATTTTTGGAAATTACACGAGGATATTTTACAATCTCTTCTGTTTCTACTATCTTTTCCAAAGTGATAATATGGTAGATTTCATCGCCGAAGTCATAAACGTACCCCAATATTTCACCCTCAGATAAACCAAGTCGTTCAATCTGATTATCTGCGCCTTCGCCCCCTCCAAAAGAATCGATTTCTCCAAAACCTCCCCGTGGCCATTGTTCCCTAAAGAATTCGCTCAGATGATCCGATGCATCATGATCGAATGCATTACGAATAATACTATCAAAGTCACCAAGTGTTTGGTCACCTTTAATTTCGATGCGACGCCATAACCCTTTACGATGTTTTAAAGCAACCTTAAATACGTATACCTTTTCCATAATTTTTCCTAATAATAAAATAAGTTCCTCAATAAA
>CBFFLL010000249.1:0-3695 GCA_965642175.1 Candidatus Methanoperedens nitratireducens | reverse complement strand
ACACCACTGTGGGTGCCGGCGATCATTACCGCGTTTCTCATTATGTTTTTCTCTTGTGTAAATGATATGTCATAAACTAACCTATTTTCAAACACGGTGAATCCGATTTAACTTTGCGTTCTTTGTGGGGCACTATTTCATTAATTGTATATTTTAACAGCCATGGTGACACCCCACTTCCCCAACGCATGTTCTTTGCATGAGCACCCGGTCCGCTGCACTATGGGCTGGTAGCTCAGGCGAGTGGAGAAGGGCGAGCGGGAGGAATCATTTCAGTATTAACGATGGACGTAAGGAATAAAAATGGCAGGCACATTTAAATACACGAATAAATACACTTAAACATATGGCTCATAAAACATTAACTATCTCAGAAGAAGCTTATAAAAGCCTTGTTCTGCTAAAAAAAGAGGGTGAAAGCTTTACTGCCCTTATAAATCGTATAACAGAAATCGTCAGAAAAAAGCCGTTAAAAGAATTTGCCGGAAGATTGAAAGACGATGAATTTGAAAAAGCGGCAATTGAAATAAGGTCCAGTGGATATGATATTTCCCGTTTAGAGCGTACAAAACTATGACAATACTGGATACTGATTATCTGGTTGCTCTTCTTAGAGGTGATGCCTATGCAGCCGCTCAAGCCGATAAGATCAAAAACCCAAAAACTACCATCATCAACGCTTTCGAACTCTATTACGGGGCAGACCGTTCTACAAAACCCGAAAAATCCCATATGGAAGTAAATTCTTTACTTAGGTCTATGGACGTCCTCGGATTTGAAATGCCTGCCGTACTAACATGTGCCAAAATCCAGGCAGAACTTATGAATGCCGGCAATCCTGTAAATATCCTTGATGTGCTGATTGCAGGTATTGTAATGGTAAATAACGAAGAGTTTCTGACAAGAAATGTCAATCATTTCAACAGGATCAATGGCTTGAACTGGAAAGAATGGTAACGTTTGGTTTGTTGCATCTGTAAAAACGAAAAAAATACCAAATGAAAGGGCAATTGAAATTCTTAATAAACTGACAAAGGGAGATTTCCGAATTAGTTCTGATCTTTATGTCTGGGCACGCGCAGAGATAACTAAATACGAAACATAAATTATATATTTTAACAGCCATAGCAGCACTCACCGCACACGTATCTGCTGTTCTCTCTTACCAACGTTGTTGATATCTATATATGGTACATCGATATCCACCCTTTAGATGCCTCGGATTTCGCTTCGGAAATCCGAGGTCGTGACTTATATAACTTAAACCCCCTAGATATCCTGGAGTTAATCATGTCTAACATCATCGAGCAATCCGCTCCAACAAGAGTATCTGATGCAAATTTAGAGCCACGCGCAAAAGTATATCCAAGTCCTTCCACATGGCGGGACCAGACACTATATTTCCTGCTTCCCGATCGCTTCAGTGATGGTAAAGAGAATGAACGACCGCTTTTTAATATATCTTACCCGGAAAAGTACAGGGCAGACCTGAGTAGTTGGATGAAAGGCGGGAAAGTTTTTCAAGGAGGTACACTCAAGGGCATTCAGGGTAAACTGGGCTATCTCAAAGACCTTGGTGTTACGGCCCTCTGGCTCGGCCCGATCTGGCGCCAGCGCACTGAATTGGAAACGTACCACGGATACGCAATCCAGAATTTTCTTGAGATCGATCCACGATTTGGAACCCGGCGGGAACTGAGGGATCTGGTAGATGCAGCACATGAACTTGATATGTATGTATTACTGGATGTGATCTACAATCATTCCGGAAATAACTGGTTCTATCATGATGCAAATGGAAATGTGGTTGACACCATGCCATATCGTTATCAACCTCCATATCCTTTTGCGGGATGGAGGTCAGGAACAGGTCAGCGAATTGATAAGATCTCTGGTATTAAAGATGGTGTGTGGCCTGAAGAGCTTCAGGATCATACTTCTTACACCCGCGCAGGCAAGATCGGAAGATGGGATCCTGCGCCATGGGAAGATCCGCTTCATCCGGATGCTGAATTCAGGCGTGGGGATTTCGATGATCTGAAGGATCTCGATCTGGGCAAGGATGGGGTATTATCATCTCTGATCCGTGTCTATCAATACTGGATCGCCCTGAGTGATTGTGATGGTTTCAGGATCGACACCGTGAAACATACTTCGTGGGAGGGTTCTCGTAATTTCTGTGGGGCTATTCATGAATATGCCGAGTCTATAGGTAAGGAAAATTTCCTGCTGCTTGGTGAGGTGACAGGCGGCGCAGGGATGACACGGGAATATCTGGAGATATTTGGCAGGAATATTGATGCGGCGCTGGATATCGGGAAACCCACGATCAATCTTGCAAAAATGGTAAAGGGATTTGAGGGTCCGGATGCATTTTTCAGTCAGTTTGGAGGTCATGATTCACTTGGAAGCCACAGGGAAGCAGGGCGTTATCATGTTTCAGTCCTTGATGATCATGACATGGTCGGGCGTCCCGGAAAGCACCGTTTCCTTGCGAATTCCACAATTCCGAACAAGTATCATCAGGTTGCTCATGCGGTTGGCGTACAATTAACAACACTCGGCATTCCCTGTATCTATTACGGAACAGAACAGGGATTCGATGGCACTGAGGATCGTCATGACTATAACATTGAGCCACGTGGTTTTGAGGATCGGTACATTCGCGAATGCATGTTCGGGGGCACATTCGGAGCATTCGAAACAAATGGCTGTCATTTCTTTGATCAAGATCATCAGGCATATCTCCGCATTGCTGCTATCGCGCGCGTACGCAATCGAAACGATCAGATCGGTATGGCTCTGCGGCGTGGAAGGCAGTATCTGCGTGAGACATCATTCCTTGGCCGTCCATTTTCGATCCCGGAAAGTGGCGAGCTGGTCGCATGGTCCCGCATCCTGTTTGAGCAGGAGGTTCTCGTCGCGCTTAATACGAATGGCGAAGGGAATCGCGGTGCTGATGTAACAATTCATGCGGGGATGCATGCCAATGGTGCGAGCATGACTTGTTTATACAGGAGCGACTGGAGCGATGCAAAACTGAAGAATACTCCAAAAGGTCAAACTGTACCTGTAAAATATATTAATGGACGTGCCACAGTACACATCGATCTGCCACCTGCCGGAATGGCTATTTTGGGATCAATGGCGATTAAAGAATGAATCAGATCAGGCTAAGTTTGAGCAAGGAAGCCTCCGCAGGGAAAGTCGCGATTTCAGAAGTTGCGGTGAGATTGGATGGGGCATCTCGTCAAATTATTCCTGACTTGGAATACCCAGCCGTCCCTGATATCAGGATGACATGCGAACTGATCCAAATGGTGGAAAAACTTGAAATCCCTTATGTGAGTGCAATTACCGTTTCTACGGCAACATTTTATACAGGACCAGGATAGAAAGGACGGATATTGTGGATACCAGCCAGGTAGCAATAAGACTTGTTATAGAATATCTGAGGAGTACGGTGATGTTATGAGAACCGAGAGAGTCCTGTTCGTGGTAGATACGCATACCGGAGGAGAGCCAACCAGAATAGTCCTTGGAGGATTTCCTCCTGTAAATTGCGATAGCATGATCGAGAGATTGGAACATATCAAGGAGAACCTGGATTGGATAAGGACATGCGTCTTGTTTGAGCCCAGAGGCAATATGGACTCGTTTGGAGCCATAGTTCTGCCCACGATCGATATTAATAA
>CBFFLL010000248.1:0-3706 GCA_965642175.1 Candidatus Methanoperedens nitratireducens | reverse complement strand
CGGAAAGGATTTTAACCTTTACCTTCACCCTTTATTCCTCATAAAGTTCTTCCACCTCTCCCCTTACTTTTGTTAAATCCACAAGATGCTCTTCCATTAATTTACTTTCAAGGATCTTCTGTTTTTTTTCACCCTTTCTTTCCAGACTTCTCTTATCTAGTTTTGACATATTTTTACCTCGCATCCGTTCGGTTTTTCCAGGTCTATGCATCTTGACCATTTAAAAGGTCAGGATTGTCTATTACGATTGTCTATTACTAGTCTCCAACTATACTTTGACTCCTGTGGTTATTAATGTTTTGGGTGAGGCAATGGATCCCCTGTCAAATTATATTTACGGCTTCCGCATCCTGTTTTTTCAGAGGATTCGATATGTATCAACGGGTCAACCCCCCAAACATTATATATAGAACTACCGATAATTTTCATTCGCTCATTAATGAGGTCTATTGTCGCCGCATCAAGGGCTACCGGGTCTTTACCTGCAAGTATCCCGATATCCTCAACGAAACGCTCCCCTGAAAAATTAAAGCAGTCACACCCAGGAGTGAGGTCATATACCCAGGTTATATACCCGATCCGCCCTTCTAGCGCCTTTATCGGCCCCATCGCCGCCTCACCCAGCCTTTTCTGCATTTTTTCACTTGCATCTCTCGGTGGAATAATGGCTTCCTGCTGGCATGCATCAGCGCATGACAGTTCTCCGCAGCATTTTGAATGATCGATCTCAGGCGGGTTAATAGCGCCCCATGGACAAACTTCCACGCATTCGCCGCATTGAGTGCATTTTTCAGGGTCGATATCCGGTTTTCCAGGTTCGTGAACCCTGATCTTGCCTGCACGGTCAAGACAGCCCATGCCCAGGTGTTTCACAGCGCCCCCGAAGCCTGATGCAGGGTGTCCTTTTCCGTGTGATATCACTATCATGGAGTCTGCTTCAGCTATGGCGGATGCAACTGTGATGCTGCGCAGGATCTCTCCATCTATACGTACCTCTTTTGCGTCCCCTCCCCTTAGCCCATCTGCCACGATGAACGGCGCGTTCATGCTTGCATGGGTGAAGCCGTTCATTGCAGCGCCAGTTATAAGCTGTGCAGCATTGAGTTTCATTCCCCTGTATAACGTGGTGGTGTCGGTAACGAATGGTATCCCTCCAGCCTTTATCACAAGGTCAACAACGGTACGTACGATGACAGGTCTTACGTGGGTGGTATTGCCGTATTCGCCGGGGTGGATCTTGACAGCTACGATGTCCCCTGCCCTGACAGGTGAGATATGGGGAAAAATGTTCTTTACCTGTTCTATCTGGTTGTCCTCAGGACGTGTTATTTTTGCGGTTTTGAATATTATTTCGCTCAACTGTATCCCTCCTATTGATATGACCTTATACTATATCGATATTCTCCATGTGGACATAGATTTAAACTTTTTTCTAGACGTGGTGGTAGAGAAAAATACATCCGGAAAAAGGATTATATCGTTGCATGAATTAAATGGAGCGAAAAATATGCCAGAAGATGACGAGCTTGCACAGATAAGGAAAAAGAAATTGGAAGAAATGATGGAACGGCAGCGAGGGGCTCTGGCTCCAAAACGTTCCACCGTCATTGAAGTGTTCACTTCGCCCACATGTCCGCACTGTCCTCGTGCGCTCATAATGGCAAAAGAGGTTGCTGCGCAGATGCCAGGTGTGCAGGTAGTTGAGCAGTCAACAGCAACGCCCCAGGGGTTAGCAAAAGCTGCGTTCTACGACGTCAAGGCAGTCCCAACTGTTTTCATTAACGGAAAAAGCGCTTTTGTGGGCGCACCGCCTTCCATCGAGGCGCTGCGGCAGGCTGTACGCCCATAGATGAACCTGATATGGGAGCTGTTGACAATGAGGTTAGCTGAGTATAATAAAAACTAATTATCGCGTTTTGCGGAAGCGCCACAGGCTCATATCACAAAAGGAATGCGCTCGATCTTCCCACCAGTGGGACCAGTTAATTCCACTCCACCGTTTACCCCTTTAACTTCTAGCCCGTGGAATTCGTCAGATCCGCATAATATATCCTGTTCAGGATGTGTTCCTGGAGTTATGCTGCAGGAGAGACGTATTCTTCCTCCGGCAGAGACCACGACCTTAAGCCGCTTCGATGCAGGGTGGTTTTTCGGAAGGACAATGAAAGGTGAACCCACCTCGCGTATCATGTATAGCACGCATTTTATCCCGTTCAATGTTTTTTCATCTGTCCCGAAACCAGAGGCTACAAGCACGTCTTCGGGGTCAAGCGCCAGAAGTATCTCCTCTTTTTCGGTCTCTATGAAATATTGGGTGTGATCTCCTGCTTTGACCATGCCCAGCGTCCCTTCCTTTCCCCGCAGGATGAGCAATTCATCATAGTTTAGAGGTATCATTCTTCTTTAAACATAAGGCTCACTTTGGTCGAATGGCAGGATGGGCATGTTACTTTTTTCCCAACGCCCCTGAACTCGTTCTTGCAGTCACTGCACTTGTAGAATTTCGCTTCCAGGCTTGTTATTTCGATATTAAACGCATCACCGACGCTGCACATATTTTTGTTCACCTCCGCAGTATTGATCTATACGGTAAATCATGTTAAGGATATATTAATCTTTCTTACCACTCACTTTCACCCCGCACACATTAGATTTATAATCATACGGGATATTATTCATCGATGAGCGATGTGCAATACATTAATCACCCTATTTTAAAACCGGATACGGTAGAGCAGAGGCTATACCAGCTATCGCTGGCAGGTGAAGCTCTCAAGAAATCCACCCTTATCGTGCTCCCGACGGGTCTTGGGAAGACAGTAGTAGCCCTGCTTGTTATGGTCGCACGTCTTCCGAAAGGAAAGGTCATGATCCTTTCCCCAACAAAACCTCTTGTTGAACAGCATGCCGCATTTTTCAGGAACACGCTCAACATCCCGCCTGAAGAGGTTGTGCTGTTCACTGGCGGCACACCGCCCGGGAAAAGGGCATTGATGTGGGAAAAAGCAAAGGTCATAGTATCTACACCCCAGGTGATCGAGAACGACCTCCTTGCGAAAAAGGTAAGCCTTGAAGATGTTTCCTGCATAATCTTTGACGAGGCGCACAGGGCGACAGGGGATTACTCGTATGTGTATATCGGGGAAAAATATGCGCTTCAGAGCAAAGAACCGCTGGTGCTTGGAATAACTGCAAGCCCTGGAAGCGACCCTTCGAAGATACAGGAGGTTTGCGCCGCGCTCCACATACACGCGGTCGAGATAAGGACTGATTCTGACCCTGATGTCAGGCCGTATGTTTTCGAAAAGGACATCGATTGGAGATACGTGACAATCCCGGTCGAGATAAAAGCGCTCGGGCAGCTTATGGATAAAGTCCTGGCTGACAGGCTGAATAAACTGTACGATCTTGGTCTTATCCCTTCCTCGAAGAGGTTATCAAAGAGGGAAATGCTTGACCTCCAGGCGCGTCTCCAGTCGAAGCTGCGCTCATTCCCGGACCAGAAGCTCTACCAGGGTATCTCTCTTCTCGCAGAGATATTCAAAGTCAGTCATGCCATTGAAATTGCGGAAACCCAGGGCGTATCAGCGCTTGAAAAATATTTTGAACGGCTGCAGAACGAGGCGCTGTCAAAAAGCGGGAGCAAAGCTGCAAAACGCCTTATGGATGACCTTAACATGCGTCAGGCAGTACACCACCTGGCAGG
>CBFFLL010000247.1:0-3728 GCA_965642175.1 Candidatus Methanoperedens nitratireducens | reverse complement strand
ATACACAACCGTCATAAGCGGTGACTGTGCATCGGATGGAACTGTTACTCTGGCAGCAGGTGAAAATAAGGTATGTACGATCACGAATACCAGAATAAAAGCCGATGTGACTTTTGAAGTAACTGACAGTGCAACAGGCAAACCGATCAATAGGGCAAGTGTTTCATTGGATAATGGCGCCATAATCGTTACAAACCATTATGGAATTGCAGTCTTCAAGAATGTTGTGCTTGGAAACCACAAATATAGCGTAACTAAGAAAAAATATCTTAAGGAGGACGGAATAATTAACGTAATTGGCCAAACAACTGTAAATGTAAAATTGAAGAAAATCGCTTGAGACTATAGCCCATAATGAAAATTAGATTAGAGTTGCCTGCTTCGTAAAGAGATCAGGATCATAAAAAATTCTAATCTCTTTCTTATTTTTTTATCAAGCATCTCATAAATCTAAGAAATTTCCACGTTTCTAAAAATAAATATTAAAAAAGTGAAGAAACATAGGGAGGAGGGCATGCTTGTATTCCGAGGTGAAGCGAAGTAAACTAAAATAAAAAAGGAGTGACATAAGATGAAAGAAAAACTGAATATCTAACAAACTGGGATTTGATTGCTGGTATTTGTGCTCCCAGCGAGTGCTCATTATCATAACAATAATAACTTTATAGCTCTTATTTTTCAAAAAGAAGCCATATAAAAAGAGTTACCATTAGAAAGATTTATATGCAATTGGTTGGAAGAAGGAACATAATAGTAACACTCATTGTTACTAAGGGAGGAAATATTAATATGAATAAACTGATAATTGGATTAATAATCTTTCTTTTGACGGCAAGTGCAGTTTCTGCCGACAATTACGTCGGCGGAATCCCGCTCACCACCGTTGAAGAAGGAGTAGTGAGCGGAGGAGTGTATTCCGACAGCTTCTACGGATTTGGGGTAAGCCAGAATCTTAAAGTCCTCAATACCATACAAAAGGACTTCATTCTTCCGAGCTATACCAATATAGAAAGGGCAATGCTCTTTACATCAGTGTACTGCGGAAGCATGACGGCCAATTACCCGGGAACGGCTAACATAACCTTCAACGGCGTCGTACTGGGGAACGAGACCCTGAACGTTCCTTTCGTGAATATTTGGAATGGAGGGAACGACAACAGCGCCTTCCCGGGTCACGGCACCAACGAACCGTATAAGATGGTACCTGAGGCAGATTTTCCCGGATATCATGTGAACAGGGTAACGAGCGACTACTTGATGTGGTATAATGTAACAGACCTTGTACAATCGGGTGTTAACACTGCCATAGTGGACAGTATTGGCTCATTCGATGGACGGATAAAGCTGATAACTCTGGTAGTAGCGTATAACGACGGCTCGAGCAAAAAGATACACTACTGGGTTAACATGGGTCATGATACAGATACATCCTACCAGGATGACCTTCCGGTTACGAATGATTATATCGGCAGCACGGATTTTGCCGCAAGCCTTCCAGCAGACGCAACGCTGATAAATGCACACCTGACCGCGGTGCACTTGGCAAGTAAGGATGGATATTACACCTTTAACACCAATAGCATTGCAAACGGCACGCCTCAGGGTACGTTCTCCGGCTCGAACATATGGGATATTACGGACAGTTTTAATCCCGTCGGCACCAACACCATGACCTATGATAGATCTGGCCCCTTTTACAAGATAGCCCTGGGAATACTCACAGCAGAATACCAGGAGCAGGCACCTGACGCACTGAGCATATCTGCAAACCCAACCACTGTGACGGCAGGTATACCGACAGACGTTATTTTCAACGTTACCAGTGATAGTGCAAAAATTAGCGAAGCGACAGTTACCCTGAGCGGCAGCGCAACTGGAAGCGGCACGACAGATGCTAACGGAACTGTGGTCATATCTGTGAACGCCACAGGTGCGGGCACGATAATGGCAACTGCGAGCAAGACCGGCTATATCGATGCAACTGCATCGCTGATCGCATCAGTCAAGAATGGAGGAGTATCTTCAAAAGTGTCGCTGGGTGCGAACATCATACCTGCAATCTCGCTTGTGGTGACGCCAGAAAGTATTGATTTCGGTAAGCTTTCACCCGGACAGACAAGCTACGCACACACCCTGACGCTGAACAACACAGGCGGCTACGGCGTAAGCGTGTCAGCAGAGGTGAATGACAATGCAAGCAACCTGTTCGTAAATGGACTTCTGCTGGATTCGAATGCATGGAGCGCATACAGCACATCCATTGACTCGAAGGCATCGAAACCGGCAGGTGCGTCGCTCAAAGTACCTGACGACTATGCCGGCGTAGGAGCAAAGAAGGGCACGCTTGTGTTCTGGGGTGAAGCGAAATAAACTAAAATAAAAAAGGAGTGACATAAAATGAAAGGAAAACTGAATATATTTAAAACCGGGATTTTACTGCTGGCACTTGTGCTCTCAGCGAGCGCAGCGTCAGCGCTGCCAGACCTTCAGGTCTCAGGCATATCTGTAAAACACAATACATATACTGGAGCATGGGCGAACCTAACCAATACCGTGAACATCACGGCAGTGAATAACGGCGCGAACGGTGCGGGAAGCTTCAATGTAACGCTGTATGCTGACAGCGAACTCGTGGATAAAAAATCTGTCTCAGGTCTGGCTGCCGGAGGAAGCAGTATTGTGAGCTTTAGCTGGACGCCTTCAATGGCACAGACATATACCCTGAAAGCTGAAGCAGACCCTGAGAATACAGTGGCTGAAAGCAATGAGACAAACAATACATTTACCAGATCTCAGCCGGTGCTGAACAACGGCTTTACCGGGGACAAACCCCTGACAACGTATGCGCACGGCATTATTAAAGGCGACATCTTGTTTACGCACGGCACCAGTTGGTACAGCGGTGAACTATCCCCTGCTGCAACCTACACCGTGCAGCATACTGTAAATCTTCCTGCCGGCGCAAGTGTAAAGCTGGCAAGACTATACAGCTACTGGACATGGAGTCGTGAGGACACAACTGGAGTGTATCCGAACATGGGCATGACATTTAACGGCATCGCAGTATCGCCTGAAGCCAAATACGATGACAGGAAAGGATGGGGAAGCAGCTACGATTACCCTGCAGGCACATGGGGATACAATGTTACCAGCCTTGTGACAGGGAATGGAACATATACTGCGATCGTAACATACAACGGGCCTGGCAATGTCGCAATGGATGGACTTGGGCTGCTGGTGTTATATGCAGACCCGAACGGACAGACAGCGGAGTACTGGATAAACGAAGGCACTGACATGCTCTCAACCCAGGAAAGAGGTGGAGGACTGACGCCTGAGGAAGCGACAACATCATCCCTGTTCTCTGGCTCCGTGGACATGAGTAATGTCATCAGCGCACGTCTCTGGACAGTGGTGCAGTCTGGAGGAAATATAAACACCACGCTGCTCTTCAACGATATGACCTGGAGCGGTGTCTATGACTCCACGCCTTACTCAGACCTCGATATCGATGAAGCGCGGTCAGTGAAGGACAACCTGAATACAAGCGATAACCTTGCACGGATAAGGGCAGCGCCCTTACCGGAAGGAGACTACCTGATACCAAGCAATGCCTTCCTGGTGGTAAACTACAACAACCAGACCCCCACGCTGTCGATATCTGCAAACCCGACGGCCGTTACGGTAGGTACACCTGCAGATGTTACCTTCACAGTTACCAGTAGTGG
>CBFFLL010000246.1:0-3728 GCA_965642175.1 Candidatus Methanoperedens nitratireducens | reverse complement strand
ATGCTTCCCTATCATGGCGCATGCGACGGTCAGCGTGATATTGTTGTTCTTCCTCATACCCATGACCTTGATATCAGTGCCAATGGCAGGAATGTCCTTCTTGAAATTCAGCACCATCTGTCTCTCGGTATTGTACACTATTTTCTCTACCTCTGAAAAGGGAGCATGTCCTACCCCAAAAGAAGTGTCGTTAGCCATCGGCGCTTTTCCTACCTTGAAAACGCTTTGAAGGTCGGTTGACCCTACCCCGAGTTTGCAATCGATGATGACATCGTGCTCAGAATCAATATCAGGAAGTGTGGTCTTCAAGTACTGTTTTGCTGATCTTACCGCCACAGTATCGGTAGGGATCTTTTTATCCTGGAATTCTTTCGTAGCTCTTCCCACAAGAAGCACATATATTGGTGATATCAGCTCTCCACCCCTGTATTCTGGATGCGAGCGCCCTGCTACGACTTCGACCTGGTCTGTATTGTGATGGAGCACAGTTCCGATTTTTTTGATATATTCGTTGCAAAGCCCCCGGCTTACTGCTTCTGCAAAGCCGTCAGCCATGCTGTCGGGATGACCGACCCCTTTTCTTTCTACGATCTCAATCTCCTGTTTTTCTATAGGAGTCTGTGTGATTTTCTCAACACGTATGTTTCTTGCCATTAAATTTACCTCGAAGTATTCATCCTTTGATGATATATGGTATTTAAAAACTTTCGGTTCGAAACTTCACAGTTCAGGTTATATCTTTAATATTATGCTGGATAATAGACCCTACCCTGAAATGACACCTATATCCAATACCACCAGAGAACTTCTGAAAAAACACGGCTACCACCTTGCAGGCAACCACGGAGCTGTAAAGACGTGCCTGTGGCTCAACAAAAGCATGCGCAACGATGGCGGCTGTTATAAATCCCAGTTCTATGGTATGACCTCCCACCGCTGTATCCAGATGACGCCCACGCTTGTATGCAACCACCGCTGCCTCCACTGCTGGCGGGCTGTCGAGGTTCCCGTAGATGTTCCTGACCGGTGGGACTTACCTGAAGATATTGTAAAAAGCTGTCTTATCGAACAGCGCCGTCTTGTATCCGGGTACGGCGGCTCGCAATTCATGGACATGACCAGATGGAAAGAAGCTTTTGAGCCGAAGCATGTGGCAATATCGCTTGCCGGTGAGCCCACACTTTATCCATATCTACCTGAACTAATAGAAGAGTTCCATAAGAAAAGCATGACCACATTTGTTGTCACTAATGGGACGAATCCTGACATGGTTGGAAAACTCAAGCCCTCCCAACTTTATATCAGCCTGAACGCCCCTGATAAAGAAACATATCAAAAGGCATGCGCCCCGCTTGCCGACACGTGGGAGAATATAAAACAATCGCTTGAAATCATGAAAGGCTCCGGAACACGGACTGCAGTAAGGATAACCCTCACAAAAGGTGTAAATATGAACGCCCCTGAAGGTTATGCGCACCTGATCGGGCTTGCTGAACCGGATTATGTGGAACTGAAAGCCTACATGCACCTGGGTTTTTCAAGGAACCGCCTTACCAGGGACAGCATGCCATCCCATGAAGAAGTGCTTGATTTTTCAAAACAGGTCGCGAAGGCTCTTGATTATTCAATTGCGGATGGATCAGAAAAAAGCCGGGTCGTGTTGTTATCAAAGGATGGCAGGAAGCATACGATCTTGTAAAGGATTTCTTGCGATCCAACAAAACCCTTATGTGCTTTTATAGGCTTATATTAATACAAACATGACAAACGGCGAGGCTGAGGCAGTTACAGGAGAAAAGATACTTGAAGAACCCATAGAGATACTGGTGAATCTCGCAAGAAATGGGGAGATCGACCCATGGAACATAGACATTGTCGAGATAACGGATAAGTTCCTGCGGCAGGTCGAGGAACTGGAGAAAATGGATCTTCGAGTTTCCGGCAGGACGCTGCTGTACGCTGCCATCCTTCTGCGGATGAAATCCAATGCTCTTGTGGAAGTGGAAGAGCCTCCCGAAGAATTCATGGATGAAGGTGATAATTTCGAGATAAGCGATTACCCGGTGCCGGCACTTCCCCTTCGCCGCACATCGCGCCGTCCGGTGACTCTTGAAGAACTTCTGGCAGAACTGAAAAAAGCAGAAGTAATAGAGGAGAGAAGGATTGAGCGCATAAGGAGCAAGAAAGAAGTACACAGGACTACTATAAAGGAAGTGCTTGCGATAGCGCATGAAGAGGATATCGAGAGCAGGGTGGTAAAAATGAGGAATATATTGACTGGACTTTTCGAGAAACATAAAATTATACAGTTCTCTGACCTTGCAGGATCCCTTGACAGGGCTGGAAGGATAATGGCATATCTTGCACTACTCTACCTTGCTACAAAAAAGGAGATATGGCTTGAGCAGGAAGAGATTTTCGGGGAGCTTTTTATCCGCAGGCAGGAGGCTTCATGACCGGAGAAAAGGAGATACTTGAGGCTGCGCTATTTGCAACAGGTGAGCCTCTGGACATAGCGCAGCTTTCTAACCTTGTCAGGGGAAAGAACGCGCGTGAGCTTCTACAGCAGTTGATGGATGAATACAGGCAGCGAGGCTCAGCTCTTGAGATAAAAGAGATAGAAGGCAGATATGTCATGCAAGTGATGCCTGAGTATGCTGAGAAGGTAAGGTCTCTAGCTCCAAAGGAACTGCGCGCGCCTGTGCTTCGGACGCTGTCCATGATCGCGTATCACCAGCCGCTCACCGTGGCAGACCTTGTGGACAGGAGAGGCGCTGCAGCATACGACCATGTCAGGGAACTTGAAGAATGGGGTTTTATTTCAGCCGTGCCTCAGGGCAGGACAAAGCTGCTCTCCACAACGCATCGGTTCGCAGAGTATTTCAACCTTGATTCAGGAGACCCTGATGCGATAAGGCGAAAGATAATCGAGCTTGCCAAGGAGCAGCAGATGGGGCTTGATAAGTGGCTGGGGAAACAGGGCATCGGGGTCACGCCAATGTTCGAGTCGCTGATGGGACTTTGCGGGATAGCGGAGTATATGGTGGTGAACCCTTATTCTCCCACAGAAGAGGAACGCGACAATCTGGCTGAACTCGGCGTGCTTGTTATCTCGAAAGGCTACCAGCAAAAGATCGGAGGTTACTTTGACGGCAGGATAATTGAGGTCTCTGCCACAACGTTCGATGAACTTACTAATTCCATAAATCTGCTTGCTGAGTACGGTTCTTCTAGAAAAGTAAAAGAGAGCATTGAGCAAATTTCAGGCCTTAAGGATGAGTACGTAGAAAAAACATATTCAATAACCCGCAAAACTGCGCCGCAGACCGAAATGATGTCAAAGATGGTCAATGAATTGCGCCTCGGGATATCATCTGATGGCGTGAAGATCGCACCAGATTATGAGACATCAAGCGATGGGAAAGAGATAGGATCCGGGGCTGATGTGCTTATTCCAACTCATAAGAACGCCGAGATGGATGTGATGAAGAGGATATGCCAGAGGTATGATACATTGATAGATGGGCTGAAGAAGAAGGCGAAATAAGTTCTGATGATTTAGGCTGTTACTCATCCTCTAAATCCAATCACCTGGACATACGTATATAGCACCGTACTAAGATAGTATCATACAGGAAAGGCAAGCATGAGGATGTGTTCGGGGGTGCTGGGTGAGACTATCACCAGGAAATAATGGTATCGTATGCCTATATACTGTAAAATGATAT
>CBFFLL010000245.1:561-3731 GCA_965642175.1 Candidatus Methanoperedens nitratireducens | reverse complement strand
CGTGGTCTTGCCGGCTCCATTTGGTCCTAAAAATCCAAAGATCTCACCTTTTCTAACCCTGAAGTTGATTCCATCTACAGCAGTATGCTCTCCATAATTTTTCACTAAATCCTTCACTTCTATCATTGCAGATGACATGCCACCTTGTGACCATTTCCAATCAGGAGAGGCTCCTCTATCTTGCATATACTTTCGCTGTACTGGCATCTGGTATGAAACCTGCATCCTGGCGGTGGAGCCATCGGATTTGGCATATCACCTTTCAGCAGGATCCGCTTTAGTTTGGCGTCAGGGTCAGTCACAGGTATGGCAGATAATAATGCTTTTGTATATGGATGCTTCGCATCGTTAAAAATCTCGTATGTTTTTCCAATTTCAACCAGTTTCCCGAGATACATCACAGCGACCCGGTCAGTCATTATCTTTATCACCTCCAGATCATGAGAGATAAACAGACATGTCAGGCCGAATTTTTCTTTCACTTCTCTTAATATATGAAGTATTTGCGCCTGGACATTTACATCCAGTGCTGAAGTCGGCTCATCAGCAACGATAAACTCAGGATTTATTGCCAGGATTCTGGCAATCACAGCGCGCTGGTTCTGCCCTCCACTGAGCTCATGAGGATAACGATTTACATGTTCGGGATTTAGCCCTACTGTATCTATCAGTTCCATGATCTTATCATTCATTCTTTCCTTACTAACGATCTTATACAGTTTCAGAGGCTCTGCGATGCAATCCCCAATCCGCATTCTCGGATTGAGAGATGCATCTGGGTTCTGGAATATGATCTGCATCTTCCGCCGGATTTTTCTCATATCTTTTTTACTCAATTCAAATAAATTCGTATTGTCAATAATCATCTTCCCCTCAGTAGGCTCAATAAGCCGCAATATCAACCTGCCAACAGTCGTTTTTCCGCATCCGCTCTCACCGACCAGACCGAGAGATTCCCCCCTTTCAATCTCAAAGTCCACACCATCTACGGCTCTGATGTACTTTTTTCCAAACAACCCGGTTGAAAAATATTTTTTTAAACCACTCACTTCAATCATATAAAAAACACCTCACATAATGCTTTTTTCCAACTTTTATCAGTTCAGGCCTCTTTATCCTGCATTTCTCAGTCGCCAGTGAACATCTCGGATGGAACTTGCATCCGGCAGGGAGATTTATCAAACTCGGGCTGGTACCTGCCATCGGTTTTAATCCCCTGACAGGAAGAGAATTAAGAAAACCCCTGGTATACGGGTGTTTTGGATCTTTAAACAGATCCCGGACACTGGCATATTCTACAATCTCACCAGGATACATCACAGCAATATAATCACATAGCTCGGCTGCTACAGTGAGATCGTGAGTGATAAGCAGCATAGAAGTCCCGGAGTATATTAATAACTCCCTCATCAATTCCACTATCTGCGCCTGTATTGTGACGTCCAGCCCTGTGGTCGGCTCATCTGCGATGATAAGCGACGGCATGCAGATAAGTCCCATCGCGATCATCGCTCTCTGCCTCATCCCACCGCTGAACTCATGAGGGTATTCCTTAACCCGTTCAAGGGGTGATGATATTTTCACTGATTTTAACATTTCGATGACCTTTTGCATTGCATCTTGCTTTTTCAGATGCTGATGTAATTCTACAGGTTCAACAACCTGTGTCCCCACCGTAAGAACCGGATTCATCGAAGACAGCGGATTTTGAAAGATCATGGCAATTTCTTTTCCTCTAATTTTCCGGATCTCGTGATCACTCATCGTTAAAAGATTCTGCCCCTTATAGAGGATTCTGCCTTCAACTTTAGTGTTCTCAGAAAGCAGGCGCAGGATCGCAAGACCCAGTACAGTCTTGCCGCATCCGGTCTCTCCGATCAAACCCAGCTTTTCCCCCTCTTCGATATCTAAGTCAACACCATTTACTGCTCTTACTGCACCGTCTTCAGTGTGGAAATGGGCTTTTAGATTTTGTATGCTTAATAATGTCATTTTATCATCACTTCCTTCATCCTTGGATCAAGTGCATCCCGCAGGCCATCTCCTATGAAATTAAAAGCCAGTACTGCGATCATTATCATCAATCCGGGAAAGATCATCAGATGCGACGCTGATTCCATGAATGGTTTTCCTTCATTGAGCATTGTTCCCCACTCCGGTACCGGCGGTTGTGCACCCAGCCCGAGAAAACTCAGTGCTGCAATTGAAAGTATGATATGACCCATATCCAGTGTTGCAAGCACTATTACAGGCGATAGAACATTAGGCAGTATGTGGCGTCTGACGATATAGGCATCGCCGCATCCCATTGCTCTCGCAGCTTCAACAAACTCTTTTTCTTTTATCGATAATACTGAGCCTCTTACTATCCTTGAATAACCCACCCACCAGATTGCACCAAGAGCAATCATCACATTTGTCAGTGAGGGACCAAGAAGACCGGCAATAACAAGAGCAAAAATGATGCTCGGAAATGCCAGCAGCACATCAACCACACGCATTATCACATCGTCAATAACACCGCCAAAATAGCCTGCAACAGTGCCTATGGTAATGCCAAGAACCATAATTATTGTTACGACTGCTGCTGACATGCTCAATGAAACCCTTGTTCCGTATATGACTCTGCTCAGAACGTCTCTTCCAAGGTTATCGGTTCCCATTGGATGTTCTGCAGTGGGCGAGAGTAACCGTTCTTCCAGATTCAATTCCAGAGGATCGTGGGGGACGATATAAGGAGCAAATACGGCAATTGATGCAAAAAATAGAATGATAACTATTCCTAACATTGCAGGTTTGTTTCTTTTAAATTCTGAATAAATTAACATATGACCATCTCAAACATAAATTTCTTAATTACATTCCTTTATCCGCATCATATCGAATTCTCGGGTCGAGATACGTATACAGAATATCCACTGCCAGATTCGAGAGTACAAAGAAGAGTGCGATGATCAAAACAAAACCCTGAATCACGGGATAATCTCTTGCATATATAGCATCAACTAAGAATTTGCCAACTCCCGGCCATGCAAATATCGTTTCAACAATTACAGCCCCTGCCAGCAGATGACCTATCTGTATACCCATATATGTGATGACAGGGATCAACGCATTCTTGAAACCGTGTTTCCACATCACCAGACGTTCACTTAAACCCTTTGACCTTG
>CBFFLL010000245.1:0-551 GCA_965642175.1 Candidatus Methanoperedens nitratireducens | reverse complement strand
AATCCTGACGCAAAACTTCAAGCATACTTGCGCGCATTAGCCGCATCATAGGTGCTGCCAGACCGGTCCCAAGCGTGATAGCGGGAAGTACCAGATGTGATATAGTCCCATAACCAAAACAGGGGAACCAGCCCAGTTTCAACGAGAAGAATAGGATCAACAGCAATCCCAGCCAGAAATTAGGCATAGAGACACCCAACAGTGCCACAAGTCTGCTGCTGTGATCCAGCATCGAGTTTTGTTTGAGAGCAGAAAGAATTCCGACAGGAATTGCAATAAGTATGGCTATCAACATAGAAGCCGATGCCAGTTCAAGCGTTGCAGGGAACCTGTCAATAAATTCCATCAAAACCGGCTCCCCTGTCCTGAAAGATGTTCCGAGATTGACATGAGTGATCATATACAGCCATTGGGAACACTGGACAAGAAAGGGATTGTTAAGATCATTTTTCATCATAAAGAATGCAACTTCTTCAAGACTGGGATCTTGACCGAGTTGAGCAGTAAGTATGGCATGAGCTGGATTGCCTGGTGCAAGATATAGCAATAGA
>CBFFLL010000244.1:1703-3755 GCA_965642175.1 Candidatus Methanoperedens nitratireducens | reverse complement strand
ATATGCTAATAGGAAGTGAGCTGTTAACCTACCGGACAGAGGTGTTATTCCTATTCATACATATTCTTGATAGAGCTCAACGGTTTTGAGTTGAGCGGTCGGGGTATTCCCGACAGCTATGTTTTCTCCACGAACTTATCAAACAACTTTGCTACCAATTCGCGCCGCATCCGCTCCAGCCAATATGGTTTGGATATTGGTCAAATTTGGTTAATGCTTATACTTGATTTAGAGAACTGTTTGCAAACGTATAGAGAGAGGACAAAAATCAATGTCATTTTCAGGTCGAAATGGATATTCCCACGCATTAAAGTTCCCCCTCATTGTTGCCACCCTTCTTATTACTCTTGCCTGTAGCGCTCCCGCAATATTAAATCTGGATCCGGGTGAAACGACCGAAACCATAACTGGAGATGCTGCAAAAGAGCCATTAGATATTGTCGAGGAAGAATTGGCATTACAGATGTATGTTGAAGAAACAAATGAAGTATGGAATTCTTTCCAAACTGAATTTGGTGAGAAGGAAAATAGAATCGATGACATCATAGAGATGATCTCAGAAATGTCATCACCCGACAATTTGATGGATTTAGATGAGGAAGAACTAGGTCAATTGGATGAGGAACTTGGAGCGGCATTAGTCCAGATTGAGCAAATTGAGAATCGATTTAAAATGCTGGCGCCACTCAGGAGTGCACAGGACTTCCTCGACTATACAGACACGATAACGAGTGTGTTTATTAACGAATTTGAGTCCCTGGCTGACCTTTTTGAGCAGATGACTGCTCAGGAGGTCGATATTGCCGAGATCGAAGAGGAGATGAACCTGGGGCTGTCCGAGCTATCCAGAGAAGCATACGCATATGAACAAATTCTTTTTGAAGAAGATGTGCAAGATTACATGCGGAGTTATGTGGATTACGCAGAAGCGATGGTTGTGTATATTGGGCTGCGCGGCGAGCTGATTAAGCAAGAAGCCAATGTCGTCGCGACGCTTGTGCGGATCCGTGAGCAAGCTGGCGATATGGAAAGTGTTAACGAACAAGGATGGGCGGACGTAATAACGGAGTTGACGAAGCTCCAGGCGATCCAAGAAGGCGTGGCATTTGAACCCATTCCTGTCTTTCCTGGTGAAGACCAAACAAATATAAGCCCTCGGCAGGGTCTAGTTACGGCTATGAGGGACTTGCCAAAATCCTACGATATGCAACGGGCTTCAGGCACAGAACAGGAGTTGAATTCTGCGGGATCTGGAGATAGGCCAGCGATACAAGCAGTTGCCTCGACAATCTTATTGTGCGGAACGAATATGCTGGATGCGGTAGAGTTGAGCATGAACAGTCAACACTCCTCGGATTCACCCGAGCAGTTCGTTCGATGTCCGGATCTATCGGATGAAGAGAAGCAGTTCCTCGAGCAGATGGATGAGAAATGGCAAAATTATCTTGAGGAATGGAAAGAGCGATTTATCAAGGGGTATGAAGATATTCACAAAGAATGGGCCGAAAAATCAAAAGAAGCACAGGAAGAATTCGATAAATGTAATGAAGGCTGTTCTGAGACAACTGGGGGGACAATGTGGGAAGATGATGATGGAGGATTATCTTGTACTTGTCCCTCAAGGGATAGGAATCTTGACTGGGATTATCGACTTAAGATGGCTCTCTTTGCAAGAAAAATGGTAGATGAAAATAACGAATATCGCAGGGAATTAAATATGGAAATAGAAGAGTGGTACCGAGATATGAGAGAGGAGATAACCAAGCAGTATGGTTTGACTCTCACGGCAGACCATCACATGTATCTTATAGAATTTCCTGATTACACCATTACGGTTAGTGGAGCGGCGGGACTGACCTTAAACCCTTGGACGGGCGTGACCGGCCTTGAGAAATTCACTATGGAGGTGAATTGGCCTTTCGGAGGAGGGCAAATTATTGGCGGAGATCTCATAGGTACTCTTATTATGGGAAGATGTGAAGAAGGCGTGATTTACATTACAATCGTAAACGAGGTAGGTGGATTTTACGCCCATGGGACTCTCATACATCC
>CBFFLL010000244.1:0-1693 GCA_965642175.1 Candidatus Methanoperedens nitratireducens | reverse complement strand
GGTGCTGAGGAGATGACGAGATCCCAGTGGGTTAGATCTGCAGAAGATGCCTACGAATTGCCTTTTGAGATCACGGGAACGGGAGAATTCACAGAAGAAACTGTTCCTGCCTCGAGTTTATACCCGGGAATTGACGGCACGCTGACATGGACACTTGAAGCCAACCCTGAGGTAATTGAGACTCAAGAATGATCCAACATTCAATAGCTTTAAGAGAATCGAAACAGATGTATCCACAGAGGCGGTTATGAGAATAGATCTTTTCGAAATGAAAGATTTCGAAAATTCCCAATTGATATTGGTTATGAGAAATTCGGTTCTCAAGAGCATTTAAACATAAAATATTCGCCGATAAAACAGAAAGTCTTTCTTCATTAATGCTCTAATCCTGCTTCTTCTCGATCTCCCGTAAGGCTGAATACAGGAAAAAATAACGCTTTGGGGGCCAATGAACAGAACCCCTGTTTCCGATAATGAGTATTATCGGACACTGAAGCATATATATTTGAGAAACCATTGCAACTAGCCCTAACAGGGTGCTTCATACCTGCCATTTTTTATACTATAGTAGGTACAAGGAAATGGGGATGCGTTCCAGTAAAACTCCCCTTAAGGAGATTAATGGAACCTTTCATCAGAATTGCTGGTTATACTGGATATCCCCGTATAACCCATGGGTTATATGGATTTACCCCGTATAATCCGCACAAATGAAAAAGTAAACATTCTGCACGGATTTGTATCATGTTTAACGGGGACACTCCGTTCAATAATAGCCTGCATGAGTATCGCTGTACCGATGTGCTTGTAAGTATCAGCTTGAACTTTCGAAATATATTTAGGCAATGATACGATTGACAAACCTATACAGCAGAGAAAATAGATAAATATGAACAATAATCGTAGCAATAAAAAAGAGTTGGCACCAGAACAGCATGAAGAACTACTAAGTGCATTGAAAGCCCGTTTTGAGAAAAACATGAATCGCCATAAAGATCTTGAATGGGTTAAAGTGCAAGCAAAGCTGGAATCTAATCCTGAAAAAATGTGGTCGCTGAATGAAATGGAACGAACGGGTGGTGAACCAGACGTTGTTGGTCATGATAAAACGACGGGAGAATACATTTTTTATGATTGTTCAGAAGAAAGTCCTATAGGTCGCAGAAGTCATTGTTACGATGGTGAAGCTTTAGAATCAAGGAAAAAACATAAACCGGATAACAATGCCGCAGATATGGCTGCTGCCATGGGCATTGAACTTCTAACAGAAGAACAATATCGGGAGTTGCAGAAACTTGGAAATTTCGATACGAAAACATCAAGCTGGGTGAAAACACCTGCTGATATTAGAAAACTCGGTGGTGCCATCTTTGCCGATTTCCGCTACGGCAATGTTTTCGTGTATCACAACGGTGCAGAATCTTACTATGCCGCCAGGGGATTCCGTGGCTCGCTAAGGGTCTAAATTTTGTACAGACAGAAGATGGATTTCTGCTATAATCTGTATGACTTGGTTCGACCTAAAGTAGTAAAAGAGCGCATCGAAATCATGTCCCTGCCATAAGGTTGGCGATAATCAAAAATTATTGCCACACCACAAGTACCCCGAGATGGAAACCTCCCTCCCCCAGACCACGATAAGCTGCGCCCAATGCGGCGGCGAACTGCATCCCGATGAGGGGCAGATCTTCCT
>CBFFLL010000243.1:0-3768 GCA_965642175.1 Candidatus Methanoperedens nitratireducens | reverse complement strand
TATCGCAACTGAGGAACAGCCAGATATCATCGAAATTGAAAACCCCAAAAACCAGTTCGGCATCGTGATCGACCCTCTTGACGGTTCATCCCTTATTGACGTTAACCTTGCTGTTGGCACGATCATAGGAATATATCCGGGAAGCGTGCTTGAGCCAGGGAATACCATGGTAGCGGCAATGTATATTCTTTATGGACCGCTCACAACGCTGACGCTGACGACCGGAAATGGGGTGCATGATTTCGTGATGGATGAGAAAGGAAATTTCACCCTTACGCAGGAGGATGTCAGGATCCCGAATGAAAAAATATACGCACCCGGCGCCCTGAGGAAAGACTATCTGCCACAGCATGCAAAATTCATCGAGAGCCTTGAGAGCGAGGGTTACAAACTGCGTTTTAGCGGTTCATTCGTTGCGGATATGCACCAGATACTCCACAAGGGCGGAGTGTTCACTTATCCGGGATTCAAGGGAAAAGAGAACGGGAAGCTGCGGCTTTTGTTCGAATCGAACCCGATGGGGAAAATAATAACTGAAGCTGGCGGGGCGATAAGCAACGGGAAGACAGATATTTTATCCATCAAGCCAAATGCCATCGATGTCAGGACGCCGATATATGCGGGGGGGAAGAAAGAGATAGAAATGATCGAGAAGCTTATGTCTGATTGATTGAATAGATATCTCTTAGAAAACAGGTAAAATTATAGATAGGGAATGTTTAAAATAACAAAAACGAATATTGCATAGAAAAGAGGGATTTAACCATGGCTGTAATTCAAGATTTAATGAATTCCAAAAAACATATTGATGAATACGATATCGAAATTAACGTCGCTGACAATGTAGATGCCCGACCCCATCTTGAAAAGATGCGCTTCCTTGAGCCAGGAGTCGAAGCCAACCTCTACCGCATGCTTTATGTTAACGGCCCCGGGAACGGAACAGCGCTTTTTATGCCATTTGACCAGAAAAGTTCTGAACATGGACCCGGTCATGAGTTCTTGTGGGAAAGAGACAACGCAACCACCGAAGAAATAAATATCAGGGGAAAGGGTTCGGCAGACTTGCGGGCAATCGCTGAACTTGTGAATCGCGGCAATTTTTCAGGTTATGTCCTTCACCCTGGCAATGTGAGACAGTTCAAGCACCTGTTCAGACCTGATATTCCTTTGATATATAAAATAGACGGCCACATATCACAGCCGCAGAGCGCGGGAATAATGTCAACAGTGGGCACGGTTGAAGATGCGCTGAGATACGGTGCATCCGCTATCGGATTGACGATCTATCCTGGGGGAGAGCACGTCAAGGCAGACTTTGAGAGAGCTGCGCAAATTATTAGGGAAGCTCATAAAATCGGTTTAGTTGCTGTTGTGTGGGCTTATGCGCGCGGTTCTGGTCTTGATGAAAAGGCCAAATTAAAGGATAAGGAAGGGGAGTTCCAGGGCGTCACGCAGGCTGACAGCCTGTACTGGACGCATTACGCTGTTTCTATTGCCTCAGGCTTCCTCGGTGCTGACATAGTAAAAACAAAGTACCCGGCAAAGGTCAAACCTGACAACAGGCGGGCGTATGATGCGTATATAGAAAACCTTGCGAAAAAGAACTCAAGCATGATCGCCTACAAATACCTTGAACCAAAAGATGTACAGAAGCCATTAACCCCTGAGCAGGAAATATTCAGAGCAAGCCTTGTAGTTCAGGCGGCTCCGAATTCCATAGTCATATTTTCAGGCGGTCCTAAGATCCCGGGCGATCCCACAAAGAGTCTTGTAAAACAGACTGAGGTCGTGATGAAGGCAGGGGCTGAAGGCGGTATTTACGGCAGGAACATCTGGGGTCTACCTGTGGATGAGGGGCTTAAAGCTGCGGGTGCGATCAATGAAGTTATTAGCAGGCAGGAATTTCACAGGAAACTGACAGAGCCGAGGTTTGTCGGATATTGAAAAAAATAAAAAAAATTCAGAGTGAAGAAATTAAGGGGGATTTCATTTATTCCCCCCCATATCAGGCGTTTTGTCTGAAATATCGTTATTTTCTATCGATACCAGTGTTACATTGAAGATCAACGTCTTTCCTGCAAGCTCGTGGTTCTGGTCTATTATGAGCGATGTCTCGTTAAATCTCACTGTCATCGTACCGAACATGCTCTGAACCTGTGTCTCAGGGATCGCATTATGCCTTAGAGTGATATTGTCGTCTGTTAAACCAATAACGGTTGAAGTCCACGGCAATTTCTGGAACTGGTCGAGTGGAAGTCTAACCGTGTCATTTTTCTTTACGCTGGGCTTCAGGGTAATATTCGTTTCATTGATCTTTACCACCGTCATATTCCAGGGCGAATTTTGTTGAAAAATCTGATATTCCGCCTTAACATTGTAAGATAAAGACACAATATTGGAAATGTTCAGGATAGTTAGATTGATGTTTGTTCCGGAAAGAATGACGTTGTCGCTCTTGTTATGACCCGGACCATAAGTCGCTTCGAATTCCTCAAGGGATATATTAAAAACCCTGGGGTACGAAATTTCTTTTGCAGATATGTTTTGAATTATGTCATTTGCGCTTATCAATTCAGGGTCGACCGGTCCATATCCATCCACAGGCAGAATGGTTAATGGTTTCGTTTCCCCGACCTTCATCCCCACAACACCTTCATCAAACCCTTTGATCATTCCAGGTTCGCCAACTGTAAATTCAAGTGGAACGTATTCAGGTTTTATGATATCATGTTGCTTTGCCACACTTTCTATATTAGTATCGAAAACCTTACCATCCTTGAGACTTCCTGTATAATTAACAGATACTATATCTCCTTTTTTCACTGTTTTTTCACCTATGCAACCGCTGAATAGTATTAAAGCAGCCAGAAAAAGAATTAATATTTTTTTCATGATTTTCACCAGTACCAGACAGATTGTGGAATATAAGTAATTTACGATAACCCAAGTTCTGCAAGCAGGCATCGCGCTATTTCAAGTGATTCTTCCATGCTTGAGGTTTTGATTATCATCCTGCCGCCTGGATACATGGAAACGTCCACACCATTATAATTCAGCAGCATCAGATGTTTTGTAGCCACCTTTGTGTTCAGGATACCGCTTGCCTTTATCAGATCGATCTTCGTATTAGTGCTTACTTCAAAACCGGTTTTTCCCGAACACAGCCTGACCGAAATTGCCATGGGCAAAAAGATGCAAAGGAAATATATAAGTCTGTGTACAGACTCATTGTAAATAATATGGTGATGAGGCAAAAAGAGGTCATATTAATATTATTACTATATTTTTTATCCCTGACTGGCTCAGCCCTGAGTGATGTACTTATCAACGGAACGAACATGTATCTCGCTACCGGAGAATCCAGCGCTCTGTACCAGGGGTATGTCCTGAGTTTAAAGGGTGTAAGCAGCGACGGTTCCATGTGGCTCCAGTTGACAGAGAATGAGACTATCGTAAAAAGCGAGATCGTTTACAGCTACGGGTCTTTCGTATATAACAAGACCAATAGGACCATCATATCACTTAATGTGGATAAGGTGTATTCGGGTCAGTCAGAACAGTATCTTGTTTCTTTTTTCCTGTACCAGTACAACGACCCTGAAAAACCTTACCCGGATAAGACGATCATACCTGAAAACACCGTAACTCCTGGAAACAATAAATCACCTCCTGAAAACAGGTCTTCCATTGATCCCATGATATGGGTACCTGGCATCGCTCTTGTTCTCATACTCATATATTTTGTACGTAAATTATGGTGAAGCA
>CBFFLL010000242.1:0-3769 GCA_965642175.1 Candidatus Methanoperedens nitratireducens | reverse complement strand
TAGTCCCGGACGGATTCGAACCATCGTCTCCGGCTCCAAAGGCCGGAAGGATTGACCGCTACCCTACGGGACTGCATCTTTAACTCACAATCAAACTACTTATTCTTTATGCCAACATTTTTACTTTAATGAGTGTATCTAATCATTATGACTGAGGAGTTATGCATAGTTCCTGATACAAGTGTTATCATTGACGGGAGAATAACGGCGAAATTAAAAGCCGGGGAATACCCTGATGCCACAGTGGTCATAGCCGAGGCGCTAATGGCAGAGCTTGAAGCGCAGGCGAATAGAGGCAAAGAGACGGGTTTTAAGGGGCTTGAAGAATTAAAAGAACTGAGCGGGATGGCAAAAAGAGGGGAACTCAGGCTTGAGTTCACAGGAAAGCGACCTTCCCTTGAGCAGATAAAACTTGCTTCTTCAGGAGAGATAGATTCCATCATACGCGCGGTCGCAGTGGAGCGTAAAGCGCTTTTCATTACGAGCGACAAGGTGCAGGCAGAGGTGGGGCGCGCCAAGGGACTGAACGTGGAATACCTGTATCCAGTGCAGGAAGAGCTCAGTGAACTTCTAATCAGCGGATTTTTCACAGATGACACTCTTTCAGTCCATCTCAAGGTCAAAGTGCAGCCAATGGCAAAGAGGGGCACAATAGGGGACCAGAAACTTGTTAAGATAAGGAAAGAACCCTGCACAGAGGCAGAGCTTCATGCCATAGCAAGGGAACTTCTTGTAAGGACAAAACGCGACCCTGATGCGTATCTGGAGATCGATTATATCGGGGCGACCGTGTTCCAGATAGGTTCAATGCGAATAGCAGTGGCGAAGCCCCCGTTCTCTGATGGGATGGAAATAACCGCGGTAAGACCTATCGCTGTAGTGAGCCTCGACGATTACAGGATGGGAAAGGAACTGAAAGACAGGATCGTGGAAAGGCAGCGCGGCATCCTTGTGGCGGGACCGCCAGGGGCGGGAAAATCCACTTTTGCGGCAAGTATAGCCGAATTCCTGTACAGGCAGAACTTTATCGTGAAAACGATGGAATCCCCGCGCGACCTTCAGGTCCAGGATGCGATAACCCAGTATGCTCCTCTTGAGCGGGACATGGAAAAGACCGCGGATATCATGCTGCTTGTGAGACCCGATTATACAATATACGACGAGGTAAGGAAGACAAAAGATTTCCATGTTTTCGCTGATATGAGGATGGCTGGCGTGGGAATGATAGGAGTGGTGCATGCCACAAGAGCAGTTGATGCTATCCAGAGGCTTATCGGTCGCGTGGAACTGGGAATAATCCCGCAGGTGGTGGACACCGTTGTCTTTATTGAAAAAGGAGAGGTCGCAAAGGTTTACGATATCGCTTTCACAGTAAAAGTGCCTCACGGCATGGTTGAGCAGGACCTTGCGCGTCCTGTGATAACCGTGGTTGACTTTGAGACCCGTAATGTGGAGTATGAGATATACACATACGGCGAGCAGGTCGTGGTGATGCCTGTTGGGGATACAGAAGGCAGGCGTCCTGGCATGTGGGCTCTTGCGGGGAAGGAGATACGCAAAGAAATGCAGAAATATTCACGCAGTATGGTTGAGGTCGATGTGGTTTCTGATACAAGCGCCACAGTTTACATGGATGAGGAAGACATAGCCGGAGTGATCGGTAAAGCGGGAAAGAACATTGACCTTATAGAAAAGAAACTTGGTATACATCTTGATATAAGGGAAAGAAAAGCAGGAAAGGAAAAAGTTAAAAAGGCAGTGAAAAGTGAGATATCAAGTTTTGTTCCCACGGTTGAACGCTCAAAGAAACATATAATTCTCCATGTTGAAGGACTCTCAGGCGAGACCGTGGATGTGCATATTGGTGATGATTACCTGCTCACAGCTACCATTGGGAGAAAAGGGGATGTGAAGATAGGGAAAGATACAGAAGAAGCACATAGAATAATTGTGGATCCTTCTCTTGTTACTATGAGAAAAACCGTGATATAGAACGCGGATTGCGCGGAGTACACGTGTGCACGCAATCGACTGGCGTGACAGTCGACACGGATATGCACGGATCCGTGAAAATCCGGCAAAGTCAAGTATTTAAGTGATTAAGCCCCTGTATAATTGGGAAGCAGGCAGGAAGCCGAGGCACTTATGATCTACAAGTTCGGGAATAAGGGACCTTCCATATCGAAAAGCGCTTTTGTAGCAGGAACTGCATGTATAATAGGGGATGTTTCAATAGGCGACAGATCAAGCGTCTGGTTCAACTCAGTTATCAGGGGCGACAGCGCACGTATCGGCATAGGGAACGGGTGCAGTGTCCAGGATAACGCTGTCATCCATACTGACGACAACGAAGTGAAGATCGGGGATGGTGTTATTATCGGACATGGATGCGTTGTTCATGGAAGGCTGATAAACAACAATGCGCTTATCGGAATGAATGCGACCATCCTGCATGGGGCAGAAATTGGAGAATACGCAATCGTCGGGGCTGGTGCGCTTATCCCGCCAAATTATAAGGTCCCTGCGAACATGGTGGTGATGGGAGTTCCCTGCAAAGAGATCAGGAAGACAAATGAGGAAGATATTGAGATAATCAGGAATACATTGAAAAAATACGAAAAATTAACTGAAGAATACCTTAAAATGAAAGGATAAATATGCGAAATATTAAAATTGAGGAGTTGGGCGCAACGCCGATAACAGAGCGCCAGGTTGAAGTGGTGGAGAGAAAAGGGCTGGGACATCCTGACTATATCTGCGATTCAATAATGAACCAGGTATCTGTGGATTTGTGCAGGGAATATCTGGAGCGGTTCGGCGCCATTATGCACCACAATACAGATAAAGGAATGCTGGTTGCGGGAGAAGTGAAAACAAAGTTCGGCGGGGGTGTTATTCTTAAACCCATGCGGATAATCTTCGGCGACAGGGCTACTTTTGAGGTTGAGGGAGAGTTAATCGATGTCGAAAATATTGCCATAGATGCTGCAAAAAAGTGGATTGGAGAAAATCTCAGGTTCGTCAATGTGGATTCTATCGAGTACCAGGTCGAAATCGCACGGGGTTCAGCAGAACTGACTGACATCTTTAATCGCCAGGATTCAGTGCTCGGAGCTAATGATACCTCTGCTGCTGTTGGATATGCTCCGATGACACCGACTGAGAGCATTGTACTTGAGACTGAAAGGTACCTGAATTCACCTGATTTTAAGAGACGATTTCCTGAGTCGGGTGAGGATATCAAGGTCATGGGGCTAAGGGAAGGGAATAAACTGAATTTGACTGTTGCTGACCCGCTTATTGATAGGTTCATCATATCTGAAACTGATTATTTCAGGAAAAAGGATGAATTGCTTGAGGAGATTATTACATTTGCGGGAGGTCGATCTGAACTTGATACCTCAGCCTTCCTGAACACGCTTGACCGCGAGGGACGCGGGATGGGCGGAATATACCTCACGGTCACAGGCACATCTGCGGAAGATGCTGATTCAGGTCAGGTTGGGCGCGGGAACAGGGTGAACGGGATCATCCCGTTGAACAGGCCTGTGAGCAGCGAGGCTGCTGCGGGTAAGAACCCTGTGAGCCATGTGGGGAAGATATACAATGTGCTGAGCCACAGGATAGCCAATGAGATATATGTCAACGTCCCCGACATCAGGGAGGTCTATGTGTGGCTGCTGAGCCAGATAGGCGATCCCATCGATTTTCCGAAGATAGCGGCTGCGCAGGTCATAATGGAGCGGGGGGATGTGGATTCTGTGAGAAA
>CBFFLL010000241.1:0-3801 GCA_965642175.1 Candidatus Methanoperedens nitratireducens | reverse complement strand
TCAGCTTGATGGCAGTGCTTCTATTTTAAATGGAAAGAAAATAATTGAATTTGTAACAAATCCAAAAGAGCCAAATTTAATGGATAAACTTAATAATGGTCTTAGCATATTAAATACGATGAATATTTGTGATCTTGATGAACGTCTGATTGAATTCAAAATGTGAATAAATGTCTAATTTAAATTCGTATATTTATGTTCAATACCCGAAACTCATGTATAAAGAAAACAGCAGATGAATACCGATGAACGCAAATGAACCGATGCATATACATGTTGAGTCTGATGATAAATATGCTAAATTCTGGCTTAAGCCTGTGCAGCTTGCAAAATCAGTCGGATATAGCGCAAAGGAATTAAATGAAAATATTTCAGTAGCTGCAATATTTAAATAATGATGAACACTGAGTATATGTAAAAGGTTTCGTTTCATCTATTGTGATCGGAAAGAGGCAAAAGAAATGTTGCATAAAGTCAGTGTGGTTATTGAGAAGTATGAAATGACAAAAATTCAGTTTAATGGAGATAAAGTACTAAAAAGGAAGTGTTTATAATGGTTTTACTCAAAGAAGCAACCATAGAAACTATAAAACGGTTACCCGATGAGAGTTCGATAGAAGACATAATGTATGAGATAAATTTTGTTGCGCAGGTTCTTGAAGGACTTAAAGATGCTGAAGGCGGAAAATTGTTAACTACCGAGGAACTTCTAAACAGAGTCGAACAATGGGCAAAATAAAATGGACAGAGAAGGCGAGCAGTAATTTACAGGCAATTCACGATTATATTGCCAGAGATTCTAAAACATACGCTACTCGATTCATAAAATCTCTTATTAAAGCAACCACAAAAATTGAGATAATGCCTCGTTGTGGTCGCATTGTGCCAGAGCTTGAAAGTTATGGATTTAGAGAAGTCACTTTCCAGAACTACAGGATAGTTTATAGAGTTATAGAAGGTAGCGAAGATGTTGAAATACTAGCAGTAGTGCATGGCGCTCGTGAGATCAAATCAGTATTCCGTCAAGAATGGGAACTATAGTTGAACACAAAAAAATTTCGAAAAGGTGAAAATATTGCCTGAAGAGAAGTTGACCACATTTGTATCGACTGTTATTTCAACCTACAACGCAGAGGCTACAACGCAGAGGCTACGACGCAGGCATGCCTTGAGTCGATACAGGTGGGCTGAATGAGTATCGCATCTATGGCGCCTGGGTTTTTGCATGAGTTGGGGGGCGGGATAACATATGTATCACATGCTAAATATTCAATTCCCGGCGCATTGAGGATGACGAAACAGCAAAAGGATTATGAAGATTCTACCTGAAACTTATTATAGGGGGAATATAAATAAGTTATTAGAATTAAACAGCAATGGTGTATAATAATGACATTAGTAGAGATTCCTGAAGATGTGTTGGCTTCAATAAGAATTCCAAAGAAGGATATAGAGAGGGAGTTAAAAACTGACCTTGCTGTTGTGCTCTACCAGAGGGAAGCCATTTCTATAGGAAACGCAAGAAAATTGGCTGGCATGAGTAAATGGGAGTTTTTAGAGGAATTGGGTAGAAGGAAGATAACGCGTCATTATACAGAAAAAGAGCTGGGAGAGGATTTAGCCTTTGCTAAAGGTGGTATGTAATTCTTCTCCCCTGATTCACCTTGCCAGAATTGGGGAATTGGAGCTCTTGCGGGATCTTTTTGAAGAGGTGCTGGTTCCGGAAGCAGTTTACAGGGAATGCGTGATTGAAGGCAGAGAACGAGATGATGCCCGCAAGATCCAGAGTGCCTCGTGGATCCGTATTGCCGGGATTAAAAATATTGAGCTAAAGAAAGCCCTTAATATCTCTCTTGATGAGGGAGAATCGGAAGCTATAGTACTTGCACTACAGGAGAAAGCGGATCTAATTCTGCTGGAGAATTATGAACGCCATGTCGGTTTGCAGTAACATAGACAGCAGGGAGAAGATGACAAATATCATCGAGGCGCTTGGTGAAGGAGGAAGGATCGTTGTGTTTACTGTGCATCCCAGCGCTTCGATTGGTTAAAAGAGCAAACTTATAGAGATATAACCGCAAATGAATGCGGATACGACAATTATCACTTTATATTTATTAATCCCCGGCGCCAGCTCGTCCCCGCGCAGCCTCATTCCATTGCATGCAATTTTCATCTTTATATCCAGATCGTAAATTCCCGCCTGTATTTCCTCATTGCCCCAGCCAGGCGCCCGGTGAGCGCACTTGAGGGATATCATTATAATGATATACAATATATTTATTAAAGATTAAGGAATTAATAGGTTATAAGTGGTGCGAATCATTTACACAGCAGTTATTCAACAGGATAAGTGTCTAAAAATGCATGCTATTTACTATTGCGCTTCCCGCGGGTGGGCTGAATGAACATCGCATTCCTGGCGCCTGGGTTTTTACCGAACCGGGGAGGGGAGTTATGCCTTAAGTGATTTCAAGCAGCATCTTTTTAAGCTTAAAACCGAATTAAAATAGAGTGATCTATATGCAAACAAAAGCAGTATTTGATTCCGGATGGCTGGAATTTAAGAAAGCGGATGGCAGTGGATTGAAAAGAGGTGTACACTATGTTCAATAGAGGATTAATTACTTATGCCAACAATCTTAAAGGTTGGAAAACTTCGATTTTTCTTCTTCAGCAATGAAGGTGATGAACCTATGCATATACATGTTGAGTCAGATGATAAATATGCTAAATTCTGGCTTAAGCCCGTGCAGCTTGCAAAATCAGTCGGATATAGCGCAAAGGAATTAAATGAAATAAGGAAGTTAGTATTAGAAAATGCAAACATTTTCGAGGAGAGATGGCATGAGCACTTTGATCACTAGGATTACAGAGGTAATGGCATCAGATGTATGGTTTAACTTTGATATGATGCATGTTCGCCTCCTGGATGGAAGAGAAATCAGTATGCCTCTTGAGTGGTTCCCCAAGTTGCGAGATGCCAATAGTGAACAGAGAAACAAATGGAGGTTTATTGGAAGAGGAGTAGGAATACACTGGGACGAATTGGATGAAGATATTTCAGTAGCTGCATTATTGAAATAATTATCACATACTACATATTTAAGTCCCAGCGCCTGATATGAAAACGAAACAACGAACTGGTACGAACTCCAAACGAACTCACGCAACCGGAGTTGGTTTTGAGTTCGTAGTGAGTTCGTTATATTCCACGCCAGCCACCCAGTGAATGTACCACATCGATATTCCATTATAATGATAGGGGATATATTTATTAATGATCAAGGAATTAAGAGGTTCTAAGTGGTGCAAATCATTTTCACTGCAGTTATTTAACAGGATAAGTGACCAAAAATGAATGCTATTTACTATTGCGCTTCCCCCGGGCGGGCTGAATGAACATCGCATTCATGGCGCCTGGTTTTTCTCAGATGGTGGGGGGAATAACGACAAATATATCACATGCCAAATATTCAATTCCGGCGCACGATAGGAAGACGAAACAGCAGAAGTCCCAAAAAAAACCGCAGATAAACGCGGATGAACGCAGAATAATTATAACGACTCACCGCAAAGAACGCAAAGTCGAGCAGGACCCTTTGAACTTTTGTAATGAGAAACATCCACGAAATAGAACACGGATGACGCGGATTGCGCGGATTTTCACGGATACTGTTAATCCGTGCGTATCCGCGTCATCCGCGCAATCTGTGTTCTATCGTTATCAATCTACACCCCATTCCGTCCCGATGCAATGTGAACGCAGGTGGGCTGAATGAACATCGCATATTTGGCGCC
>CBFFLL010000240.1:0-3802 GCA_965642175.1 Candidatus Methanoperedens nitratireducens | reverse complement strand
AGGCAAAAATCCCTCCTGATATCAAAAAAACAATGCTGGATCTTGCAGAATAGACCTTTCCAGAGCTCTTTTGCCTGTCATGGATATTTAGGAGGTCTCCTACGCCGTCCCCGAAGGTCGTGATCGCCAGGGCTCCAGCGATTATGAAAAGAGGGAAATTTTCAGGTCCAAAAATCGAGCTCATCAAAAAAAGCCCCCCCATTGTCAGAAAAAGACGCGTAAGCCCGGCAAGTCTTCCTTGCTTGATATCAGATTCCCTGGCAAGTATCCCAAAGACCCGGGAGTCTGGTCTGAGTCTTGAGAAGATAAGCGCCCCAAAGAAGAACGCAAGCATAAAAATATATGTGCTGAAGAATGGAAAGAGAAGTATTATCAGCCCGAGAAATATATATATCCTCTGGGTTTTGTACTCCTGTGTCAGCTTCATTCATCACTGAATCTGTTCTAATAAGCAAATACTTTATCCTTTAATTCCAATACAGGCTCATGGGACTTATTTCCGGAATGTATGAATGGAAACTGAAAAACGACATAAAAAACCATGAAATACCAGAACATATTGTCCTTGTACTCTCTGAAAGCGACCTTCTGGCTGACGAAGGATACGGTAAGATCCGATCTCTTGTTTGCTGGTGCAGAGAATATGGTGTAAATATGGTTACTATCTACATCAATATTATCGAGGTGGAGCCCGAACTTAGTGAGAATATATGCAAGAAACTTTCTTCGGAATTGCCGCCTGAGCTTTATGAAATAACCCGGAATATCAATGTAATTACGCGCCAGGACAGGGAAATTAAGGTACATGATACTAAAGGGATGAGGGTGGATATCTCGATAGGGTACAGCGGAAAATACGAACTGACAAAAGCTGTTAAAGAGATAATGAAAAGGGTTGAAGATAATACTCTGGAACCCGACGACATTAATGAAGAGGTCATCGAATCCCATCTTTTGTTCAAATTCGAGCCAGACCTCGTGATAAGGGCTGGAGGCAGGAGATTAACGGATTTTCTTATATGGCAGGCAGTATACTCAGAGCTGTATTTTACTGATATGAACTGGCTGGACTTTCGGAAGATAGATTTCCTGAGAGCCATCCGGGATTTCCAGAGGCGGCAGAGGAGGTTCGGGAAGTGACAGACGCCATCAGTGAAACCTATTTAATTTATCTTCAATCGAATATTTTGAAATATCCATGAGCCAATATCCATCTTTCAAAATCTTTTCCCTATTAACTATCTGTAACTTTTTTCTGAAAATCGGACCATCAATAACAAAAGTATGAAATTCTCCATATTCGCCGCATGGATCGATAGCGTTATTATAACTATGTAAATCGCTTACGAATTTCGTGTCTATCTTCCGCCCAAGCCATTCTTCGCCCAATAAATCAGCTTTAACACTTATGATAATTGCCTCAAATCCGGCTTTCATAAAATCCGTTATGATTTGCTCTGAATTTTGTTTCCAGAGCGGTAATAATAACTTAAGGTCAAGATCGCTGCAAATCCTGTCCACAAGTTCCTTATGGGTTTCAATGTGCCCAAATACCGCACCTTCTATTCCTGTACCATATCCATTTAAATTGCGTATCACTTTTTTAAATTCTTGCTCATATGATTCAAAACCAATTTGAATAATTGGAATTCCAATCGCTTCTGATTGTGCATACAGCAATTCACTATTTATCTCATGAGATCCCCGTCTCTTCATGTCTCTAAAATTCAAGAGATAGGAGACATCAAAACCTTCTGAAATTGCTTTATAACATGCAAAACAGCCATCCTTTCCGCCTGTCCACGAAACAACAACTTTCTTTCTGTTTTTCTCTTTCAAAGTGTTATCTGTATTCATTTCTATGCCACTTATATTTTTATTGTATTATATTTAATTTTTAGAAAATATTGAAGCTCTTCAAGTGTAAGTATTACAGGGACTTTTCTCCCAGCTTTATTTAGATCGTTACTAATTCTGGCAAGTAGAGGCGGCTCTATGGAAGCCCTGTTAAGAATATCTGGTCTGGAAAAGACCTCACGAGTGCTGCCATCCATCAGTATTTTTCCCCCCTCCATCAAAATTATCCTCCTGGCGTATTCTGCTACCATGCTCATGTCATGGGTTATCATAATTATTGTTATCCCAGCATCATTTAACTTCTTAATTTGAGATAGAAATTTACTCAAGTGCCCACGATCCTGTCCTGTGGTGGGTTCATCAAGAACGATAATTTCCTGTTCCATTGAGAGAATCGAGGCAACTGCTAACCTTTGCCTCTGACCGCGACTAAGGGAATGAGGATGTCGATCACGGAATTCAGAGAGTTCCATGATATCCATTGCCCGGGCAACTTTCTTGTTTATATCAGCAGGAGCCATAGACCTATTTTTCAGCCCGAACCCCACTTCTTGCGCAATCGTATCCGTGAAAAGCTGAAGGTCAGGGTTCTGGAAAAGGTATCCGACTTTAATAGCCAGATCAGCAACGCACAGGTTTTTTATGTCCTGCCCATCTATCAGTATTCTCCCCTTACCGGGTTTTATAAATCCTATCAAACAGCTCAAGAGGGTTGTTTTTCCCGAGCCATTTGGTCCTATCATAGCGATAAATTCTCCCTTCTTTATTTCGAGACTTATGCCTTTTAGCGCAGGAGGTCCGCCGTGATAATTGAACCAGACATCCTCAAAGACTACTTTAGAAGGGGATTTTTTTATAGTTTTCACCTCAGGAAATTCTTTAAAAGACCCATTCAAGATATTAAAGTAAGAAAATATATCATTATAGGACGGCTTTACTCTCAGTATTCTTGAGAGTCGTATAAGTTGAGGCGGATATATGCCGATTTTTTCCAGAAGATCGAGGTTGTGGGTAAATACCTCACATGTTTTTCCGTCAAGGATTATCTTTCCCCTGTCCATAACGATCGTTCTGTCTGCAATGCCAAAAACCTCATCGATCTTATGCTCTATAAGAATTATTGTGATTTCTTTCTCTTTGTTAAGCTGCTTCAATGTCTCAAGAACCTGCTTTGTGCCCACAGGATCAAGATCAGAGGTAGGTTCATCGAGGACTAATATCTCTGGTTCCATGGCAATAGCTCCGGCTATTGCAGTACGCTGCTTCTCGCCGCCTGAAAGGGTGAAGGTGAACCTTTTTCTCAATTTCTCTATTCCAACTATACCAATGGATTTTTCTACCAACTTCTGAATTTCCTCTCGTGCAATTCCCAGGTTCTCGGGTCCAAAAGCAACATCCTCTTCTACTGTCAGCCCGAAAAGCTGGGCATTGGGATTTTGAAACACCATTCCCACATGCCTGGATAACTGATGGACTTTACAATTGCTGATGTCTTTTCCACCAATTTTTATTTTCCCGCGCAGATCGCCCCCTGCAACCTCGGGGATTATTCCATTCAAGCACTGTACCAGAGTTGATTTTCCGCAACCACTCGGTCCAACTAAAAGTATGAATTCGCCCTCCTGGATTTCAAGGTTTATGTTGTCGAGGGCAGGAGTGGTTGCATTTGGATAATTGTATGTTAAATTTTCGATTTTTATCATGTTTTAGCAGTTAGATATATCATCTTAATTTAACTGATTAACACCAATTAAGTATAAATAACATATTGTTATATTGTGGATAACACTAATTAAAAAAATAGTAGCAACATAGAGTTATCATGCGTGGAATATTTCGTTACGAACAGAAAGAGACCGTAATCCATAGAATTGACCCAAGGGTAAAGCTTGTATGGGTATTTTGCATCTCGGTGCTGACGATCATATCAGGCGTTCCATGGATG
>CBFFLL010000239.1:0-3822 GCA_965642175.1 Candidatus Methanoperedens nitratireducens | reverse complement strand
AATTATATTTAAGCTATTGCATAACAGTGACTTTATTTTTATTTTTCACTGGATTATCTCGTTGGTATAATTTCTACTTCCATTGTATTAATATGGCCGCTATTGGGTCGTGTCTCTAGTCAAACGTTGCGACGGCACACCTAATCGCAGCAGAGCTGCGGGGTATAATGATTGAAATTAAAATGAATATGCAATTATTTCATACGAAAAGAGAAGACCATTATTTTTCAAAGTATTCCAACATTTTGTCCCATCCATGGAAATATTTTTTAACACAACATAACGGCCCTGAATATTCGTGAAATTCCACCTTACCTTGACACATATCCAAATTTGTGGAAGTAATATCAAAATTGACTTTCCTGCAGGTCATAAAAGAAAGAGCTCCTTCGATGAAACCTTTAGTACATCTTATAAGTGGCTTTCTCATGGAGGGTTCAACACTATTGCAAAGATTTGTTATCAGGTCATTTTTTATTTGGATGTTTGATTCATATGCATTTTCACTAAAGTTTTCTTTTTTGGAAATTATCTCTGAGCTGATCGGGAAGCATTTCAGAAATTCCTTAACAGCTGTCTGAGGTTTTTTATTTGATCCAAGTTTTCGTCCAAAATTTTCCCCCCTTCGTTGAAAGTATGTATAAACTATATCCTCTGTAGCTTCAACACCGATTACTTCATTGAGTATTTCGAGTAATCCCTCAATAATGGTCATGTATCCGACTTCATTGGTCCCGTCAGAGGTATTTGTAATACTTTTTGAGACTTGCACCTGATTCATTAAAACCACCTTAATAAAACCATTATGTTTCATCTTTTAATTAATACTGTGTTATGCGAGCACATATTATATACTTTCGTGTTGTTGCACAAAATATAAGTTGGTGCAAAATCAGGTTGTTTCATTTGTGGTTGTTATATTATCTTTAGTCTTTGTCATCTATTGTTAAAGTCTCCAACGTGTGTAAAAAACTCACAATTGTATCAGGTGGCAACATACGCATGTCCAGGTAATATCAGTTCATTATCGATTGCTAATTTTGTATCTTAACAACTTCAAATAATTCTGGACAGCAACAATAGAAAGATACTTATATATTAATACCTTATTATTATATGGGGCACAACATTTATTAGATCGGACGTTATTAAATGAAAATCCCAACATACATTAATGGACTTGATGATATTCTAAAGGACGGTTTTATCAAGCCATCAAGTGTTTTAATCGCCGGACAAGCTGGTTCGGGCAAGACCACATTCTGTATGCAATCGCTCATAAATGCTGCCAAAAACGGTGAGACTTGCCTGTATTTTTCTTTTCTATCTGAATCACGAGCTATGATCACCAGGGCCATGTCCCAATACACTTTCTATGATAATGATGTTATTGATTCCGGAAAACTGATTATTATCACAGTTGATGCAGGAATTATTGAAAAAGGTGATTTTGCCATCTTTGAATTGATAAATGATAATATCCAGAAATACCAGCCATCCCGGGTCGTCATCGATCCAATAACCATACTTGATCATATTTTTAAAGCATTTGAAGAGCGGGAAATGGTCAGCCTGGAAAAGAGAGGTTTTCTTCTTAATCTGTTCTCTGAATTTGAAGAGTGGAATGTATTGCTGTTGATGACAGGTGAATTTTCAGGTAATGAATTATCTGATAATCCATGGGGATATATGGTGGACGGAGTGATAATGCTGGGAACTCATCCACTGGGAAGAGATAGGCAGCGGCATATTGAAATTACAAAAATGAGAGGTGCTTTATTTAATATGGGGCAGCACTCACTGAAAATAAAAGACGACGGTATCAATGTATTCCCCAGGACCATTCCAGTTTCCATTACCTCAGAGATACAATCCGGTTCTGCCAGTTCGGGAATCAAAGGTCTGGATAAAATGTTGGGTAGTGGGCTGTCTCGATCAACCTCTACATTGGTGGCTGGAAGTGCAGGATGTGGAAAAACAGTTATGGGTCTGCATTTTATTGCAAACGGGATTATTAACAAAGAACCATGTGTCATTGTATCCTTTGAAGATGAGGAAAAGGAAATGGTGAGGTTCGCCCAGGGTTTTGGTCTGGATCTTAAAAAATATATCGATGAAGATATTTTCAGGTTTATTTATATACCTCATGGATATGTAAATCCTGATGAACTGACATTACAGTTAGATAAAGTTGTAAGCGAAATTGGAGCAAAACGTGTTCTTTTTGATAGCATATCAGGACTGAGTCAGGCAATATCTGATTCTGAAGAATTAAGGATCTATATACTGGCCATTAAAAAATATCTTACAAATAAGAATATTACATCAATATTTACTTATGAACTGCCCCAAATTGTAGGTTTTGTCAGCATACCAGATGTAGGGCTGCCATTTGTAATGGATTCAATAATTCTATTAAGGAACATTGAAATCAAAGCAAAAATTAGAAAATCCATCTTGATTTTGAAAATGCAGGGTGAATTTGATAATGAAATAAGAGAATTTGTCATTTCATCTAATGGGATCACAATTAAAGAAGCATTTAAAGATTACAGGGCCTTGATGAGCGGTACACCAGAGGTATCACAACAGTTCAATGAAGCTCTAAAGGCGGGGAAAAATATATTTAAATAGAGACATAATATAAAGATTTTATAATGATTGAATTATTATTATTTAGTTTGAATATCCTATTTCATGCAATTGTAGTGTTACTTCTAGTAAGGAATAGGAAAATTTTCGGTCTTGTTCCACTTTACATGTTTCTTGTTGGATGTTTGATTTTCGGACAAATAACCACTTCATTATCACTATTTACATTTCTTGGATTCGATGTAGCTAGTACAGCAATTACCATTTATCCTTTGATGCTCTTTTCACTTATCCTGATTTATGAAATTCGAGGAATCGATGAGACTAAGAAATTCATTTTTGGGATAATTCTAGCTGTCCTGATGATTATTCCCCTTAGCGGATTCCATCTTCTGAATTCAAAATATATATTAAGTCCGATTTCTCCTTATGATTTTGAATGGCAAAAAGCTGTTTTTGTTCCAAACATTTCAATTTCCAGTTTTTCTATATTAGGATTTATTGCAAGTGTTTTTGTATTAATTGTAGTATATAACTTTGCAAAAGGGTTATTTAATAATAAATTCTTGAGTGTATTCATTTCTCTGACACTGGCACTGTATGTAGATAGTTTGATTTTTGTGTCTGGATTATATCTTGGTGGATTGGACTCGCCAAACATCCTGAGTGCTCATATTATATCAAAAACATTTGCTTCATTATTATATTCCGTTATCTATATGATAGGCTTCCCTCTGGTAATCAAAAAGGAAGAGAAGATATTGCCTCATGATATTATCGAGCTTGATGAGACAATCGCAGAATTTGGTGGCAAGGTTGAGGGCGCTTTAAAGATTTTGGTAGTAGAGGATTCTCCAGAGTCCATGGAACTATTAACTTTTTCATTAAAGTATGAGGATAACTGGGAAGTTGTGTCTGCAAAAAATGGTAAAGAAGCATTGGGGATGGTATTTGCAGAGAATCCGGATATTATTCTTTTAGATATAATGATGCCTGAGATGGATGGATACGAAGTAGTAAAAATACTCAAAGCCCATAAAAGTACAGGAGATATCCCAATTATTTTAATCACTGCTAAAGTAGAAAGGGAAGACAAATTACGAGGAATGGCTATTGGTATTGATGATTATATCACTAAACCCTATGTACCAGAGGAAGTAATTGCCAGAATACGAATGGTATTGAAGCGTGATAGGCAATAAAAGAACTTAACATTAATTGTATTGTAAT
>CBFFLL010000238.1:0-3848 GCA_965642175.1 Candidatus Methanoperedens nitratireducens | reverse complement strand
CTCTATGACGGCATGCTCAAGATAAATGATATTAATGGAGGCAACCTCATTGAGTTTGATCCACGAAATTATCTTGAACATATCGCCGAACATGTAAATGATTGGAGTTATATGAAGTTTCCGTATTACAGGCAAATGGGTTATCCGGACGGGATATTCCGGGTCGGTCCATTAAGCAGGATGAACGTAGCTGACAGGATCAGCACTGACCTTGCGAATACGGAAATGAAAGAATTCAAGAGGGCATTCGGCGCTTTCCCTCAATACACACTCCTGTATCATCATGCACGCCTTATCGAACTTCTATACGCATCTGAGCGAGCATTTGAATTGTTGAGCGATGAATCCATAACAGATGAAAGAGTCAGGGTTCCTGTTGAACGTGTTGAAGGCGAAGGAGTTGGTGTTATTGAAGCTCCACGCGGTACACTTTTCCATCACTATAAGACAGACTCATCAGGAAAGATCACAATGGCAAACCTCATTGTGGCAACCGCGGGGAACAACCATGCAATGAACCTGAGCATTGCCGATGTAGCAAAGGGTTTCATCAAGAATGGCAAGTTCACGGAAGGGATCCTCAACAGGGTTGAGATGGCATTGCGTGCATATGACCCATGTCTCTCATGCGCCACCCATGCCATGGGACAGATGCCATTGGAGATCGAACTTCGAACGCAAGAATGTGTGCTTGATACGGTAAGAAGGTGATCTGATGCAGCCGAATGAAGCCGTACTGAAGATAGAAGAAGAGATGGGACGTACATGCGGCGCTTTGAGCTCGATTATTGTCGGCAATGTGGCAACTAAACTGGGTTTAAATAAGAGGGAAATATCATCCAGAGAAGATTACTTTAAATTGATAAATGGTCTGGTTGAGCCAGCAAACAAGTTCTTAGGGAAAACGAAAGCCGAGGAGAGCATAAAAAGATGGAAGACGATGGTGTAAAAAGTTTTCCATGCCCCATCTCAAGCGTAAAGGTAAGAATGAATTGCATCCACAGCACATAATGCTGCCAGCTCCCCTTTCTTTGAAGGTTTTTCACCGAATCCGAACTCGTATCCGTGCACTCGCATCAGGCTGCACACTGGAACCCTGTATAAAGAACCTGCAAGATCCATGAGTTGCGTCAGTGTAAAAACGTGTGTTGTAAATCCTGACGATCGGGTGGGAAAGATATTTTCAAAGATAAATTCGTTGTCTATATCAACTGCAGCATCAATAAAAATGATCTCATCATATTCCCCAAGCAAAGGTGCAAGAGCAGGGTCGATCTGGGGTAATGTCATGAAAGTAAAATTATTATTATTACCAAGTTTTTGTTCAAGCAATGAAATTATGTACAATCCAAGACAATCGTCACTTCGTATAGAATTCCCGAATCCGATAAAACAGATTTTTTTATCTAACATGATTGTTTTAAACATCTATACCCTTTATGAATTAATAACCTTTTATCAAGAGGAGCAATGCCTCAATTCAAAGTAATAATCAGTGGTACTGTTCAAGGTGTGGGATTTCGTCCTTTTGTCTACAGGACTGCCAGGAAAAACAATATCAAGGGATATATCAAGAATTCAGGGAATAGCGTGGAACTATTGCTTGACGGTGATGAGTTTGAAATCAGGAATTTTCTGGATATTATTAAAAAAGATGGTCCGCCGCTATCCAGGATATTGAATATTGAAATATTTCCATCTAATAAAAAAAAATTCGGTGATTTTTTAATATTAAAAAGTGAAAAACAGGGAAGTTCCGATTCAATAATCCCTCCCGATGTTACCATATGCGACGCATGTTTGAATGATGTCTTTGATAGGACGAACAGGCGATACCAGTATCCTTTCACGGTATGCACTGACTGTGGTCCGCGTTTCACCATTATCGGATCACTTCCTTACGACAGGGAAAATACCGCCATGTCCGAATTCAATATGTGTGAAAGATGCAGGAAAGAATATCTTGATCCTGTTGACAGGAGATTTCGTGCAGAACCGGTCTCCTGCCCTGACTGCGGACCTCATTATATTTTATACAGGGGAAGTGAGAATACTTTTTCAAAAAATCCTGTAAGAGATGCTGCGCAAGCTCTGGATGCCGGGAAAATCCTGGCAATAAAAGGGATCGGAGGTACTCATCTCGTGACAGGAACGGGCTATGATGAGGCAATATTAAGAATGCGAAAGATCCTGAAGCGACCTTGGAAACCTTTTGCAATCATGGCAAAAAACATGGCGCACGCCCATAAGATAGCGTTTATTTCCGAAAAGGAAGAGCATCTTCTTACTTCAATCGAAAGGCCCATTCTGCTTCTTTCGAAAAGAAATAGCACTTACGATAAAATTTCTCCGGGTTTGGACACTATTGGCATAATGCTGCCATATTCGGGTTTGCACCATCTTTTATTCCATGCCTCAAAAGAGCCAGCCCTAGTTATGACCTCGGCAAATCCACCTGGTGAACCCATGGCGATAAATACCGGGGAAATTCTTTTTTTGGCTGCTGATTTTTCATTTATCCATAATCGGGAGATCAAGAACCGATGTGATGATTCTGTGATAAAAATTATAAACAATAGTCCAATATTTATAAGGAGGTCGCGTGGTTTCGTACCCACCCCCATTGAGGTAATGGACGTACATGGAACCGTACTGTCCCTGGGCGCAGAACTTGATGTTACAGCCTGCGTCCTGAAAAAAGATAAGGCTTTTCTAACACAGTATATTGGTAATACTACCAAATTCAGGACGCTTGAATATCTTGAATCTGCAGTACATAATCTCATGGAATTGACAGGTGTGGAAAAAGTCAATGCGGTTGCTGTGGATAAACATCCATCCTTCAACACCTCTGTCCTGGGTGAGGAATTGAGCCGGAAATTTGATGCTCCCCTCGTAAAATGCCAGCATCATTTTGCCCATGCGGCTTCCCTCCAGGTAGAGAGAAGCATAGAAAGAATGGTGTGCATTACGGCTGACGGTGTGGGATTTGGGAACGATGGGACTTCCTGGGGAGGTGAGATAATCCTTGTTGATAATGGTTTTGAGCGCGCCGGTCATCTTATACCTCAATTGATGCCAGGCGGTGATCTGGCAGCCCGGTATCCGGCACGGATGGCTGCCGGGATATTGTCCAAAAAGTTCAGTCAAGGTGAGCTTTCAAAAATCTTCATGCCTTATTTTGGAAAAAAAGAGCTGGATATTATTTTAAAGCAGATAGAAACCAGGTTCAATTCACCGCTTACATCAAGCACGGGAAGGATACTGGATTCGGTCGCTGCACTTCTTGGAGTGTGCATGGAAAGGACATATGAAGGTGAACCTGCCATGAAGCTTGAAGCTTTTTCTCGAAAAGGCAGGGATGTCATTGAAATGCCTGTCCGGATAGAAAAAACGGACGGAAAATATATATTTGATACGACAGGGCTTATCCAGGCAGTTTATCTCGCAAGAGATGAACAGAGGCTTCCTGATATCGCAGCTTCTGCCCAGAGCGCTGTTGCAGCGGGATTATGTGAAATGGCAATGAAAGTGGCGCAGGATAAACAAATTGGAGTGATCGGTTTTTCAGGCGGGGTAGGATATAATGAAGCAATAATTCGAAAAGCAATGAATATGGCAAATGAAGAGGGATTTGAATTCGTGACTCACACCAAAGTCCCATGCGGGGATGGTGGCATATGCCTCGGGCAGGCGATGATTGGCGCAAGGATGATTAATGAAATGAATTGAGAATTATTTTACTTCTTTTCTCCTATACTTTTCTTTATGAATTCTATCCAATCATTGAAACCTTCTCCATTCTTCAGGCTCATCTTCAGGACATTAATACGCGGATTGATGATACG
>CBFFLL010000237.1:0-3862 GCA_965642175.1 Candidatus Methanoperedens nitratireducens | reverse complement strand
TAACCGCAGCAGAATATCTACGGGTGTTGAATATAGGAGCGTCGATAGGATGGAGACCCAAAAAATGTGCAATTTCAGACAACTGGTTATATGGTTCTGTAAGATTTTCAGTTGGGATGTGGGTGGGCGGAAGCGTATCTCCGAACCATCTCCGGGGTGATCATAGCGCAATAAAGGCATTAAGAGAATGTGTTTCTGAAGGTGAACCCGCACAAATAATAAAATGCCCTGTATGTGGAGCATGGCTTGCAGTTCCACGGGCTGGTCTGTCAGAAGGTGCAAATCCTTTCTATATGACTGTAAAATCAACGTTTTCCGTTGATGATCTAAAACAGGCAAGTTCTTCAATTCAGTATCCTGATTTTATTAAAGACATTGACTTCATCGATCGGGGTCATCTCCCGAATCATCTGACTCTATCTCTAAAACTTGAGAGTAACAGAAAAATTGATGAAAGGGAACTTGATGATCAGATATCCAAGATAGTGAAAGCACTTGGAGTAGAAGGTGTTTCGTTTAGACCATCCAGACCAGGATATTTCCCCTCATATCCAGAACCCGGCAGGAGAAGTGACACTCCTGTTGATTTCGAAATATTCTGTCCAAACCCTGAGTGTGATCTGAACAATGGAGTAAACCATAAGGAAGGTGTTCCATTAAATCTTCCCGGCAGCAAGGGTGAGCAATTGTCAGATGGTTTGTTTATCAAAGAAAATTTGATGGCATTTTTGCCAGGTTCACGTATTCCGATCCCAGCATATACAGTTGATGAACAGATTTACCATCGCTGTCCAACTGTTATTGTCAGCACTGCGGATAAAATCGCAAGACTTGCATTTGAACCGAGAGCTGCCTCAATATTTGGGAATATCACAAATTACAATGCGATTTATGGTTATTACCGTGAGAACCTGTTGCCCAAAAACAGTACAATAACAGCATCCTCCGGACAATATTCTGTCAATGTCAGATCATTCCATCCCCCGGAAATGATCGTACAGGATGAACTTCATTTGATGGATGGCCCGCTGGGGAGTATGTTCGGTTTATATGAATGTATTGTTGATGGTCTTATTCACGAATCTGGTGGAAACCCTAAATATATAGCTTCATCTGCAACCGTGAATAAGGCAGAAAATCAAGTAGAAAGTCTTTTCAAAAGACCTCTGTTCCAGTTCCCAGCTTATGCAAGTTGTTCCTATATTAGTTCCATCATCGGAACTTTAAATTATATTATTGATTTTATGCAGGTCTAACCAGCCTCACATCCGACAAATTGATCGGACTCCCATGACCATTCCATCCATTCAAAAGATGATAAATACCAACAATACAAAGGATAAGTTCTCCAGATTTTAATAATAGTTCCGCTTCATCAGGTTCCACTCTTGTCCTGCTCCCCTCTACGATTCTGGCTTTCTTTTTCAAGTTATTTGATCGTTCAACAGCATTGCAAATATTGTCAATGGGAAACTCCATCCTGGAAACATTTTTTAGAATCAAATATCCTAGATCCTCTACCATTTTTCTGACATCCACCTTATCCACATAAACATATTTCCTCATTGCCAAAACTCGCCCAAGTTCAGGTTCATCTTTCAATAATTTTCCTATTTTATTCAACAATATGATATTCTTTTTCAATCGAATAATGCTTCCTTCTTCCAGATTTCTTGTTGTCTTAGTCTTAAATCTCCCGCATGCGATAACACCGTGACTCAGGAATGCCATACCAGCAGATATTTTTGTTGTCGTATGCCCGTTCCCTGTATAGACCTTGACTTCGTCTCCGCATATCCCTTTTACTTCATCGATAACTTCCACGATATTCATTGCCTCTGAATCAGTGGAACGGCAAACACCTGAAAAAATCGGAGTCATATCAATGGAAACAGCTCTCAAATCTGCAAAACCGATTGTATGATATCTGCCATGATAATTTGATAAAATACTTTTGATTCTTGCATCGATTCCCATTGTATCGAGGACTATGCACTCGATTTTTCTATTTGAAAGTTGCTCCAAACACCGGTGAATAAATTTAAATTCGAGCCTGAGAGTTTCAGCTGACATGTAACGCTGAATAAAATATTTCAAACCAAAAAACTCTTCTGAATCTCGATATCTGAAATTCCGTCCTAAGAAACCAATGGAATCATAAAGTCGCCTGGCAAATTCTTCTTCTGTGTATTCTATCCAGAATAAACCATCTGTTTGTTTTTTGAACAATTCATCATGCTCTTTGAACCATGAAGGATTTGAGGTTCGGATATAGGTTGAAACTTCTCTCAGAATGTCAGATAGATTATTCCATTTTGTTGGAAGTTCATCATCTGGCGGTTCTAATTCTGTAGTTGGAATATCAGATTGTGGAAAACCATTTATTGGATAAGTACATGCAATAAGTTGATCCAAAATTTCAGGAATTAAGTAACAATCATTCGAGTTTAACTGAACATTTCTTAGACGTTCACCAATATCCTGAAAATAATAACTTTCATCGAAAGTGATTTTGCCATGTTTAATATAATCAATGAGTCTATTGATGGCGATAAGTGGTACGACATCTGCATTATTAAGGTCAATAGCCTTTGATAAATCGGGTTTCCAAGTTATCAACTTTTTTCCTTTTTCGTCTAATTTGTCCCATGTTAGTTCTCCTGTAGCTAATTTATAAACAGTTTTCACTTCACCTTTGTGGAATTTGACTCCAATTGTCATATTATTTGTAAGATCATTGAGGATTTTCAGTATTGTTCGAGATGTGCCGGTATGTTTTCTCAATAATTTCATTCGTGCAAGAATATCTTCTTCTATCGGAACATTTGAATGTTTTTTTATATCTTTTGCCTCTATTTTAGCTGAATCATCTAAATCCTTAAATTCGTTACGAAATGCATTCAAAGAATCTTCACGCAGTTCATTTTCAACTTTTTGCCTCGATGCATTATCTGATTGTGTTGTACGTCCGTGTTTATAGATAAGTTCAACAATAAGAAGGTCATTGCATTCGATAATATACGATGCCTGTATTTGAAAAATCAATTTTGCTTGAGCCTCTAACTGCTGGTTTGGAGGAATAGAGTTAAGGAGTTTTTTCAAAAATTTTCTTTTGGATAATATCTCTGGATAATATCGATTTGCGTTGACATTATATATAGAAAATGCCTCTTTTGCTTCGACAAGACATTTTTGAATCCCTTCGATATCAGCACCGCCATATATTTTCATATCAGAAAATGTGAATATGGTCTTTAGGGATTCACGATTTTTTTCAAGGGAATAGTTATCAGGGAATGGAATTTCTTGAGCTTTGAACCAATTATCTTGATCTGAACCAAACATTGAGAGGATTTTTTGATTCACTCCTCTATAAAATGTAGTTTTAGCCAATAGTTCCTGATTTTTTGCAATTCTTTCTTCTTGAATATCGTTATACAGTCCTTTTTTAACTTGGATCGGATTTGATTCAAGTCCATGCTCAATCTTGAAAAACTCGAAAAGAGTAATTGGCGGTTTTTCTTTTCCAAGATAGATGATTTTAGAGAATTCTTTATCCATTTTTATCCAAAAAGAGATTCTTTTCTTAAGTCCTCTTGAAGTAACCTGCAATATTTCTGCAAGTTTCGTCAAATCACTTCCGGTATATCCACCTTCAGCCTCTTGCTTTTCTTGGAGAAATCTTAGAACTTGTTCCCGATGTATCATTCGAGCTATGATTTGATGTAATGTTTAAAGATTTATTTTTATATCAGTGTATATTATATTGTTTAGTTCCGATGATGGAACTAATATAGGAACAACTTGTTTGGTTGAATACAGTGACCCTGAAACTTGTAGGGTTTGCATCCAACTTCAAGGA
>CBFFLL010000236.1:0-3912 GCA_965642175.1 Candidatus Methanoperedens nitratireducens | reverse complement strand
AACATTGTAACCATTGCTGAATCTGGTGATTGGTATGTGTATAGTGGTAATCTCCTACTGGACTGGGAAGGATGTTTATCTTTGTTCATCTATTTTTATTGGTGATAGGGATTTATGTACTGGCAATAACCGCGGTCAAGATGTGGGGTGAGTGAGATTAACATAACTGAAATGATCGAGAATGTTTTGCGTAACATTGGCTCTATTGATGGTATCCAGGTATCTGCCCTAGTCTCGACTAATGGGTTTATGGTGGCATCAGAGATTTATACGACTAATGTCGATGCAGAGACCATAGCCGGCATGGTGGCCATGTTAATGCGATCATCAGTCCATACGTCAAAAGAACTGGACAAAGGTGAAATAGAATATATTCTTCTTAATTCCACAAAAGGCAAGATCATATTGAAAAAAGCTACCTCGAACGCAATACTTACTGTGCTTACTGATACGAATACAGATGTTAACTTTGCTCTAAAAGAGATGAAAAAAGCCCGTGCAGAAATTACGAATATTTTTGCGAAAATCTGAAAGAAATATTGAATCTGCTATCATCCAGAAGGAAAAGGCAATGAGCATCCGCCGAGATGCCCCTGGAAAGAGCGAAGCGCCGTCCGGGGTCGTTGACTTCAGATTGACATCCTATGCTTGGGCAGAGTCACAAAGTCAAAACTACATTTTTGAATTCTTACTGTAGCCATGAAATCATAAAAGGCTTTACCCTAGGTTTGCATTCAGGTTTTTTCTTTCATACTTAAAGGCAAAAAGCTTGCAATAATGGCCAGAACCGGACCTATGAGTAATCCGGCCCAGATGAACAGGCCCACGATTCCAAGAATGGCTATTGTTATCCTGGATTTCATCTCACCTCTACTCTTCATCGATACATATAACATAGCAATTCCTGCTATAATGGGAAGCAAAGCAAAAAGCACAGTGATTATAACTGATGATGGAAGATCCGTATGTCCCAACGCAATCCCCATCTGCATGAATATCATGGCACCGCTGCCAAGATAAGAGAAGGCTGCAACACTTGCGATCCAGCCTAACAGGCTTTGAGGCGCATATCCGCGCTTTTCCCGCTGCCAGATGAGAATCACAAATCCAATTGCTATAATTGCCAGCATGGGTGCGAGTATGAAGCCCAGGGATTGCCCCTCCCATTGATGAATAGCAATGACATCAAGAGGTACATTGATCCATTCATATACTCCAAATTCTTCCCGATAACCAACGGCAAGTCCATATCGCCCTTTGCCAGAGGGCTCGAATACTGCCACATAGTACGGACCATCTGCATTCACATTCATATCAATGACGACACGTTCATAGATGCGGGCGGGAGTAAAAGGTTCGTAACTGGCCTGATCAGGTCTTTTTCCCGCAACTGCCATGACACCGGCCCCGGTAGGTATGTCAATAAAAGCTGGAATGGTTCCCTGGGACGTGATGCCGGGTCCCATAATTGCAAGGCCTGGTGTGAATGTGTTTCTATCTGGAGTAAACAGCATAAATTGCAGCCTTTGACCTTTTTCCATATCCAAGCGATAGTAGTTTGCATTTTCACTCCCAAGTTGACTATATATTGCCCAGGATTTAAGAGGATCATGGATATATGTGGCTGTTTCAAGGTTATTATTATCGTTTGGTATGATCGGTACATGGGCTTGTACTGCTGAAACTAAAAGTAGGAAAAGGAAGATACCAATCACAACATGGATACTTCGAGATATCATAATGTCCGGTTTTCCTTCATCACTGTTAAATATTTCGAGGAATATATATATAAATATTATTGAATATGACAAATAGTAGGCGAGAAATAAAAACTTTCCCCACCATTTACCATTATGTCCCGCTTTTTAAACCTATGATCTTTTCGACGTTCCCAAGTTTCCATATCATCACCCTATCTTCACTGGCAATGACATCCAGGTGATCTTCCGGTGAATGGCCAAGGGCAATCATAATATTCTTGGAAATATTGTTCTTTTCAATCATTCGAACAAACATTTCAAGAACAGCTTTTTTTCTTGGTGTATCTTCCACTTCAAAAAGACGTCCTCTCAGGCTTACAAAGGCATACGTTGATAAATCCTTGCTATTCTGTTCTACTTCTACCGAAACATAAGGATAATGCTGGAAGTATTGAATCTTTGCACCGTATTTTGTTGAGAGGAAATACATAAATGTTCCATCAAAAACATATAAAAATGGAGCAATATATGGATATTTTTCCCCTTTAAAGGCAATACGAGATACATATTCTTCTTGGATTAATTGGTCATATTCTTCTTTTTCTAATTTTGAAATTTGTACTATCTCCATAAGTAACCCACTTTTCCATTTCACATACTGTTTAATAAACGTTCAGACATGTCGATTCATGAGTAACCACATCTCTCACAGATATACTTTTACTGTCACCCTATATAATAGGTGTACTTGGGGTAGTAAGAAGCCGGTAGGCGCAGAATTTATATATGAGAATTCAAATCCTCTTAGTAAGCAGACTGAAGGTAATCAAATTGAGCCTCACATTCTATTTTCAGATATCAAAATCTACCCAAAAGAAGAATACATCGATTGTTATCCTGAAGCAAAAAAGATCATGAGTAATATCGACCCTGATGATGCACCCTTTTTGGCTTTATAAATGAAGGCTCAAGTAGATGGTATTTGGAGTGAAGATAAAGGATTTCTAAAAAAGGATCAAGTTAGAATTTATACCACTAAAGACCTAGTGCCCGTGGTTTCCCTAGCATCCTTGACAGCATCAATATTATGGTCTTTGACTGCAGATACTGTGATGAATTATCTAGGCCCGTTAAGCACTACATCTTTGGGACAAATTGCTTTTTTATGCACAGCAGGTTGTCTATTTTCATAAGTTCATAAACGACCTTATGATTAATTTCAAATCCACGTCGATGCAGCTCGATTGATATCTGTCTGTATCCATATCTGGGAAAATCTATTGCAATAGCATGTATCTCGTTCTTGAGTTTCATCTCTTCAACCTCCCCGCGCCTGATTAGAATTATTGAGTTCTAGTCAAACAACAGGAATGTGAAATCATGAGCATCCTCCTGATGCCTTCTGACCTCTGGTCCGGGGTCGGTGACTCAGTCATCAACCGGTATAAGGCTTGAAATCCCAGCCCTGCTCCTTTATCAGGCCCAGCAGTGTCTGGCTTTTTTCAGGGGGTAACGATAATATCAGTGCAACTACATGCTTGCACATCCTCTGCTGGCCCCGCAGCCAGTCCTGGCAATCGTGCAGTATGAACTTTCCGACATAATCCACATAAATGGAATACCCGCTCACGTCAGCCACGATCAGGTCAGGTTCATCCTGAAGCATCACAATATCTTTTACAGCCCGACCCCTCTCAAGCCGCCCCTGATCTGTGAATTCCAGCAGGGTCTCCTCTATATCGTTGGAGGACACAGTCAGGCATGCAAATTCTGCAAGTGTTGTATCCCTTGCTACCGGCCTTGCCTTGTCGGCCTGCAAATGCTGCCGCATCAGCTGTTGTTTCGGAGTAGCAATACCCAGCATTTCCAGTACATCCAGACAGTTCTCTGGTGCATGGCCGTGGTAATGGTTATTGAAGTAGCCCAATACCTGTACCTGCTCTGACAGCTCACGAATAGTACCCACCCAGGATTCCAGTTCCTCTTGAGAGTAGCGGTAATTGTACCACACGCGGCTGCCCCTGCCGTGCCACCTGATATATGCCATATCTTTTGATGCCATATCCTGTTTGGGCAGGGCTGGTCCGTCTGTCATGACCGGAGTGACATTATAATGTTCAAGCAAACGATTTACGTCATCGCTAAGCCAGGTCTTGTTCCTGTATTCCAGGGCAAAATGATATTTGGGCGGCAGGACTGCCAGGAAGCTTTC
>CBFFLL010000235.1:0-3983 GCA_965642175.1 Candidatus Methanoperedens nitratireducens | reverse complement strand
AAACAATATCGCTAAAAACGATACTATTGCTATTCCAGTCGCTATCCTTTTATATCCATTAGATATGTTTTCAAAAATTTTCATAACATCTCTCCTATCCTTATCTTATATAGAGTATTAACATTTTATGAATTGATACTTAATATATCTTTCGCCTTTGTTTTCTCCATATTCTATTCCACTGGTATTATTTATACCTGCAATGCCCGGAAAACCCCTGGCAATGATTGTAATCATATAACGAGCCTCATTCATTATCCTTTACGCATTTTAAACACTTCATGTTATTGTCCTTGCCGTAACGGGAAGTGAATAGGAGCCTGATGCGTCCGTGGTGGCAGTGATGCTTGTATTGGTAGATACCGTAACGCATTCTACCCCGATCCCGCCGCTTCTTACAGTGCCGTTAATGTAAGTCCTGGAAGTATCTGCGCGCATCTGCGGTTTGATCTTTGTGAGATCAACTGCATTGATTTCATTTTATTCTGATCCACCTGCCGTTTTAATCTCATATTTTAATATATTAATTTTTATAGACCTTTTTCCTATGTTCCACTATTCTAATAACAATTTTGTTTGGATTATAAAATATATCACATAAAGCTCGATAATCGCCAATCCTGATCTTGAACCCATATTCATGTTCATTTAACACCGATTTTCGTCAAGTGTTTATGTCTCATAATTGACCCCCTATTCAGGATATCCAATCAAAGCGAAGTCTTTTGTTGCCTAACCATGGTATATGATACGATTTCTGAAAAACATCATTGGACTTGAAAATAGGTGTTGTTGCCTTCTTCTTCATTTTGATTATAATCTCATCGCCAACCACTTCTCCAATACACCTGCAGTTGATGAAATCAGCAAAGATAGTCTTTGGTGTACAATCATCAAATCTCTTCAAATCCTTTGCAAGCAACCTGTATAGTGTATCCGCAACAACGGTCAGAACCACATCAAAATAGATTCTTATCATAAACGGAGAACTCAATGCATTGAGATTGAAAAAACCAACAAGCTCAGAGAATTTGTTTTCTATCAACCAACGATTTGCATAATGCAAAGCTAGAGTTTCCAATTCGACGTCCCGATTATTTGTTACCAAAAACGTAGGTACTTGCCTACCATGGTCTTTGAAGATAACTTGACGAACCTTGAAATTTGTCCTTGGCAGTGTGATCTCGTTCTCATACATATTGAACTTGTTAAATTTACGTTTCTCCTTTTTCAGGTCCACTTTGATCCAATCTTTCTCCGGGATGTTATTTGCATCCTCGATCAACTTCTTACCCCGTCTTCTCAATGTGATGAACTTGATATTCTTGGTATCAAGTTCTTCTAAGATCTCATATGTTGTTAGTTTGGAATCAAATACCAATGTCTGTTCGATAATCCCTTTCACATCAGTCCAGTAGTTCACAAAGTTCACGATCTCATTTGGTTCGTCTTCTCTCTCGATGTCCGTATTTGCATACAAAAGATGTCTGGATTCACCATCCTGAGCAAAGAGTGTCATTGCACTTTTCAAACGTTGATGCTTTGCACCCACCCAGTTATCGTCCAATTCTGACTTTTCTCCATAGTGAGGTATGGAGTGGAAATCAAGGTTGATGGTATCCCCTTGATAGTATTGTGAATATGTTGTTCCCATTTGTGATATGAACTCTTTCATGAAAGACTGGATCGTTTCTTTGTCCACCATGTATGAGTATGTTGATGTTGCAGTTGTTTTTGGCGGAACGTTCAATCCGGCAAAGAAACCAAAACCTGTATCATGATTGTAGCTTGATATTTTGGATAATCTTTCATGCCCTATCAACTTCAGAGCCAGTATCGAGAAGATGGAATTGATCTTTGATAGTTTCGAAGTTTCCGGGAATGGTGCTGATGATATCAGTTCATACAATCTGGTTTGAAGAATATAAGGTATGAAGTAGTATATTCCACCGACCTGGCATTCGAATCTGTAGCTTTCAATTTGATCGATATCTATTGCTGTTGAGATTGGTGGCAAAAGCATATTCTTTTTTGTGATGCCAAGTTCTTCCCTGGTTCTTCGTGGTAATTTTGTAAATCCTTCATCCTTGATTATTCGGTTTATTGTCTGAATGCTTGTGCTAAATCCCTCTTTTGATAGGACGTCTTTGATTTCGTATACTGAATGGCTGGATTTTCTGAGTGAAACGATTCTCTCATATATGAAATCCGAAGCTTGTCTTCTATTGGGTCCATATTGTGGTTTCACAAAGAATTCGACTTTTCCGTTTTGGAAATTGCTGACGAGAGAGTGGAAAGTGGATATGGAATATCCTGCTCTTTTTGCAGCTTCTTTTTGAGTTAACGATTCCAGGAAATATGCTCTTAGAGCTTCATATCGTTTCTGTGCAGGTTCTTTTGGGCTTTGGAAATACTCGATAGGATTGAATACATCATTGCCAGTCATATGTATTGATTATGGAACTTATAATATTTAATATTTATTGTCAAAATGTATTAGTCATCGCATTTTTTAGGTGGATTTCTAGACAATAATAGCCATGGTATGTTAATCTATGTTAGAAAACAAGATTTTTTATATTCCACGAATGGAACATATTCTGTAGATGTATTTTTTGAAAAACGTTATCTATAGAGAGGATATGGTGAAAAAATGGTTAATTTTTTATGGAATATAAAGGACTGACGAAAATCGGTGTTTAATGTATATATTCAACATGAGATCTTGAGTGTTATACTAAAACTATATGAAAGTGAGGTTTAAAAAAATGGATAATATTCTCAGTGGCATAATTGCAGGATTAATTGTTGGTTTAGCAGTTCTCATTCTGATAATACTTTTACCGAAGAAAGTTTGCCCGGATTGTGGAGAACAATTGCCGAAGTTTAGAAAACCAGGAAACAGAAAAGAGGCGCTATGGGGGGGGTTGGACCTGTCCAAAATGTGGCTGCAAGATAAATAGAAATGGAAAAAAGGAAACGAACAACATTGAACAAGCAAGTATTTTATCTCAAAATGAGAATAATCTGCAAAAGCAATGGAACTTCCCTACATCATCAAACGAAGAAGACTATGTTCTACGGTGTCTGGAAGCCGAATTTCAAGATGAGACTGAACTCAGAACTTTCCGAAGTGATCCTGCTTTTGCCATTGTGTTAACACCTCTTAACTCCAAGGAATATGGAAAAGCGATCAAAGCAGGAAAACAACTCCTCCCTCAATATTCTGATTTTGATCTTGTATATACATGGCTCTCCAGTGCATATCGTGACAATAAGCAACTCCAGAACTCAAGAGAGATTCTAAGTGAAGGTCTATCAAAAGCAAAACGCAAGTATCATCTCCTTACCGAAATGGGTGAAACGGAATGGCAATCGGGTAATATTGATGCTGCACTTTACTGGTGGTCCCAAGCCTTACATTGTCTTTCGAACAATCCAATAGATTATAATGCTTTTCTCCTGCTGAGTTATGTTGCAAAGGGGGCGGGAACTGAAGAGGTTGAGAAAGTGTTACTTGCTCGTGTCGATGCCATTCACGGAGGTCAAATACGTTTAGACTCACAAACAGCCGAACGCTTGACAACTCTCGTCAAGAGCAAGAAATCAGAAACCATGAAGAAGGTGCTTTATGGACTCCATGAGAGATATTTTACGGTTAAACCGTTGCACAAAGAAGGGTGCAATCCCACAAAAGTACAAAACCGGCAATGAAAAGAGGTACTGATGTAGTGCCGCTTACCTTTTTTACCCCTTTTCAGCTTCCCAGATTTTTGGGGTTAAAAGTGCGTAAAAATGGGAGACTACAAACCAAGGAATTGGCTTGACCGATAGGTATCCGGTTGTTTTTTCATTGCCGGTTTTGTTCCTTTGTGGGATTGTACCCATACTGTGATTGTGATGGGGCATAGGGACAGGCTGGCTGAGATCACGGCCCTCTTTGCGATCAGCTAACGACCGTATGTACCGATCATCTCTCCTTG
>CBFFLL010000234.1:0-3985 GCA_965642175.1 Candidatus Methanoperedens nitratireducens | reverse complement strand
CAATACGATCTGGTACGGCGCTGCGAGTGGTAATGGGAGTGATTCCAGCAATGGTTTTGATTCGCCATGTGACCTTGCATTTGACACAGAAGGGAACGCGTATGTGGCTGACAGGGGAAACAAACGGATCGTTAGAATAGGGAAAGACGGCAGTGAATCGGTATTTTGCAGCAGCGAAGACGGCAAGCTTTCAGATCCCTCAGCCATTACTGTGGATGATGATGGTCTTGTCTATATTGCGGATGCAGGTACAAAAAGTATTCTGGTGTATTCTGACACAGGTTTTTATGCAGAGCTACCCCTCGATAACTACGGTAAATTGAAACCGTTTGAGCCGATCTGTATCATATATCATGACGGCGGTCTTATTGTGGGAGATGCCAGGAACAGGAGACTGCACCGCATCGATCTTTCAGGTAACTATGAATTTGCAGTACGCGATGTCACACAGACTCCGTACAGGCTAACCGGTGACAATAACGGGAATATTTACGTATCCTTTATCGATTCTGAACGCCTTTTTGTCCTTTCAAAGATCGCTTTTAGAAAAAGCGGATATTATTGTGGTATATTTGACGCTAAGCAGAATAACTGCCAGTGGCACAGGATCCTCTTCGATGCGGACCTTCCGGCACGAAGCAGTCTTGTTATCAGCACGTTTACATCGGATGATCCCATCCTGCCTGAGAGTTTAAGTTTAAATAGTTCTGGGGATAAATGGGATTCGATGACCTTTACGGGTGGTTTTGCGGCAGGTGATATGCTTATACAGAACCCGGCAGGGAGATATCTCGCTTTAAAGATCGGCTTTGAAGGCGATAGTACGGTATCTCCTGTCATGCGCAATTTACGTGTATATTATCCCAGGGATACTTACCTGAAATATCTTCCGGCAATATACCAGCAGGATACCGATAGCCGCGATTTTCTCAGCAGGTTTTTATCGATCTTTGAAAGTGTTATGTTAACTATCGAGGATAAGATCGTAAATAGCTCCCGCTACTACAATCCTCTGGCTGCACCTGATGAATTCATTCCCTGGCTTGCCTCATGGCTTGATTTCGCACTGGATGACAAATGGCCGGAAGATAAGAAACGCAATCTCCTCTTACGTGCAGTAGCGCTGTATAAAGAACGAGGGACTGAGGAAGGACTCCTTGATTACATAGAGATATATTCAGGATACAGACCAGCTATCATTGAACTTTTTAAACTGCGCGATGCTGCGAACATTAGGATGCTCTCACACCATGTGCTATCCGTTACCCGGCACCAGATCCCCCGGCGAGGCTATGTGCTGAACGAATCAGCGGTGATCGGCAGCAGCACTGTCGCAGATGAATGGGAACTTCACAGACCGGGATTTGCGGATTATGCACACAGGTTCATAATCTTTCTTTATCCCTGTCATTTGAGAGATGAGATCACACAGCGAACAGTACAGACGATACTTGACAGGGAAAAACCAGCACATACACAATATTTTTGCTGCACGATCGAACCCATGATGAGAGTGGGCGAACAATCTATGGTAGGTCTGGATACGATCATTGCAAAGGACAGGGATGAACTTGTGGTGGGTATATCGTTCACCATTGGTGAGGATAGCATAATCAACAGGAAAAACGCAGGTACCGGCTTAATTGCTGGAAAAGGATCGAACATTGGGGCGAATGTGATAACATGACTGCTGGAAAGACTTAGCAGGAGGAATGGAAATGGGAACTATACGCAGCATATGTGAGGAAGCAAAATGCGAAGACTTTAACCGTGTGAAATTTTTCAACGGGCAACTTCTTACGGCAGATGATTTTGATCTGCAAACAGAATATTTCAGGAAACAACATAAGCAGCATGATGTATACCTTCACGGTGACGGGGTTATCCGGGGTCTGCGAGTCAGGGCAGCAGATCCTGTCGGATGGCAGGTGATAGTAGAAAATGGTGCCGCAGTTGACTGCGGCGGCAATGAGATGTATGTTAAGTCAGATCAGGTGGTAAACCTTGAAGAGATTGTAAGATCCATCAGCTCGCCGTCAGAAGACAGGGAGTTCGTGATCTGTATAAAATACAAAGAAGACGAGGGCTGCCCGGTTCCCAGGACCGGCTCAGGCGATTTCTGCGGTAGGCCACGGCATGAGAATTCGCGGATAAAGGACGGATACAGTCTCGAAGTGTATGAAAAAAAGAGATTTCTTGAACTGGTCCCATGTTTGCGACTGCTGGCAACCACCCCGATTTTTCCACTTTTTGAAATGAAGACCGATGCCTCTTTAACCAGGAATATCCAGGCTGCGAGTAGTATATACACCCGAATGCAGCAGGCTTTTGTTGCAGGAAATCTGAGCACGTTTGGTTCATTATTGACGCAGTACACGGTTCTTGAACGCTCATGTGAGGAAACATTGCAGCGCAAAATGATAGACCTGAGTTTAGAGGAGCTGCCGTCCTGTACAGAGCCGCACTGCGTACCGATCGCTTCTGTCACTGTAAAACCGACAGATACCGCGATAAGTAACAACATGATCGATCTATACACTCGAAAGGTTGCGGTTTCTACCAGATTGTTGTTCGACCTGCTGGTGTCAAGTATCTGCGCTCTGCAAAAAACTGATGTCAGGATCGTTCCTTCTTACCGTGATCTTAGTACTGCACAGGGTCTGGTTTTGACTCTTCACGTCTATAATCCGGATACAAGCGCAGAAGCAACTACATGCGAATTTTTTGCCTCTGTTAAAAATGCTACGAACAAAGAAGTTGAATGGTCTGTGTTCTCACAGGGTACGGGTGTCGATGTCGGTACAATAAACCAAAACGGGATATATACAAAACCGACAGGAGATACAATTCCGGAATCCGTGATTATAAAGGCGGTTAGTAAAGAGGAGGGATCTGCTTATGATACTGCAACTGTTAAAATTAAATGAGAGCAAAAGGAGGGTTTGGAGTGAATAATAAAGGATTGAATACATTTGAGAGAAATAATTATTTCTATGGCAAATTGATGACAGTACGTGATTTCGAGCTTGAGCAGTCCTATTTCATTGAGAAACGGAAACTGCTTAACAGGTATTTACACGGCTGGGGTGCTGTGTGCGGACTTGAGATCGTACCGCATGAATGCCCTGAAATGGTCGTGTTAAAACCCGGGATTGCGCTTGACTGTTACGGCAATGAGATTGTTGTGACCAGGGAGGTCGAGATCAATCTCACATCAAAGGATGAAGACATCCCGGAGGAGGGTAAGACCGTATATGTTTGTATCAAATATCTGGAATGTGATGTGGAACCTGTACCAGTGCTTATAAGTGAGTGTTCGTGTGATGACACCGCATCTAAGAGCTCGATCAAACGGGAAACATTCGAATATGAGATACTAGAGACCGAACCGGATAAACCGGATATGATGAAGACATCTGACCTGCCGTGCAAAAAGATAATGGAGCAGTTGATCAAAGAAAGTCTTGATCCCTGTGCAACCTGCAGGGATGAAGGTTGCGTGGTGTTAGCAGAAGTGAAATTTACGACAGATGCGCCAGTACCAGCCAGTGACATCGATAACATAAGCTATAGACGGATCGTCCTGAGCAATGAAAAATTGCTTTCAATGATAGTTGATCTGTACTGCAGGCTGAACAAACTGGAAATCACAGGAACAGGAGGTGGGGCAGTTGAGTGAAAATTGTGATGAACTGGCGTGTTTTGAAAGAAATAAATTTTTTAACGGCAAATTCATAACAGCCGCTGACCTGATAAAGGAGCAGGAATACGTTATTGAGAAGAATAAGCTCCACAACAGAATGCTGGGACATGGTGTTGTCTACGGGCTCAAGGTCAAGAAAGCCTATCCGCTTGATACGAAGATCATCATTGAACCCGGGCACGGTGTGGACTGCTACGGGAACGATATTGTGCTGTGCAGTGAAAAGGTCGTGGATATTGCTGATAAGATCAAAGAATGCCGTCCAAAGACTCCCGGGATACC
>CBFFLL010000233.1:0-4030 GCA_965642175.1 Candidatus Methanoperedens nitratireducens | reverse complement strand
ATGTTCAATCAATAGTATTATCTACCCGGAACTAATATTATCAACTGGGAGAATAAGATGATTATATTCCGGAATATTGAGATTGCCCTTGTTGATATGAATTCAGGTTTGAAAATAGGAGAAGATCATTCATGAAATACCTTTTCGGAGATACAACGGATTTCCCCCTTCAAAGAGACTTTCTTAAGCTGCTGGACAATTTCACCGATACCAGCGTAAAGGCGATATCCCTCGAAAATACAGTGTTAGAACTAAAAGAAACAATAATTGACAGGCGGCGACTAAAAAACTCTGCAGTGGATGAGATGGATACTTTTCTTCTGACAGTCGAGAACGCCATTTCAGATGCTGTCGGAACAAGCAAAGAACAGAAAATCATTATTCAATATGCTGACAAAAGTAAAGAGTTTCTTAATAAATTCATGGAAGATGGCAAGAATAAAATATCAGATGAAATACTTCAGGAAATCGCTCAATTAGAAAAAAAAATCGAGGAAGCTAACGAGGGGGATCGGAAAACGCTGGAATCCTTTTTTATTCAGGATCCTGTCCATATAATGAATAAGAAATATGCTATTAAAGCTACTTTAGAAGGTTATTCTGCAAAAGTTCAGGTTATTTGCGAAGGCAAGATCACCTGTGTATTTGAAATCGTTTCTTCAGAAATCCCTTTCTGGGACGGCCATCTCAAAGCCTTTGATTTTGTCAGGGGTGTGGAAATCCCGGCCAGGATGAAAAAACCCTTTTTAAAAAAGGAAGAAGTACCGGATATTGTCAGAATTGATGATTATTTTCTCACTGACCTTTTCCTTTCAGGAAATGAACTTGAAGTGGTATTCAAGAAAAAACTTGAAACAGCAGCGGAAAGGTTCAGATTGAAAATGAATTTCACTGACGAATTCGAAGTTGAGGTATTCTATGCTGAAGAAAACAAGGTAGAAAAGAATATTCAGGCAGTTTCGGAATTGAAAACCGGACTCAACATTATGGGGCTACGTGAACTGGGAGAGAAAATACAGGATCGAACGAACAAGCTATATCCAGAAAAAAAACGATTAGATTATATCCATCTGGATGGTAAAGATGTAATAGAAGAGAACATCGTCTTTGAACTAATGCAGAAAGTCGCAGAACTCTTTGCTCCGATCATTGCTGATATAAAAGAACACAGCCCCTTCGGGGAAGAACTTTCTCTAAAAGCGGAAGATGAAACCGGAAATAGAAGCGAGATATATCTTAAGAAGTCACAGGTGATGAATAAGCTCGATGCGATAATGGATAAAGGTAATAAGTTATCGAAAATATTAGGGATGGGATAATTAGGTATACATTCAGGGAGGAGTCAGATGTTTGAAAAGGTATTATTTCCAACTGATTTTTCGGAGTATGCGCAGAAAACGCTGGAATACACAGGTGATATTCCGGGTGTAAAAGAAGCGGTGCTTCTGCATGTGGTCGATACAGCCCATCTTTCAAAAAAGGGACTGGTGCAAGACCTCTACATTCAGGATGCCACCATTCGCCTTGATAAGCAGAAAAAGCAACTCGAAAATATCGGGCTGAAAGTTAAAGTGAAGATAGAAGTGATAACAGGGGGCGATGTTTCCCACGCGATCCTGGAAACTCTGAATAACGAAAAGACAACTCTTGTCGTAATGGGTGCGCATGGAAAAAGTCTTATCGAAGGAATCCTTCTTGGAAGTGTAGCCACTGACGTGTTGCGCTATGGAAATTCACATGTTTTGATCATGCGTCATAAATTCGGACAAAGGCATGGAGATAAAAAGGTTGAAAAATTTTCACCTGATGTCTTTTCAAAAGTGCTGTTACCTGTTGATTTTTCTGAGCCTGCCATGGAAACATTGTCGCTCGTGAAAGATATGAAAGGTATAAGAGAGGCCGTGTTTGTGCATGTTGTTGATAAAGGAGAAACGCAGGAAGAGATAGATACCTGTATGAAAGAGGCAAATAAGAGGCTTGAAGTTATCGCAAAAGACTTTAGAAATGAAGGTATCAAAGTCAAAATATATGTTCTCACCGGAAGTCCCTCAGAAAGCATCATTTCATTGGCAGAAGAGGAAAATGTATCGCTTATAATAATAAGTACTCTTGGAAAAGGAATGTTCAGGGAACTTCTTCTCGGAGGAACAGCGCGAGACGTGGTCAGGCGGACGAACCGGTCTGTTTTGGCGGTAAGAGCCGGGAAAAGATAAATGTTTGAAAATAATTATCTTCGTATGAACAATATGCAATTAGCAATAAAGAATTTAAATGGTTGATCACAACTATGGTTGATACAAAATGCCGGTTGTCATAAAAAGACTTCTTCTGGATGTCCTGAAACCCCGTGAATCATCCATCATTGAACTGTCCAAAGTCATTTGTTCCATAAATGGAATAGATGAGGTGGAAGTAATAGTAAGCGAAGTTGATTCTAAGACAGAAACGCTCAATAAAAAGCGTGGATGAGATCAGTACGATCAAAAATGGATATATTTAGATATTATAAAATAAAAAATCTCCGATCAAAGGAAATAGTATAACTCACTAACAATGACTGAAATATTATCTTCAGTAGAATTCCAGATGAGCCTGCTTCTTTTCGTAGCTCTGGCAGGGTATCTTATCGCATCACACATAAACCAGTCAGCAGTGGTCGGGATCATCCTGGCTGGAATTGCTGTTGGGCCAAGCTGGTTGGGGCTTGTGACCTATACGGATTTTGTTTCAAGCCTTGCGCATCTCGGCGCCGTAGTTCTTCTTTTTACCGTAGGGCTTCATTTCAAACTCAAAGATATAACAAATTTCAAAAACTTTTTGATAGCTTTAATAGGAATAATAGTACCGTGGATAGGTGGTTATTATCTGGCGATATATTCTGGTTTCGATTTTGGCGCCTCAATTTTTATTGGAACAGCCCTTACAGCGACAAGCATAGCGATAACAGCGAATGTCCTTAAAGAGATGGATAAATTGCAGACAGATACAGCAAAAGCAATAATTGGCGCTGCGATCATAGATGATGTTCTGAGTCTGCTTGCACTTTCCATTTCACAGGAGATAGTAGCTGGTGAGGTCTCAATATCATTGATACTTGTAACGATAGTAAAAGCGGCGGGTTTTCTCATCATAGGCAATTTTTTTGGCAAATTCCTGGCAGGCAATGTCATTACCAGACTGGATAAAACCCGTACCGTGCATAAATACCCGGAGTTCATTTTCATTTTTGCCATGATGGTCGCATTTTTTTACAGCATGACAGCCGAGCTTATAGGACTTTCAGCCATAGTAGGATCATTTCTTGCCGGTGTTTCCCTTGAAGGCACAAAATTGGAGCGCGGCTTGAGTTTTAGAGAAGGAGCTGAATATCTTCAAATAATCTTTGCCTCTCTTTTCTTTGTTTCTCTGGGGGTTCTGGTGGATCTGCATGAATTAACAATGGATCTTGTATGGTTTTTGCTTATCCTGTCCGCGGTCGCTATTTTGACAAAGGTCATAGGCTGTGGTATTCCTGCAAGACTATATGGCATGGACATGAAAGATTCTCTGATCGTTGGTTTTGGGATGTCTCCCAGGGGGGAGGTCGCAATGATAATCGCTTTAATAGGACTGAATCAAAATCTGATAAACCAGGAAACATATATCGTCCTGATATTGATGAGTCTCCTTACAACAATTTTCACCCCTATAGTATTGAGGAACTGGTTATACCGGGAAAAGCCGGGTTGATCAAGATTCAGGTCAAAAAATGATGAGGTGGCAAAATTGCTTTGTTGTTCGTGCAAGAATAGTATATGGTGAAAAATGGGTTCCACCCATCATTTAATGACTTTCTCTATCATATCGCAAGCGATCTTTGCATTCATAAGATAGTCATCCACAGAAGAAAGCATTGTACCGATCTTATCAGCCGAAAAAGTGACTGTTGCAGAATCTTTGTCGACTTCTGTTCTTATCCCGGAGACATTATCAGGAGAAAGTGATAGCGCAATAACACTGATCATTTCCCCGGCATTTTCGCACTTAATGG
>CBFFLL010000232.1:0-4067 GCA_965642175.1 Candidatus Methanoperedens nitratireducens | reverse complement strand
TGTTGTTTGGGAGTCGAGAACCGTTAGGTTTCGGTCTGGAGAACCCGCAGGGTTTAGGAAACGAATACCAGAGAACCTTATTAGAGCGACTTTTAGCTTTAAAGCACCTTACAACTTGTTCCTATATTAGTCCCCATAGCGTCAAGTTAGTCTTGGGAATTTTTAAATATATATCTTAAACTTTTATTATATACGTTTCGCCCCATCCTCAAAATTTCCTCAGAATCATAAAGAAAAGGTCATATATTATGTAGTGTATACACACTACAATATGACTGAACACAAAACATTCACCCGTAAAATCAAGCAAGGGGATAAAATTAGATATGCTGAAGTATGGAATGAACGACAAGGAAAAAAAATAATTCAACATCACGTCAGGTATTTGGGGAGCGATTCAGATAATCTTCCAGAACCGAGTTCCTTCGTAATTGAAAACCTTCAATTTGGATATTTGGCTCAACTAATTCTCAGCGATTCACTCTCCGCTAATGACATCTATACCATGCTGGATGGTATGGGTAAATCCATTGAACACAAAGAAATCAAACAAATCATATTTCGCTACAAGCTTGATCAAAAAAAAACTCAACTTCAAATAATATTTCTCAAAAAAAAAAAAATGAAAGTTGCGATAGAAGACTCTCTGTCAAATACACACACAAGCGAGAAATAATAGGTCTCCACGGAAAGAAAAATACAACAATCAAAGTACTGGTGGATAAAAACAATCCTGAAGATCATATTTCTATTCAAGATGGAACTGATACACCGCTAATACCGAAATGTGAAGCTGACATGAACTTGATCATACTGATTGGTCTTCTTCATTGGCGTTTGGGCATGAAACGGCATGAGATATGTGGATTTCTTGAAACAAAAGGGATATTTCTCTCAACAGGAACAATATCAAACAGGAGCCTTGACTTCCTTTTACTCTTTAAGCAATTTCATATAAATAAAAGTCCAAAAATAAAAGCATTTATTGAACGTAAAGGATGCATGATCCTCCACATGGATGGAACTCACAGATCGGGTGGGAAAGTTGTTTTTGTGTTGCAAGAAGGAATAGATAACATAATTCTCAATGCAGATTTAATAACTTCTGAAGCTGAAGAAAATGTTGATCCAGTTTTAATAGATTTCAAAAATAATTATGGTTCACCTCTTGTCGTAGTCCGAGATATGGCAAAAGGAATCAAGTTAAGTGTAGAAAAGAATTTTCCTAATGCAGCTCAACAGGTCTGCCAGATACATTTCCTCAGTGACCTTGAGAAAGACTTGATAACTGAGTATCATAAAAAATTAAAGAACTCAATTGTCAAGCACAAACTCACCTCCAAATTGAAATCACTTCGTTATGAAAATATAGGGAGTGGAGATAGCGTGATCAAAAGAATTCAGGATCGCTGGATACATATTGCAGTTGATCATTTACTTCATCCCCTAGAAAAACATGTCAAATGGTTAAGGCACCCAATATCGTATTTAATTCAATATCGCAGGATTAAAGAGGTAGGTGACCTTGTTAAAAGATTGATCTATTGTAATGCCTCGAATAATTTTGTTCATAAGCCTTTGATGGAATTACACGAATCTTTGCAGTCTGTTTTAGGGGATTCCAAGGTGTTGGATTATTTTTCTATTCTGGAGAAAATATTACAATGGTTGGATGAGTTGCGTGACAATTTAAGAATTACACGAAAAAATAATTTGAAGGATTCAAAACCGAAGGATATTGAACTTGATGAAGTTTTGATAAAAATAAAAGAAGTGTTGCTTAAGATTCGGACGGAAAGTTGGAAACTTGAGAAACAATATCAACGAATAGCTTCAACGATTATTGATGCTTTTGAAAGTCACTGGGAAGAACTATTCGTCCCTGATCCGATTGTTAATGGAAGAAAAATTTCATTCAGACGTCATAATAACGGATTGGAGAGTTATCATCGCAGAACCAGAAAGGCAATTCGTGAGCGTACGGGTAAATCCGAGACGAATCATGAGATGGAACAATTTGGAGATTTATTGGCAATTCTCTCAAACTTATGGAATGAGACATATCAAAATGAAATTCTTAAGGATGTAGTGGATATTGGAAGTTCTCTGAGCCCATTTGTAAAGAATCTTCCGAGATTAAGAAATGAGTATAGGGAAACAAGAAGAGGGGACACTATTAAAATTGATGATGAAGAAAGGTTCAGTATTCTGGAAAATTTCATTGATATTTTTGAGAATAATGAACTGGATAGTGTTTTGATATCTTCTCTTCAATCTATTTTAGAGATGGAATGTTGTTCAGAAATTGTTTAATTGTATTTTTATAAAACCCAAGCGAATCATGACGGTATGGCTTGTTCCCATCTGAAGTTAATGAAACGATTATATCTGATAATATCCATACGAATATCAAAGGATTAAAAGAATGACAACCGCAACAGATCTAGAGAAACAGCTTCTTGCGCTGGACATGGAACTTCATTCGATACTGGACATAGTGAAAGAGCAGAAAGTAAAGGAACTTGGAAAAGATGTGGTGGAAGATTCTGCTGGCGCATGGGGATATGATGTAGAAAGCGCCGAGTTCGTTGAAGGGCTTAGAAAATATAAAAGGCTGGATTGGCTAAAATGAAATTTTTCGTGGATACTTCCATCTTTGTGGATTGCCTCAGAAAAGATGTTGTACCCGCTACGATTACTGTTGCCGAACTAAGTGTAGGTGCTCATTTATCTCCAAAAAAAGATGCTCTAAAAAAGACTCTGAATCTCCTCGCTCCTGTTATTTTAGTTGATATTGACAGGAATATTGCAATTGAAGGGGGCAGAATTTATTCCTCGCTGGTAAAAAGCGGTGAAGAAATAGAGCTTAATGATTGCCTCATCGCTGCTGCTGCTACATCTGTTGGAATTGATGCCATCGTAACAAGGAATCTGAAGCATTTCGGAAGGATAGAAGGTATCAGGGCAATAACGCCGGAAGAAGCGGGAATCTGATGATATCTGCCTGTGCCCCCCTCTCACCACTCCCCTCCACGCGCCCCCACTGGCGCAGCCCCGCAGGTAGCGAGCCCACGCTGGAAAAAAGCAATCCCCGGAAGCGCATACGGATGACACCATTTCATATCTGATGAGACTTAATGAACTTCTCCAATGAATCCAGTATGAAACTTGATTTTCGTATCGCTTCTCTTGCATCCTCTTCTGTATATTCCTGCGATGGGATCCACATCGGCATATCTGGACGTGAAAAAAGAGGATATCTTGTTTTTATCCCCTGAACCTCAAGCTCCCGTGAATTAGCCAATATCTCTGCAAAAACCTCACTATCAAAATCATTCCTGAATTCATCTTCAAAGAATGCTGTTACTTTGTGCTCTCCAGATATTATATTACGAAGCGCAAGGCATGCTTTTATTGCTTTCTCAGAGGACTGCTGGGCAAAATATATGGCTCTGCTGTAAATTTCCTTATCAAAGAGAAGCTTTGCTGATAGCAGATCGAGCCTCGATTCTGTAATAAATGCATCCGATATTTTTGCAGGCTCAAACATTGATTCCACCAGATATTTTCCAGGTGTTATTTCCCAATCGGAGTATACGACGCTGTTCTACTTCATTGGTAAATATTCGAGATTTCCTGTCTATGAAGGATTTACCATAAAGTATTTTGTGAGGTCGATCAAAGACATTCATAATAACCGGATTTGCAGCATTTATGGCATTATCCAGTTCTTCACCTGTAAATAGGAGAATATCAAAAATCCCATGCCTGTCAAGATCAAGAACAATCGTATCCCTTTGGCGCCAGTCTTGGGGGAGATCATCTGCAATAATAAGAACATCAAAATCAGAATCTTTTTTTGCCGTTCCACTTGCGCGAGAACCGAAGAGCACAATAGCTTTCAGGTTTTTCCCGATTATCTTTTTGCAGTTATCCATTAGCTCCTGCAAAATCTGATCCTCGTTTCTAAGTTGTAATTTCATTATTCTTCCATTCATTAATATCTCTTATAACATGACTTTCGGCTATTTCAATTAATCTGTTAAGTTAAACTGGACAATCACGCC
>CBFFLL010000231.1:1779-4074 GCA_965642175.1 Candidatus Methanoperedens nitratireducens | reverse complement strand
TGGTATGAGTTATTTTTCAGGTTGAAATGGCGAAGATATGTTTTTCATGGGAAATATAATGGAATAACATTGAAAAGAAAAAGATTCATTTAATACATCATCCACACCATATAATCTATCATGCCCTCCATCATCGACCCCATCTACGGTCGAGTTGACCTTAGCGAACTCGAGCACCTCATCATCAACACCCCCGAGATGGCGCGCCTTCGCCGCATCCAGCAGCTAGGTCTTGCAGACCTTGCTTTCCCGGGCGCGAACCACACGCGCTTTGAACACAGCCTGGGGACCTTGTTCATCGCAGATAAGATAGCAAGGGCGCTTGGACTGTCAGGAGAAGATATCATCAAAGTCAGACTCGCTGCGCTGCTCCACGACATCGGTCACAGCGCCTTCTCCCATGTGGTAGAGAGCGTGCTGAAGCGCAATCCCGCATATCAGCCTGTGACAGGCGGCAAAAAGTTAAAAAGCCATGAGATGTTCTCGCGCCACATCATTTCGAACTCGCTGCACACCAGGCCTGATATTGCAGGAGCGGTAAAAGATGCAGGCCCTTTCTTTGAAGGGGTCTCCCACATGGCAACAGGCGATATCGATGCACTCCTGCACCCATATCTTGCTCAGATAATCTCAAACGACATTGACGCCGACAGGATCGATTTTTTGCTTCGCGACTCTTACCACACAGGCGTCTCTCTTGGGCTCGTTGATGTAGACCAGATAGTAGGAAGCCTCTCCCTTTCAGAAGGAAGACTTGTGCTTGGCGGAAGCGCCAGTTTCGATGAGGACATGGCAATGACTGCAGCAGAGTCCATGCTAATTGCAAGGGCGCATCATTATTCTGCCATAATACATAACCCTGTGACCCAGGGAGCGCGGGTGATGCTGCTGCACGCTCTTGAGAACGCACTAAGCCACCATGAACATGCAGGAAACGACGTAAGAGCCACAGTCGCATTATTTTTCACGTCATACAACGACGGCGACCTGCTGAATTTCATCGAAGCGAACGGTGATGAGAGTGCAAAAAAACTGATACTGAACATAAGGAACGGCAGCATCTGTAATGCAGTATCCCGCTTCACTCATAAGAACCTCAACCCTAAGACGCGCATGGCTCTTTCCACCATCGCAAGGAACGGCGTGGCAAAGAAGATGTTCGAGGATGAGCTTGCAAAGCGGTTCAGCAAACAGTACGGCGCGCCCGTGCTCGTTGACCTTGATGTCGCAAGCGGGATCCCCAAGAGCACGCGGGTAAAGCTGGGCGGTGAAGAAGGATTCTTCTATGACGAATCCGCACTTGCGAACGGTCTTGTCAGGGCTATCTCCAGACAGATATCTCTTTGCGTTTTCTCAAAAACCGAAGACAATTCCATGCTTTCGCATGCGTCCCATGATTTCCTGCTGGGAATAGAGAACCTGTCGCCCTCGCTTTTACATTTTATCAGGAACGATAATTATCTCCCCATCGAAGGGCTTCTTCTCATTTTTTACAGCGCTCACAGGCTGTTCAGCAGCAAGGGAGAGGGGCGGATAACCATGCCGAGGCTTCGAAATATAGCAAAGATATATTATCTTGTAAGGGAGCTTGGGAAAATTGAGAAACTGCGAAACCTCCTTGATTACAAATTCCACAACCGCTACGGATTCCCCTACAGCGATAAGCTCTTCGAGGACATACAGCTTCTAGTTGCTATGGGAATGGTGGATGAAGACCTGCGGTATTTCGAGAAGAACGGCAGGTGGAAGCAGAGGTACGAATATGTCCTGACAAGCGACGGCGTCGAGTATGCTGAATTGATAGCGCCTGAATACCATAATGAACTGAATATTATCGAAGATTACCTGATACTCAACAAACACTCCATCCCAAGGGACATGGTGAGCGTTGCATCCGGAAGGTATAGAAAAGAAATAAGAGCCGCGCGCGGAAAATAGTAAGGTTTGATTTTTTGGATGGATTTATATACCTTCAAAAAGTTACGGATATTGTTTAGCTTCAGGAGACCGAAAAATGAAAGAAAAAATAAATCTTGATAAGGATGATATAATTATAGCTTTACTCATTTTAATTCTATTTTTAATAGTGATGCTTGTTGGCAGGGTGTTCTACACACCTTGAAAAGAGGAGTATTACTCCTCAGTCATTAGTTCTCTTATAATATCCATAAGCGGCTCTTTCAGCCTGCTCTCTGCGCTTGAAAGATCGTCCACCAGGATATCAAGTACCAGGTCCAGACCGCCCGGACTTGAGGTCAGGTAATCTCTAACCACAGCGTCAAGGTTCTCGCAGCA
>CBFFLL010000231.1:0-1769 GCA_965642175.1 Candidatus Methanoperedens nitratireducens | reverse complement strand
GCGGTCTTACAAAGGAAACATTGACTCATATTATCACCTGCGCCCTGAATGATGCTGAGTGTTTATGAAGTTTTTGTTTACAAAAGAGAAAACAGATCATACTGAAAATTGTATCGTTAAATTAATAGAACATCAGTACATTCAGGATGCAAATGATCCCACAAGTGCTTCAAGATTATCAGGCCCACACAGAAGAGCGGCAAAAACAACGCATTCCACCCCTGCCACTTTCAGCAGCGCAGGTAGCAGCGCTTTCAGACCTTGTGTTTGACCCGCCAGCGGGAAAAGAAAAATTAATACTTAAATTGCTCAAAGAGCACGTCCCTCCGGGTGTTGACCCTGCAGCGCTTGAAAAAGCGAAAATTTTAAGAAGGATTGCGCTTCGTGAGAAGCAGTCGCCGATAGTCTCACCCAGCGATGCAGTAAGAATGCTTGGAATGATGAAAGGAGGATATAATCTTGAAACTCTTATCGAACTGCTGGAAGACAGGGAACTTGCTGGTGTTGCTGTAAAAGCCCTGTCAGATACGATACTTGTTTTCGGGTTTTTTGAAAGAATACAGGAGCTTGCCTCATCAAATCCCCATGCAAGAATGGTCTTAGAAAGCTGGGGAAAGGCAGAATGGTTCACAAGTTGCCCGGAATTCCCCGATTCACTGACTGTAACTGTATTCAAAGTGCCAGGTGAGGTAAATACCGACGACTTCTCCCCTGCATCTCGCGCGGGAAGCCGCCCTGACATACCGCTCCATGCCCTTCACATGCTTGAGAACCGCCACCCCAATGCGATCCCTGAAATTGAGGGACTTAAAAAGAATGGACACCCGATCGCATTTTCAGCCGACGTTGCCGGAACAGGCAGCAGCAGGAAATCAGCAATGAATTCCGTCATCTGGTGGATAGGCGAGGATATTCCCGGAGTCCCGAACAAACGCAGGGGCGGCATCATAGTTGGAAGCCAGATAGCTCCGATATTCTTTAATACCGCACGCGACAGCGGAGCCATTCCTGTCAGGTGCGATGTGTCAGGGCTCAAGACAGGCATGGTCATCACAGTTGATTTCGTTAAGAAGCGAATACTTGATGAGGGTGGGAATAAGATAACGGAATTCAAACTTGAACCTGTTACTCTTCCTGATGAATACAGGGCAGGAGGCAGGCTTTCGCTCATTATCGGAAAAGAACTCACAAGAAAAGCCCAGGTAGCGTCTGGAAAAAGAAATGAGCTGTTCATCGAGCCCGCAGCAGCGCGGGCATCCAGCCGCGGATACACGCTGGCTCAGAAGATGGTTGGAAAAGCTTGCGGTCTTGCAGGAGTCCGTCCAGGCCAGGCGTGTCTTCCAAAAATCACCACAGTGGGTTCCCAGGACACCACCGGTCCCATGACCGCTGATGAAATAAAGGAACTTGTATGCCTTGAATTCCAGGCCCTCTTAGTCATGCAGTCGTTCTGCCATACAGCGGCGTATCCCACTCCTGAGGACAGTGAGATGCATAAGTCGCTCTCAGGATTTTTCAAAGACAGAGGCGGAGTTGTGCTAAAACCCGGTGACGGCATAATCCATTCATGGTTGAACCGGATGCTCCTGCCAGATACAGTTGGCACAGGGGGAGACAGCCATACCCGCTTCCCTATCGGCATTTCTTTTCCCGCAGGAAGCGGTCTTGTAGCTTTTGCTGCTGCGCTTGGCTTCATGCCTCTTGACATGCCTGAGAGCGTGCTCGTGAGGTTCAGGGGCAAACTCAGGAAAGGAATATTCCTGAGAGAT
>CBFFLL010000230.1:3167-4090 GCA_965642175.1 Candidatus Methanoperedens nitratireducens | reverse complement strand
CAACTGCAGCGGCAAGGACCATTAACACTGTCCACAGGACATTTCCATTATCTTCAGGTGTCTCTATTGTGATCGCCGGTGTCTTTAAAGTAGATGTAGACTCAGGCGTTGCGGCGGTGATCACCGGGGTTGATGTGCCTGTTATTCCGGTTACATCCCCCACTGCTATCTTAACATTTCCAGAAACATCAATCGCAGCATATGCGAATTTCCTGCCGTCGATGCTGAAAGATGGACTTCTCTGTTTATAATCTGTGTTGACAAACAGTCTCCTGTCAGTCCCATCTTTGTTGATAGCAAACAGTTTTTCTCCAGACGACATCACGCTTTCGTATGAAACGAATACTATCGTGCCATCAGGTCCCCATACAGGATAGTTTTTCTTTATCTCGTCAAATGTAAGCTGCCTCCTTACATTTCCTTCCAGTATGAAAATCTCTTCTTTGAATTTTGCCTCAGAATACGATACATATACAAGTTTATTGCCGTCAGGGCTGAATGCCGGGCTCCACTGCCTGAATTCAGATTCATGGACCAGACTCTTGCCTGTGCCGTCCGCATTCACTCGGTACATCTTTTGGTTAGCTTTCTCGTCAAGTGATGTATATACTAGTGATTTACCGTCAGGGCTCCATGAAGGCGCCGCCCATGCTGGCGGCTTGTCAGAACCCATGTTCCCCTGCCTTGTATTGTCATCAATTAGCTGAGTGTCCCCCGTCCCGTCCGGGTTTATTAAGAATATCTTTTCCAGTCCATCTTTTCCAAAAGAGACATAGGCGATCTTTTCTTTTCCCCATGCAAGTTCCCATTTTTTATTTGGATTTTCTGTCAGCTTTTTCCTGCCTGTTCCATCGACATTTATCACAAATACCTGCTGTAAACGCACATCATCATAGGCAATATACGCTAATTGCGTTCCATCC
>CBFFLL010000230.1:0-3157 GCA_965642175.1 Candidatus Methanoperedens nitratireducens | reverse complement strand
TGAGTACGACATCCCACAGTTCTGTTTCAGGTATATCGAGTTTCTTTACGTTCTCTACGGAAATTGCATTGACCCCACCAGCCAGTATCAGCAGAACGATAGCGCAAATACAGGCTGAAGATAATTTATTCATAATATGTGAAGTTGTTTCGAACCTTATTAAATGTTACGTAATAATTTTACGATGTAGTCAACCCAAGGGCTGTATTCGTTTTCTTTATTGAGCGCATTCCGTCTTTTTCAAGTTCCAAAAGCGCGCGTATGGCATCCACGTTCTCAGGGACAACATCGGATTCCTGGTGTATCGCCTGGAAGAAATAAAGTTCTCCTTTGTTGATAGCGATCGAGTCCTTCCACACTACGTTCTCCCACATATCGCCCCTGGGTCTACCCAGGTCTTTAGCTAATTCCATCGCTTCTGCTGTGGATTTTATCCGGTCTTTACTGCTCACGAGCCTGATGCGGGGCCTTGTCCCAAAGAGATTTATTATCTCATCTTCGCTGCATGTTTTTTTCAGTTCGATGTTCAGGGCGTGAAGGTGCATGAGGGTGGTAGATGTCTTTACAGCCATGGTGGTGATATCGATGCCCGGAAGAATGGAATTTACATCTGGCCCGTGGTGGGACGGAAGTTTGATGGGATCAGGGATAAGCGCGTTGATCGGCCCGGTTTTTATGTCCCCTGGATCTGCGGCACGTCTCATTAAAGTTACGCGCGCTTTCCTAACGCCGTATGCGGAATCAAGAGCATATAGCACCCTCACAAGCCCGGTGGTATTACATGAAACCACCCTGGCAAATTGCCTGCCCAGTGCGTTATTGTAATTGGCTTCAGAATTGAACGAGAATCCGGTAAGTTCATGCTCTTCCCCACCCTGCCAGATGGCTTTGACCCCGTGTTTTTCATACAGCTTCTTGTATTCATCTCCTGTATCACCCGGCGTGGCGTCTATCACGATATCAGCTTTTTTCAGCAGTTCCTCAAGCGTGCCGCTGACCTCGATCTTTGATTTCCTGAAATCATCAAGATTCTTTTTTGAAGCTGCATAGAGTTCATATCCCTTTTCAAGCGCCATTTTTGCTTCAAAGCTCGGGCGGGTTTTCACGACACCGGCTATTTCCATGTCATCCTGCGCTGCTACCGCATCAGCCACGCGTTTTCCTATCGTTCCATAGCCATTTATTGCAATTTTCGCTGTCATTATATTCCTGCCGTCAGATTATTCAACCGTCAATTATTGCTTCCTGTTTTGTCAGGTTGACATCCATTATCCTGCCGGAAACCGTTTTTTCCTCTCCAAGCATTCCGAAAAGTTTGATTGAATCCCCGTCAGCTTTTATTCGCACCACGTCTTCCATTATGACACTTCCTTTGAAGATTATCTTTAGCTCGCACATAGCAACTTCAACGCACTGAATGATATTAAGATTTATGTAACCCTGCAACTATAATGAAGTGGAGACATTGATATTACTGAACTGAAGGGACTGATAATACCGGACTATACTGTGATGGAGGAACATTCGATCATAGTTGACGGTGACATTCTGGTAGGGAACTATTCAGAGCTGGGCTTCGGACTGATTGGAAATAGTGTTGTAGCAGGCGAGCATGTGAAGATAAACGGAAACATTCTCTCTGAGAACGATGTGAGAATAGACCTTTGGTCTGAGATAACAGGGGACGTCAGGACAAAGACGGACGCCTATCTTGGAGAATTTGTAAATATCAAAGGAAAGCTCCATGCCGCTGGCAGTCTTGATGTCGGTAACAATGTTAAAATAGACGGGGGTTACGATGTAAAGGGCTGGATAATCGTAAGAAACCCTCTTCCAATTTTAATGTTTATTTTCTTCTATATGATGGCTCTTTTGCAAATGGGGAATGAAGAGGAGGTCGAAAAAGCGCTTGAGGATCTGTTTTCAGAGGATGCTCCTGCAAGCAGGGTTATGTCAATCCCAAACAGGACAAGGATGGACCTTGAGATGTTGAAGACGACCTCGCGCGCTGTGATCGGGAACCACTGCCGCCTGCTCGGCAATATCCGCGCCCGTTCCATGTCCATGGGGAACCACATCACGCTGTTCGGCAGCGTACGCACCACAGGCGGCATTGTTATAGGGTCGGGATGCACCATTCATGGAAATCTTGATTCAAGGGAAAGGGTGAGGATCGGCAGGAACTGCAAGATACTTGGCAAGATCACGGCAGACTCAGTAATACTGCATGAAACTTCAAAGGCGGATGGGAGTCTGATCGCCGCGAACGGGGTTACAATAGAACAGGATGACCTCGAAGGTCTGGATGATGTTGAAAAAAAGCTGTTCTATGGATTTACGATGCTTGAGGAAATGTAATTCAGGATTGCATGGAGGGCGGTTGGATTGATTCCCCTCATTGGTTTGGTTGAGAAGTCAGTTATGGTATCAAAGCATTAAGGAATGCCTTAAAGGAGTTGCAATTCTTTTGAAGCTTATTGAAATCCAGTTCGTTTGCGTACTTTGGGAGTTTGTGTTTTTCATATCCAAAATTGCGTTTCAGTTCCTCAGAAGGCTTTGAGTGCTTCCATTTCAAATCCTTACTGATGCATATCCACTCTTCGATTTCGTATTCTGCAAGAACAATATACACAGGAGTTTTAATATTCTTTGTATGGCCTTGTGCTCTCTCATATTTATCTTTGAATTTCTGTGGGTCATCCGCATCGAAAATTATAACCCACATTCAAGAGGTAGCTAAAACTAACTCTTGATTTTTATCATTTATCCTACTTTTTTGGCAATGTCCTGAATTACGATACTTAATATACTTTAGAATCATATACCATATTTGTGATAAATATGGTTCGACCCCGTGGAGAAATCAACGTAATATGTCAGAATGAGAAATGCAAGTATTATCTAAAAGAAGAAGATAAAGATATAATCAAACGTGGTAAGTACATAACAGGTCATCAAAGATATTATTGTCATCACTGCAACACCTTTTTCATGGAGACTAAGGGAACTCCATTATATCATAAACATCTTTCGAAACCTGAGATAATCAACATCTGTAAACACCTTGTTGAGAAAAATGGTATCAGATCGATTGAACGAATAACTGGCCACCACAGAGATACAATAGGGAATCTAATAGAGGATCTTGCTTTGCATG
>CBFFLL010000229.1:0-4105 GCA_965642175.1 Candidatus Methanoperedens nitratireducens | reverse complement strand
AGCAACCTGCAATTCTCTTTCTTTGAATGGTTTAATGATATACCCAAACGGTTCTGTTATCTTTGCCCGCAACAGCGTTTTATCATCAGAATAAGCGGTAAGATACACAACAGGGATATTAAAGCGTGTGCGTATCTGCTCTGCAGCTTCAATCCCGTCCATTTCACCTTGAAGTACAATATCCATGAGCACTAAATCCGGATTATTCTCTTCAACCATTTCAATAGCCTCCTCACCTCTCGATGCTGTTGAGGGAACTACATACCCCAGCTTTTGCAACTTTCTTCGTAAAGCTTCTGCAACAATAGCTTCATCTTCAACCACCAATATCTGCGTTTCTACCATCACTTCATCCCCCTAAATTTAATCTTAAACTCGGTTCCTTTGTCTCGATTCAGTGTTATCCCACCATGAAGTTGTTTTTCGACTAACACCTTAACTATGCGAAGACCCAACGATTCAGTTTTTCTGAAATCCAGATCTTTTGGAATGCCAACACCATTATCGTCGATCAAAAGTTCAATCATATCTTCATCTGTTGAATGAATGAATATATTAATTTCACCGCTTCCGTCTTCTGGAAATGCATGTTTTAAAGAATTGGAAACCAGTTCGTTAATTATCAATCCGCATGGAATAGCAGAATCAATTCCCAGCAAAACATTTTCTGCATTTATATTTAGTGCAACTTTGTCTTCACTAATTCCATAAGACTGAAACAAGCCGCTTACTAAGTCATCAATATATTCTTTAAGATCAATTTTCGATAAGTTTTCTGATCGATAAAGTTTTTCATGAATAAGAGCCATCGATATTATTCTATTCTGGCTATCTTTAAGCATTTCAATAACTTTTTCATCCTCACTCAACTCTTCCTGAAGCATTAGCAAACTGGAGATGACCTGCATATTGTTCTTAACCCGATGATGAATCTCCTGTAAAAGGATCTCTTTTTCTTTAAGAGATTCTTTGAGCTGCTCCTCAGCATGCTTGCGCTCGGTGATGTCAGTGATCGTTCCGATGTAGCCAGCAACTCCCTCAGAATTGGTCCGCTCGATTATTGCCTGACCCAATACCCAGGTCGTTGTACCATTATGATTGCGAAAACGATACTCCGATCTAAATGGTCGGCGCTCTCTTGCTGCCTGCTTCCACTCCTGCGAGATTCGATTTCGATCATCCGGATGTAAGCTCTGTAGCCAACCTTTTCCAAGTGCTTCTTCCAGTGTGAGTCCCGAAATCTCCTGCCATCGTTCGTTTATATAAGTACAATCACCTTCAGCATCCGTGCGGAATATTCCCACAGGTGATAGTTCGGCAAGTGTATGATATTTCCGCTCGCTTTCTCTAAGAGCTTCATCCGCTCGCTTACGCTCTACCCGCTCCTCTACTTCCCGTAATGCTCGCAGTGCTGCTGGTGCAAGATGCGATAACTGATGTTTAAGAATATAATCTGTTGCTCCTTTCTTGAGGATCTCAACCGCCATTTCTTCGCCAAGTGCTCCAGTAACGAAGATCACTGGCACATCCGGGCATTCTGCCTTTGCAATTGCGAGTGCAGAAGAACCATTAAAGGAGGGAAGCTTATAGTCCGTGATAATAATATCAGGTGTAAAGTTATCAAGTTCTTTTATAAAGGAATCTTTCGTCTCAACCCGTTTTGCAGAGAAAACTATTCCTGCTTCATGGAGTTCATGCTCCATCAACTCGGCATCTGCGGAATTGTCTTCAAGTATCAGAATGTGAAGTTCTTTTTTCATTGTTCCTTTATTCAATGCGGTGGTCTATTCAGCAATACCCAATATAAACTCAGTTTAGCGACAGCATCAATAAACTTATTAAAATCAATAGGTTTGATGATGTAACTATTGACGCCCAGGTTATAACTCTCCACAACATCACGCTCTTCCTGGGAGGATGTCAACACAACAACAGGAATTCTTTTTGTCCGTTCGTCAGATTTTATTCTGCGCAGAACCTCAAGCCCATTTACTTTGGGAAGCTTCAGGTCAAGAAGTACCACATTTGGAACGTTCTTGATGTTCCTTTGCGCATGGGCGCCTGTGGCGAAAATAAACTCCAGTGCCTCAGCCCCATCATTCAAAACATGAACCCTGTTGGTCAGGTTATTTTCCTTAAGCGCTGTAAGCGTGAGTTCCACATCATATGGATTGTCTTCAACCAGAAGTATTTCAACCTCATTTAAATCCGTCATATTTTCTCTCCTTTATTGGCAGTGTAAAATAAAAGGTAGCCCCCTCATCGATTTTTCCCTCAGCCCACACTCTTCCAGCATGCCTGTGAATAATGCGCTGGATAATGGCAAGCCCAATGCCTGTGCCCTCAAATTCCTTCTCATTATGTAATCTTTGAAATACTCCAAATAATTGATCTGAATACTGCATATCAAATCCAACTCCGTTGTCTTTAACATAATAGATGTTCTCATTTTTTTCAATCCAGCCTTCAACCTCAATAACCGCGATTTCTCTTGATCTTGTGAATTTTATTGCATTGGATAAGAGATTAACAAAGACCTGACGGATCAATTTTATGTCTCCAATAGCCGCAGGAAGCATTTTAATGTTGAATTGTAACGCCCGCCCTGGAACAGTTGCTCTGAGTTCTTCATATACGTCTTTTGCAAGTTCACACAGGTCGATATCCGATAATGCCATTTCCTTGCGTCCTAAACGGGAGAGGGTAAGAAGATTCTCAATAAGTTCTCCCATTTTCAGCGTATTGATCCGAATGATATTCAGCATACGTTTGCCTTCATCATCAAGTTTATCTGCGTGTTTTTTCAACAATATATTGGAAAAGCCATCAATAGCCCGCAGTGGTGCCCGCAGGTCGTGGGAGACAGAATATGAAAAAGCTTCAAGCTCTTTGTTGGCTTCTCCAAGCTGGACTATATGTTGTTCAAGTTCTTTGTTGAGCTTCAGTATTTCTTCCCCAGCGAGTTTGCTATCTGTGATGTCGGTCGCCGTGCCCTCAAGACACACAATGCCACTAGAATTCTGCAATATGCGGGTATTCAATAAAAACCATAAAATTTTGCCATTTTTACGGTAAAACTGAACTTCAAAATTCTCGACAAATCCCTGTTCCTGTATAAAGCGAATGAGTTCATCCCGGCGGCTCGGGTCAACATAAAGTTTCCGAACGTTAGTAACTTCAGAAATAATTTCTTGAGGCGATGTATAGCCCAACGTGAGCGCAAATGCAGGATTTGCGGACACTATACGACCATCAAGCGTAGTCTGATAAATACCTTCTATTGCATTTTCAAAAATGCTGCGATATTTAGCCTCAGCTTTGTGAAGCTCTTCTTCAGCATGCTTACGCTCAGTGATATCCTCTCCAGAACTTAAGGTACTAATAATATTTCCTTTGTCATTCTTCAATGGGGTATTGTGCCATGCAACGATCTTTTCCCCACCGCTCTTTGTCAGAACAGGATTCTCAAAATATTTGATCGGCTCTTTGGCCATCGACTTCTCGAAAACAGCTTTAACTTCATCCTTAACTCTTATCGGAAGGAAATTATCAAACCAATTTCTGCCCACAATTTCATTTTCTTCATACTCTAAAATTTCACAGCCCCTTTTATTTATGAGAGATACTTTTTGATCAGCATCAATAACTATAATAATAACTTTGGCAATGTCAAGATACCTTTGTGCATTATCACGCTCTTCTTGAAGCTCTTTTTCATTCTTCTTGCGCTGGATCACCGAACCCAGGTGAGTCGCGACTGCTGAAACTATATCAACCAGTTGTTTGTCCTTCTCACGGGATCCCAGCATGAAAAACAGGAGAACGGCCATTACTCCCCCCTCGGCAATAATCGGAACTCCCAGACTGGCTTTAAGCCCGGCTTCCTTTACGATCTGAACACGGGGAAAAACTGTTTCTGGACTCATCGAGACATCAGGAATCCACTCGGGCTGATTCGCTAACCAGATGCGCCCTGGCAGCCCGATACCAGGCGGAAATGTAAACTTCTCGCTCAAACTTCTGAATCTCTTCAGTCTTCCAGTACTGGAATACCATACCGGGCTAAATTCGAGAACAGTTCCATCTGGGCCCGGGATCCATGCTT
>CBFFLL010000228.1:0-4119 GCA_965642175.1 Candidatus Methanoperedens nitratireducens | reverse complement strand
ATTGAGGTTTATCACTACAATGATCCTGCCGCGCAGGTTGATTATACCATTAATATAGTCGCCTGCCTGCGGTATCCTTGTGATACTGGTCAGGCGGATGATCTCCTGCACATTTCCTATTTCGACCCCGAACTCCTCGTCGCCTAACCTGAAGACAACGAGCTGGAGTTCCTGGTTTACTAATTTTGCAGCTTCTGCCATGATATCACACTATTCCGGTTTGAGTTCATTTGCATGAAAGAGCGGTTTTTTAATCGTTTTATTGGAACTATGCGGGGATTTTAACATCTCATCATGCTTTACTGGTTTAGTCTTTTCAGCCGTATGAGGCACATGTTTTACAGAAGCCTGCGTTTACCTGAAGGAATAGGCATTATCCTCCCCAAGATTGAACTTTGCTACTTCTGTCTGCAATTCATTTGCAAGGTCTGCCATCTGCTGCGCAGCGTTCACAAGCTGGTCCATAGATGCCGCTTGCTCTTCAGCAGCAGCTGAGGCCTCCTGTGTTCCTGCTGCGGATTCCCGGCTTATGGCAGATACTTCATCCACAGAAGCTGTGACCTCTTCAACCGACGCGGACTGTTGTTCAGCAGCAGCCGCTATCTCCTGGACCATTGTCGCCACGCCTCCTGCAGCATCCACAATTTGGTTGATGGCATTTAATGCTTCATCTATTGTCTTTGAGCCTTCACTCACTGACTTTGTACCCTGATTCATGCTTTCCACTGCATTTTGAGTGCCCATCTGGATCTCTTTTATGAGCGAAGTTATCTGGCTTGATGCGTTCCTTGATTCTTCGGCAAGTTTACGCACCTCATCAGCGACCACTGCAAAGCCCCTGCCGTGCTCGCCAGCGCGGGCAGCCTCAATTGCCGCGTTCAGGGCAAGAAGGTTAGTCTGGTCTGCAATGTTGGTTATGACACCAATTATTTCACCTATCTTCTGGGATTTGTTGTTAAGATCTTTTATTACATCGGATGAGTTGCTGACTGCGGACTTTATATCTAACATCTTTACTGAAACCGAGCTGGATATCTTCCCGACATCTTGGGCGCTTTTGGCTGCTCCGGTTGCGCCTTCTGATGCTTTCTGGGCGTTCGTAGCTACCTGCTGGACGCTCCCTGACATCTCTCTCATGGCGCGGCTTATTTCTGTCATTTTGGCGGACTGCTGGCTTACGCCGGCAGCAATATCCTGCGTGGTGCTTGTTATCTGGTCTGTTGAGGCTTTCATCTGCTCGCTTGAAGTTGAAATTTCACGGGCTGTGGAAGCCACGCGGAGAGAAGAGCCCTGCACCTTCTCGATGAGATTTCTCAGGTTCATTACCATTTTATTGAAATTGGAAGCAAGTGAGCCGATCTCATCATTGGATTCTACCGTCAAAACTTTGGTCAGGTCGCCATTTCCAATCTCATTCGCAGCGCTCAAAAGCCTTTCGATCGGTTTCATTAATCTGCCGGATAGGAACATGCTTACTATTATGGCGAAAATAAGACTGAATGCGCCGAGCAAAACAATATTATTCAGAGCATTGTTCTTAAGTTCAACAAATGGAGCCTCAGGGGTTCCGACGTAAAGTATACCTATTATCTTTTCATTAATATCGTATATCGGCTCATAAGCCGTAATATACCAGCCGTTCACCACGAACGCCCTTCCGAAATATGTCTTTCCTTCTTTCAGTACTGCGTTATAAACAGGTATAGAGACCCTTGTGCCGATCGCCCTGTTGCCATCCAGTTTCATTACGTTCGTTGAGATGCGCAGGTCGTTCATGAATATCGTGGCAGTTTCAACCTTTACAGCATTCTTAGTGTTGTCAACTATGGTAAAATCCCGGTTGATGAGATGCCCCACTACAACACTTCCGGCGATTTTTCCATTATAATAGATAGGGCTTGATACTTTGATCATCATGCCTGAGGTCTCAACCTTCCTGTCCGAAGGCATGGCATTCTCAGTGGGTAGAATATCAAGCCTCGCCTGTGTATCCAGTTTATCAAGGGAAAGTTCACCTTCAGGAATGATCGCGGTCCCTGCAATCCCTTTTCCATTCAGTGCGGCGGATACAAAGGGGTCAGAGGCGAGGTTTGTTCCAATCTGTCCGGGATCGTTACTTCTTGCAATGACTTTACCTGAAGCATCAGTCACAACAATTGTGCTTATTATGGGATACTGGCTCTTCAGCGATTGTATGTATATGAGGGTATTTGAATTGGATGAACTCATAACGTCTTTGGCCACATCAGCATTGCTGGCTATGGAGAATGCAGTTATCTGAAGTTTTTCTTCCATGCTTTTGTAGATTTCATGGGAAGCTCCCAGGTCTCCAATTATCTTTGTCTGTGCCTGTCCTGTGATCCCTTCATCTATGAGGTTATTACTCATTATGCTAAGGGCAACCAGTGGAATAAGCATGACAAAAATTATTGTTAGCAACAGCTTGTTCCCGATTTTTAAATTATTTAACTTTTTGATATCAAGATTCACGATAAAAACCTCTATACTACTTTGAAAGTTTGGACGTTTTCGGGGTTTTTGGGCTCCACTTTTTATAGTTGTATACACCTGCGAAAATTGCACACAGTTGCAAATAAGAGCAGTGATTTTTTTTTCAAAAATTTTGTATGTCGTTTCTACGATATAAATCAATTTGTGAAGAACGTGTGAACATAAAACTAAAACTTAGTTTCTAAACTGTTTTCCGTGCGCGCCTCTCATTGGCTTCGATAATTGATATATCTTTTTATATAAATAGATAGTTTGCTTTCCGAATTAATGCTATCGTAAGCCCTAACCAAATACAAAATAATCGTTCACAGTTCATTTATGGAAACAATTATATGAGATATGGGCGATGGTTGATTATATCGGCTCTGGTTATTGTTTTTAGATAGCGATCCCGTTAGAACTGCGTATAAACTTTATAATATTCATTTTTTTGTTGCGGGAAAGATTGCTTAATTCTCCAGCTGAACTGATATGTACATACCATTTCAAGTGCAACTTCTCTGTCAAATCTTTTCTTGATCGTTTCAATAAGGTCGCATTCCGTGGAAAATGCACGGTTTCGGTGACCAACCCAGATAAGTAGCCTCATATTAACTGAAAACTCTTTTAACTCTGAAACAAAAACTTTGATCTCATCCCCTTCTTTTATTTCAGGATGAACCGGATGCAATTCATCAAATTTCATGACACTGAGGTGTTTTCTTGCTTCATCTAACATAATAGAGCGGGCAAGATCGATATCTGAATCATAGCTTATCCCTATGTTTACTGGCCATATTATTGTGTGATCTTCCATAGTCCAATTAATGATAGATTCTTCACTGATAACAGAATTTGGAATTACCAGGCGGCGGTTGTCCCATGTGGAGATCACAGTATGCCGCAGGCCAAGGTCGGTTACTTTTCCATATTCATTGTTAATGGTTATGTAATCCCCTACCTCAAAAGGTCGAAAAAAAGCAATTGAAATTCCTGAAATGATATTTCCGATTGCAGCCTGGGCAGCCAGTCCCACTATAATGCCTACAAGACCGGCGCCAGTTATTAATGCTATTGCAGCGCTGCTGAGCGGGGGGATGCTGGATAATACTATCACCAATCCAAAAAAATAAAGAACAGCCACAACTACATGTTGAAAAAGTTGGAATAATGTCTTATTTATTAATTTATGATCCTGTGCAAGTTTTAAATTTTTAATGATGAATTTCAGCAATATTTTGATAAAAAATATCACTCCGATCAATATCAGGATGAACTTTATTAAATTAAATACAATATCATAAACAATTTGGTTTGTAAGTAGATCAGTGATAGCCATCAAATAAATTGATAATCAAATTATTGTTTGATAAAGTTTTGGAAAAAATTTTAAGACTATTTTTTATGTCACTTGACCCTCTTAAGCCGCCTGAGCCTTTATATAAATCCTCCATTTTTTACGTTAGTCTACCCATATAAATTGTAATATTTCATAATCAATCTCTTTCTCTAAAATGGTTCAGTTTCAGCATTTATGGTTCCTCTTTGCAGGTTTCCAAGCTGAGCCGGCAGCTTGGGGTAGTACAAACGTTCGTGTCACAAGACAGCAATCACTAACTGTGAAACTCA
>CBFFLL010000227.1:0-4122 GCA_965642175.1 Candidatus Methanoperedens nitratireducens | reverse complement strand
AGGAGACCAGGAAGAACTCCGGGAAAATAGCGGTAGTCGGGGGAGGTAAAGTTGGATATTACCTTGTTAAACTCCTTAATAAGGGAAATTCTAAGCTGACTTTGCTTGAAATAGATATAAAAAGGAGTGAAGAACTTGCACAGGTTCTTCCGAACGTCCTTGTAATAAATGGTGACGGAACTGATATCTCCCTGATGAAAGAAGAGAACATTGGCTCGATGGATGCGGTAATAGCGGTCACGAACAGCGATGAAAAGAACCTGATATGCGCGCTTCTTGCAAAGAGGCTTGGGGCGAAAAAGGTAATTGCAAGGGCAGACCGCCCGGACTATGCGGAATTGTTCGAGATAGTTGGAGTTGACGTGGCTATCAGTCCTATACAGGCTACGGTGAATGAGGTCTTAAAGTTCACCATGGGAATAGGAATAGACTCCCTTGTTACCATCGAAGGGGAGAAGGGAAAGATCATTGAACTGACTGCAAAACAGGGCTCAAAGATCATCAATAAGAAACTCAAGGACGTGCATTTCCCACGTGGCGCCATTGTGAGCGCGATCGTGAGGAACACAGAGGTAATAATACCGGGTGGAAGCCACACCATCCTTCCTGACGACAAGGTTGTGATCTTTGCATTAGCATCGGCACTTCCTGCTGTTGAGGGACTTTTCAGTTAATTTGCCGTTTTCCAGGATTATACTCATAATAATCAATTTAATAGGCAAAATATAAATACCAATAGCGAGTTGTGTAATTGGATCGGTGTAATATGCGTAGAAGCAGGATGGACATCATCATAGACGTTTTAGAAGTTGCCGTCATGGGTGTCAATAAAACAGCAGTCGTCTATAAAACGAACCTGAATTTTAAGCTGGCAGAAAAATACCTGGATCTGCTGCAAAAACAGGGATTTGTTGAGAATACGGTGAATAAATACAAAACCACGGATAAAGGAAAGATCTTTTTGCAGAAAGCCAAGGAACTTACTCTACAGTTAGGATCTTATAGCCGAACCCGGTTATCCTGACATCTTCTTTTTTTAACTCGATAAGTTCTCCCTGGTGCATGAAATTGAGGAGTGACGTGTCCTCAAGGGATATCTTTTCTTTTAGTTCATCTACCGTCAATGTATTCTGTTTGCTTAAAAGCTCAAGTATCCGGTCTGCTTTTTCTCCTAACTCTGACATGCTGTTATTTTATGACGGTATAATATTATAAATATGCCTAAACATAGTTTCTAAATTATTTTTCCTATTGATTTATGATTTCTGCCAGTATATGTGATAATGCTTATCATAAGCATTAATAAATAGGTGATATAATATGAAGACAGAGAAACAGGATAATAAGAGAAAAGAAGAAGAGAAGATTGCGGAAGAGATGTTCAAGAAAGTGCGACTATGTGCTGGCTAAAAAACAATCTTAAAATGTGCTGGAGAAAAACAGTTGAGCTTTTAAGGTTGTGCAACACTCCAGCTTCCATTATTTCACCATTCCCTCTCCTCGCAATATCCCTTTTTTTAATTTCCCGCAAAGAGCTATATATTTTTGATATTCCTATTCTATTTGCAGGGATAGCGGTTTCACTGTTTTCAAACTTCGGTGCTAACTTATGGAACCATTGTAATGATTTAAAGGAAGACATGGCCCAGGGCAAAAAAACGATTTTAACGCAGGACGCCTCAATGCAAAAAGTAGCTATTTTTATCTCGATATTGCTCTATGCATCTTCCCTCCTCTTTGCTTATTTTTTATCAATTTTACTTGAAAGGCCAATTTACTTGTTTTTTATTATATGGTCTCTTGTTACATGGTGGTATTCCGATAATTTAATCCTTAAAAAAGTATTTGGCTTTAGACTGAAAGATCATTATATGGGGGAGTTAATTACCTATGCTACTGCATGGCCTATGTATGTTTTATGTATATGGTCCGTATATTCTGATTTAAATGCAACAGGCATAATAATCGCAGTAGCTTTCTTTTTTGTCAGCATATCTGGATTGCTATTAAAAGATCTAAAGGATATTTCCGGCGACAGAGAAGCGGGCTTGAGAACATTTGGGGTGGTTTTCTTTCCCTCCCGGCTCATACGATATTCCTGTTACCTCACAATGATGTATTATTTAATCATGTTGAATCCAATTACTGTAAACTTCTTTGGTACAGGTATTTTAGTAATTGCGATACCATTCGTTTATTTTTTCAAAAATACATTTTTTCACATGTACAGGAAAAACTGGACATTAGACCCGGGGGATTTAAAGGCACTCAAAGGTATGAGTAATTCAGTCTATGCGTCTATAATAATTATGGGACTAAGCGCTTTTCTTTAAATCTCTAAACAAGTGTTTGTCCCAGCACTCATAAAAAAGGTATTGTTGAAAGATTCTGAAAAATAATTTCTTGACTGGAATCCAGGTGGAATATACGCTGAAGGAGTAAAAGATAGAATTCCAAAATAATTTGTACCTAATATTTTTTTTGCTTCATCATTATATTCAAAAGCCTTCTCACCGAACGCTGCTACAACCCCCACATCTATACAGAAATAAACAAAACTGCCATTATTATATTTTAAGTTTTTTATACAAGAAATAAAAGCATCGAATTTATCATCCACCAAAGCGTATGCAAGGGCAACATCTTCTGAATAATCTGAAACATCCATAAAAAAAGGAAACAACTCAAAAGGATAGTATGATCCAATTCCGAGAACGAACACTCCATTTGTTTTTTTATTAAAAAATAAAAGTTCATATGGCATGTAAATTTTGTAATCTCCTTTATCAAGATGTCCTAACAACTCGTCTTTTTTTTGCTCAGATACATATATCAGATCATTTACTGCCTGGACTGGAGGCATACCGTCCAGAGAAACCAGTATATTTTTTTTAAAATTTGCGTTAAATTTCTTGATAACTGTAAATTTATCATTCACGATATTCTGTGTTTCTTCAGAGTTTTTCCCTTTGTCAGGAAAGATATCATCATAAACAGCATTTATCCCTTCTTTCTCTATTGTCAAAGCCGCAATTCCCCCGCCAATATCCTCAAAGTTACTGAATATGCTGGGAATATTGAATCTTACCTGCGTATGCATAACATTTATACCTGTTATGGGGATTTTGTAGTCTGTTTTCTTGGCGAATATGTTTAAAATCGTTGGAGGCAGGTAGAATATATTTTCCCTGTCGCAATAGTCTGCAAATTTTTGAGCAAATTCTTTTTGTTTTTCTTGGTTGGCACCTTTGCATTGTTTACTATAGTAAAATCCTTTTGCAAAAAATTCTGCAGATTTTAGAACATTTGGCACATGCACCAGTGGAAAGTGCAGCACAATAGCCCCATTATCACATTTCACCCTTTTCGCAAGTTTCTGTGCAGACTCCACTGCACCCTTTTCATTGATACCATCAACTCGTATTTCTGCATCATCATCCTTGCACAGCACCAGCGCTGCCCCGTCAGTACGCATGTCTTCTGGATATATCATGCCATCCACCGAGGCATCATGGAAGATATCCAGCATGGACTGGTATTTACCGTTATATTTCAGCGTTGAATAGAACAGGGCAAGGTCAGGCTCAAAATCCAGGCGCGACCTTGCCTGCTCTATAATATGCCGTGCTGCATCTTTAGAATCTTTTTTATTGCTGAACAGCGCAACAGATTTCATCATTTTACTAATCCCTGCCGCAATTTTTTATTACAATAACTAATGTTGTTTATTTACAACGTGTAAGAACATATAGTTTTCTAAAATATTATGATTATAATAATCAAAAATCGCACCAGAAGATGAAAAACCAGGTCCCATTATATTCCGATGTATTGAACTCTATGCCACACACTTTTCAATTATCCTGGTTGCACGAAGCGTTTCCATTGAGACCAATTGCTGATTCGCCTCCTCAGTTGTTATGGTCACAAGCACGGTAGAGCTCGAGGATGGCGTTATAAGTATCCGGTTGTTCCTGAAATAGAAAATCGTGTCATTCAACCCCTCCTTGTTCATCTCCCCGAATACATGCTTTATCTGCTTCTCAAGCCAGAACATAGTATTTAGGAGTTCTTCCTTGTACCCGCTGGTTCGCAGCGTTATCGGTACGCCGTCTATCCTGT
>CBFFLL010000226.1:0-4179 GCA_965642175.1 Candidatus Methanoperedens nitratireducens | reverse complement strand
GATCATTGAGGAAGACGATATCTTAAAAGGTCTTGGTCCAAAAACAAGCGTCTGGGCATCCCATGCAGACGAGGTATGCGCACTGCCTCCCGATTTCATAAGGCTTGCGCGATCCCGCATAAGCGAGACAGAGGCGATGAAACATAAGACAAAACCGCTATATGGTGTGCAGTGGCATCCTGAGGTCTCGCATACCGAGCGTGGGAACGACCTGCTCATGAACTTTTTTGAGGTGTGCAGGGGATTTAAGAAGACAAACTGATTTTTTAACATGCATACATTTAACCTTCAAAAACTCCCAATATTAACCAATGTCAGAAGCCCTCAGAACCGACCTTTACCAGCTTACCATGATGCAGGCTTATTGGAAGTCAGGACACAATCCTGAAGCCACTTTCGATTATTTCGTTAGGAAGATCCCTTTCGGCTCATATCTTGTGACAGCGGGATTAAATTATGTTCTGGACTACATCGAAAGCCTGCGCTTTGAAGATGACGATATCGAATACCTGCAAAGTCAGGGTTTCGATGAAGATTTCCTCGAGCACCTTCGCGATTTTCGGTTCACTGGCGACATCTTTGCCATGCATGAGGGTAGCGTCGCATTCCCGCTTGAACCGATGATCAGAGTAACTGCGCCCATAATGGAAGCGCAGCTCATCGAGACCTATCTCCTTAACAAAATGAACTTCTCAACCCTTATCGCAACGAAAGCCTCGCGGGTCGTGTATGCTGCACGGGGGCGTTCGATAGCTGAATTTGGCCTTCGCCGCGCTCAGGGCGACGGGCATCTTGAAGCCACGCGCTCTACCTATATCGGAGGATGTGCCTCCACGTCCAATGTGCTTGCGGGAAAGATCCATGGCATACCTGTTTCCGGAACCATGGCGCACTCCTTCGTAACGAGCTTTGACCACGAGATTGATTCCTACCGCGCCTATGCAGAAGCATTCCCAAAACGGTGCTTCTTTCTCATTGACACATATAACAGCATAGAAGGCGCAAAAAAAGCAGTTATAGTAGGAAAAGAACTTGAAAAAAGAGGGAGTATCGTATGCAAAAGGCCTTCACTTGAGAAGATCAGACAGAGGACAGGTGAGAATCTCTCGAATTTGCCTGACATTTACAGGAAACTTGACGGCGCAGCGGTATATCCTGTTGAGTTCAGCAGGGAACTTGTCGCGCTAAGGGAACGCATCATTGAAAAAATAAGAAGGGAAGAGTTGAGTTAGAAGGGCAAAAACCATTTCATTCGTCATCGGTTAAGAAAAAAAATTAAATAGAACGCGGATTGCACGGAGTACACGTCCACGTATGCCAGCGCACTGGCATATGTGTGCACGCAATCGACTGGCGTGACAGTCGACACGGATATGCGCGGATCCGTGAAATCAAGAAAGTCTTTATAAATACGAATAATATATAAGATTAGTTCGATGAAAGCGATACTTTTTGACCCTTTTTCCGGCGCGTCAGGCGATATGACCACAGCATGCCTTATCGACCTGGGGGCAGATGCAGATAAGGTTAAGTATGCAATGGAAACCGCCGCAGATGTTAAGGTCGAAGTTACCAGAACAACCAAGAAAGACATCGCTGCAACCGCAGTCAATGTTTTCACGAAAAAAGACGGGAGCCTGAAACTTTCCGAGATCATCGGGCGTATCAGTTCCCTATCTCTTCCAGAAGAGGTCATCTCGGATGCGGTCTCGGTCTTTAACATACTCGGCAGCGCGGAGTCAAGAGTGCATGGCGTACTGATCGAAAAACTCCATTTCCATGAACTCGGGCAGGAGGACGCGATCGCGGATATCGTGGGAGCGTGTACTGCATTTCATGACCTCGGTCTTAAGGATCACAGGATTTACTGCACCCCCATATCTGTGGGCGAGGGATTCATCGAGTTCTCGCACGGGAAATTCCCTGTGCCTGCGCCTGCCGCGCTTGAGATCTTAAAGGAATATTCTTTGCCCTGGCGGTCTGGCCCGGTCAAAGGTGAGCTTCTCACACCCACTGGCGCGGCGCTGCTTGCTCATTTCGTGAACGAGAAGGGCACATGTCCAGGGATGACAGCAAAAAGAATAGGTTACGGGGCAGGAAGCATGGAGAGCGCTGTTCCAAATGTCCTGCGGGTGATCGAAGGTGAAATTGATGATGCCCTTATTTCAGACAGCATAGAGATGCTTGAGACGAACGTGGACGATGTTACGGGTCAGGTGCTGGGGAACCTGATAGATGAGCTTCTTGCAAAAGGTGCAAGGGACGTATCCATTATACCTGCCACCATGAAAAAAGGGCGAAGCGGCAGCATCATTCAGGTGATAGCAAAGCCTGAGGATTCAGATGCTCTTGCAAGGAAAATGATCGAGGAGACAGGTTCGCTTGGGATAAGGATAATACCTGTGAAGCACAGGCTGATAGCAGAGAGGGAGATGGATAAGGTAGAAATTAAGATAAATGGCAGGGTGTTCACGATCGCGGTAAAGATCGCAAGGGATTTACGTGGTGTGCTTTTGAATATATCGGCTGAATTTGAGGACTGCAAAAAGGCTGCCAGTTTGTCAGGTGTTCCGGTAAAGGATGTTATCAGGAAAGCAGAGGAAGAGGCGAGGAAGTGGTTTTTATGAATATTTATGATTCTGCACTACAAAAGTTCTATGAAATTCTCTACACTTAATCCAGATTGTTTGATTATTCCTCTCAAAGTCCCTTTTGCGATTTCTTTATGGTTTGGAACTGTAAGCCTTCTATGAGGGTATTCTTTTTGCCTGAGGATAAAGTGACTACCAGTCTGATGATCAACTATGTAGCCGATCTTAGATAAGACTTTGATAGCTTCTTTACCAGAAATAATAGGCAGTTTAGGCATTTACTTCGACCAGTTCTTCAGTTATGGAAGGCGGTATTGGCTCGTTATGTTTTTTCAGGCTTATTAAATAGCCGAGAACAGCATCCTTTATATTATTTATTGCCTCATCTCTTGTGTTACCTTGAGAAATGCAGCCAGGCAATTCAGGAGCAGTTGCTATAAAAATTCCGTCTTCGTCCTCCTCTATTAAAACTCTGTACTTCATAATGTAAAGTAGTATCTTAGATATATATATTCTTTTCTGGAAAACCGGCCCGGTTGAAAGCGAATTTCTCACACCCACCGGCGCGGCGCTGCTTGCTCATTTCATGAACAAGAAGGGCGTATATCCCTGTATGACAACAAAACGGATAGGCTACGGGGCAGGAACCATGGACAGCGCTGTTCTCAATGTCCTGAGGGTGATCGAAGGTGAAATTGACGATGCCCTTATCTCAGACAGCATAGAGATGCTTGAGACCAGCGTGGATGATGTAACAGGTCAGGTGCTGGGGAACCTGATAGATGAGCTTCTCGTAGCAGGGGCAAGGGATGTGTCCATTATACCTGCCACCATGAAAAAAGGGCGAAGCGGCAGTATTATTCAGGTGATAGCAAAGCCTGAGGATTCAGAGGCTTTTGCAAGGAAAATGATCGAGGAGACTGGTTCGCTTGGGATAAGGGTGATACCTGTGAAGCACAGGCTGATTGCGCAGAGGGAGATGGATAAGGTAGAAATAAAGATTAATGGTAGGGTATTTTCAATAGCGGTAAAGATCGCAAGGGATTTGCACGGTGTGCTTTTGAATATATCCGCGGAATTTGAGGACTGCAAAAAGGCTGCCGGTTTGTCTGGTGTTCCGGTAAAAGAGGTTATCAAGAAAGCCCCTATCGGGGCAATTTAATGCCTAACCGTTATCAAAATACATATTTTATTTCGCCATTTTTAGGTTCGTATGCTTTTCCCTGAGTTTTAAGGTGCTCAATACTATCAAGCACAACTTCTCTATCAATTCCTTTCATAACGGCTTCAGAGACCACATTTTCAATACTGGCGCCCCTTCCATTCTGATTATCTATAATCAGTTTAATGATTAACTGCATACGTTCCTGTTGGCTGAGTTGGTGAACAGGTGGAGGTTTAACTGGCGGTGGTTCTTCAGTTGGATAACTATCAGTCCCTTCATAACATATTCCAATGAGTTCCATCTCATTCTTGCAATTTGGGCATATTAAAGGGTCGTAATCGAATGAACTCAAATATATCCATAGTTAACGTTTTTATCTGTTTTGTTTCTGAATCTTTGTACCAGAAAGTTACCTGCTTTCCA